>NZ_CP150301.1:3073333-3410000 GCF_045040795.1 Oceanobacillus sp. FSL H7-0719 | reverse complement strand
CGAACCCCTAACCTCTTGATCCGTAGTCAAGCGCTCTATCCAATTGAGCTACGGGCGCAAACTTGTTTCATATAAGAGTGCGGTCGAGAGGACTTGAACCTCCACGGGATTAACTCCCACTAGGCCCTCAACCTAGCGCGTCTGCCATTCCGCCACGACCGCAAGAAAATCATGCATTCCCTATAAATAAGAATAAAAAAATACTATTCACATAAATAGTATAATTACCATTCCATCTTTCTCTATTTAAGCACCGTTAATGATAGTCAAGAACATAACCAATACATAGTTTATAAAGAAAGTGGCTGGGCTACCAGGATTCGAACCTGGGGAATGACGGGACCAAAACCCGTTGCCTTACCGCTTGGCTATAGCCCAATTAATAGTGGCGGTCCGGACGGGACTCGAACCCGCGACCTCCTGCGTGACAGGCAGGCATTCTAACCAACTGAACTACCGGACCTAAAACTCTTATATAAAAATCTGATGACCCGTACGGGATTCGAACCCGTGTTACCGCCGTGAAAGGGCGGTGTCTTAACCGCTTGACCAACGGGCCATTATGTAAATGGCGGAGAAGGAGGGATTTGAACCCTCGCGCCGGCAGAACCGACCTACACCCTTAGCAGGGGCGCCTCTTCAGCCGCTTGAGTACTTCTCCGTAGTGGCTCCACAGGTAGGATTCGAACCTACGACCGATCGGTTAACAGCCGATTGCTCTACCACTGAGCTACTGTGGAATATTCTAATTAACAAAATTATGCCAACGAGAAATATAATATCTCATTTCCCATCTATTGTCAACACATTTTTAAAAATAGTAAAACCAAATATGTTTGGGGCAACAAGAGGAAATTTGTTAGCTTATATAATTTATCATGGTTTTTTAATTTCGTCAACGACATTATTTACATTTAATTAATATATTTTTCTCCTTCATTATATAGGATTTAACTTCCCTTTACATTTTCCGCATCTATATTTCTTTAAATCTACTCGTCGCTTTCTTCTATATACCATTCCACAAACTTCACAATTGTACTGAAATTTAAAAGCAGCCGCTTCTGAGGGCAGCGGACGACAATAACGAGGAGAGTCTGTTTTCTTTAATAATTCCTTAAAATCCGCATCTCCATGTTTATAGCCTTTACCAGTAATGTGAAGATGATAATGACAAAGTTCATGTTTAATTATGCCGTGAAACTCTTCGATATCCATCTCCAATAGATATTTAGGATTTAATTCAATTTTTCTTTTTGATGGAATGTATCTTCCACCGGTTGTTCTTAATCTTGAATTAAACGTAACATAATCAATGAATGGTTTATTAAAAAACTCTAATGATATACTGTTCACTAATTGCTCCAAGGACAAATCATCCATTTATAACATACTTCCCTTACTTTATTCTTCATATAATAGTAACATATTTTGTTTACATCAAAATAGTTTTAGGAATAGTAAACTTTGTTCAACTATTTACAGCATTTCTTTCTTTTTATGTTTTTGATGCCTATTAATATTTCAAGCTGTTTTTTTGACTCTTTAAAACTACTCTAGTATAAATTCACTATATGCATATTAAATAACGCAATACAATCGCATACTCATTCCCCTCTATATTCTCAATTAAATAACCTAATTGATAAAATTAAGATAATTTATATCATCTTAATTGTTCTGATCTTATTATTTTATCATTAAAACACAAAAAATAATAAACAAGGATTCTTCCGCACAAACTTGCTGTTAAGGTAATTATTCTAAAATATATCAAGCAATATTGATAGTAATCTGCTAATGATTGTGTTATTATAATAATTGTATTTTATAACACAGGGAGGAATAAGAGTAATGGAAAATAAGAATAAAATGAAAATGACTACCGCATTCGGTGCTCCAGTACCGAATGATGACGATTCAAAAACAGCTGGTCCTCGTGGTCCTCTATTAATGGAAGACTTCTGGTTTTTAGAGAAACTGGCACACTTTGATAGAGAAGTAATCCCCGAGCGTCGTATGCATGCTAAAGGTGCAGGTGCTTATGGTACATTAACAATTACAAATGACATCACGAAATATACAAAAGCAAAAGTTTTCTCAGAAGTTGGTAAAAAGACAGATATGTTCCTGCGTTTTTCTACCGTTGCTGGTGAACGTGGTGCTGGGGATGCGGATCGTGATATTCGCGGAACTGCAATGAAATTCTATACAGAAGAAGGTAACTGGGACCTTGTTGGTAACAATACACCTGTATTCTTCTTTAGAGATCCTAAGCGTTTCCCTGACTTGAACCACGTAGTTAAGAAAGACCCTGTAACAAATATGCATAACCCGCAAGCAAACTGGGATTTCTGGACAAGCCTGCCAGAAGCATTGCATCAAGTTTCAATTATCATGTCTGACCGCGGAATTCCTAAGACGCTTAGACATATGAACCTATTCGGAAGCCATACGTACAGTATGTTTAACGCTGACAACGAACGCACATGGGTTAAATTCCACTTCTATACAGAGCAAGGCATTGAAAACCTAACTGACCAAGAAGCTGGAGAGATTCACAGTCGTGATCTAGACAGCCATACTAGAGATTTACGCGAAGCAATCGAACGCGGTGAAAATCCAAAATGGAAAATGTATATCCAAGTAATGACTGACGAACAAGCTAAAAACATGCCTTACAACCCATTTGACTTAACTAAAGTCTGGTATAAGGATGAATTCCCACTTATTGAAGTTGGTGAATTAGAGCTTAACCGTAACCCGCAAAACTATTTTGAAGAAGTTGAGCAAGCAGCATTTGCTCCAACAAACATTGTACCTGGTATTGGTTTCTCACCAGATAAAATGCTTCAAGGAAGATTATTCTCTTACGGTGACACACAGCGCTACCGTCTAGGTGTTAACCACTGGCAAATTCCAGTTAACTATCCAAAGAATGTGAAGAACTTCCACCCATATCATCGTGATGGTGCAATGCGCATCATGCCTTACCAAGGCGGACACGTTTCATACAGCCCGAACAGCTACGGTGAGTGGGAAGACAGCAAGGAGCATCAAGAGCCAGCATTAGAGCTTGGCGGCGATGCAAACTACTGGGATTTCGATGAAGATGACAGCATGTACTATGAGCAACCAGGTAAGCTATTCCGTCTTCAATCACCAGAAGCACAACAAAGACTGTTTGAAAATACTGCTCGCGCAATGCAAGGTACTTCTAAAGATGTTCAATTGCGTCATATCAACAACTGCTACAAAGCTGATCCAGCATATGGTGAAGGTATAGCAAAAGCTCTTGGAATTTCATTGAGCGAAGTTGAAGCTGCAACTGATCTTGATAACTAATCGATATAAAGTAAAAAAAACTGCCGGAGTCTTATAAACTCCGGCAGTTTTTTACTTTTGTATCATCGAAAGAGCAATTCTGCCTTTCTCTTCATCAATACTATCAACCCAAACCGTGACCACATCACCAACGGAAGCAATGTCCATTGGGTGCTTTACGAATTTATCTGCCATTTTTGAAATATGCACAAGTCCATCTTGTTTCACTCCAATATCTACAAAGACACCAAAGTCAACAACATTACGGACTGTTCCTTGCATTTCCATGCCTGGCTTTAAATCTCCTAAAGATAATACATTGCTCTTTAATAATGGTTGTGGAAAATCGTCCCGCGGATCCCTTTCCGGTCTGCTTAACGCTTCAATTATATCAATCAAAGTTGGTTCCCCAATTTCCAGTTCTTCTGCAACCTGCTTCTTATCAATCGATGCAAATTTTTCTCTAACCGCTTCTGTACCGGTATCTTGTAAACGATAACCAATCAGCTTGAGCAGCTCTTCCGTTTTTTTATAGCTCTCCGGATGGATTGGTGTACGGTCAAGTGGATGATCTCCATCAATTATCCGCAAGAAGCCAATTGCCTGTTCATAAGTCTTTGCTCCGAGGCGCGGGATTTTTTTAAGCTGCTTACGATTCGTAAATTTCCCTTCCTCATTGCGCTGCTTCACAATATTATTCGCAACAGTTTTACTTAAACCAGAAACATATTGCAACAAGGATGTTGAAGCGGTATTCACATTAACACCAACCTGGTTAACAGCTGTTTCCACAACAAATGACAGTGATTCTGTCAAGGACTTTTGGCTGACATCATGCTGATACTGTCCAACACCGATTGATTTCGGGTCTATTTTCACTAACTCCGCAAGAGGATCCTGCACACGTCTAGCAATGGAGGCTGCACTTCTTTCCTCTACTTGTAAGTCAGGAAATTCTTCCCGTGCCAGTTCAGATGCTGAATATACACTTGCTCCAGCTTCGTTTACAATAATATATGGTATTTTTAAATTATTATTTTGAATTACCTCGGAAATAAACAATTCTGTCTCACGAGAAGCCGTGCCATTCCCAATCGCGATTAGTTCAACATTATATTTATTAACAAACTCTAACACAATTTTTTCTGAACCTTTATAATCTGATTTCGGTGCCGTCGGAAACATAACAGAAACACCGTGCACTTTTCCAGTTTCATCTACTAAAGCAAGCTTACACCCTGTTCTAAAAGCAGGGTCCACCCCTAAAATCGTCCGGCCTTTTAACGGTGGCTGCAAAAGTAGATTTTTTAGGTTCACTGCAAAAACGTCAATCGCCTGTTGTTCGGCTTTTTCTGTTAAGCTATTCCTTACTTCCCTTTCAACAGACGGCTGTATAAGACGTTTATAGCTATCCTCTATTGCTGCTTCCAGCAATGCTCGGATATCACCAGCAGCAGACCTTTTCATCACTTTTCGTTCAAGATAGCGAATAAGCCTATCTACTGGCGGCTCAATCGTAACTTTTAAAACATCTTCCTTTTCCCCGCGATTTAGAGCTAATATGCGATGTGAAACAAGAGAGCGTACCTGTTCATCATATTCATAATACATTTCGTAGACCTTTTTCTCATCCAGCTCTTTTGCTTTCGCTTCAGAAAGGATTTTTCCGTGTTTAAATGTTTCTTCTCGGATAGATTCCCGATATTCCGGATTATCTGAAATCCATTCAGCAATAATATCATTTACACCTTCAAGGACTTCTTCGATTGTGTTAAGCGCATGTTCTTCAGACAAGTATTTCTCCGCTTCTTTATGTAAAGCAATTTCATTCTGATCCCAAACAAGTTGCGCTAAAGGTTCTAACCCTTTTTCTTTCGCTTTCGTCGCACGAGTTCTGCGCTTTTGTTTATATGGGCGATACAAATCCTCCACTCTTTGTAATTGGGATGCGGCTTTAATTTCTTTTTCAAGTTCTTCCGTCATTTTTCCTTGTTCCGTGATAATACGTAAAACTTCTTCTTTTCTTTGCGATAAATTAAGAGCATATTCCCATTTATCCTGGATTAACTTGATATCTACCTCATCAAGTCCACCAGTCGCTTCTTTTCTATAACGCGCGATAAACGGCACAGTATTTCCTTCATCAAATAACGCAATCACTTTTTTAATTATATTTTCACTAATATTGGTTTCCTTAGAAACTAGTTTTAATAAATCATTATCTTCATTTGTTGCCACAGTGCTTCCTCCTTTGCTCATTACTTTATTTTATCAAAGTACAGGACTTTTTCATAATTTCATTTTACACTAAAAAAACTGACACAAATGTGCCAGTTTTATCATTACTTCTTTCCATACTTTATTTATCATTCATAACGCATAGCAATAAGTGTTGTATCATCCTGTCGGTTTTTATCTGTTGTCTGTTCATAGGTTGTCGTTATGCTTTTCACGTCTGTATTAATAAAAAAGCACTGAGATAGCTCTTTATCCAGAACTCCATCCGAAAACATAATGAAATTCATGCCTTTTTGCAGTTTATAATTCACTACTTTAATCGGACGTTTATATCCCGCTAAATATCCAGTGTTAGGTATGTTGCGCACCTTTTTCCTATCCTTTGTCACGGTCATAATACCGATATTGCCAATCGAAGAGAAAGAATACACTTCCGAATTAAAATCAATTCGCAATATCCCCAGCACTACACCACGCTTACCTGCAAGGATTTGATTCGCTTTATGTACAAGCTCCTCTACACTGACATCATTATTTTCCTTAATAATATTTATTACGGCTTGGGATGATTCCATAGCATATTCACCACTGCCTAAACCGTCCGCTAACGCACAAATAAAATGATGATCTGTTTCCACATAGAAATAGCTATCTCCACAGAAAGCATTCCCTTTTTTTGCCTCCTGATAAACAGACACATGGACTTTTTCTTCCCCCATTTTAATCCAACACCTCAGATTGTTCCGATTTAATCGCTTCTCTTAGCTTTAATAGCGACTTTCTTAGTAATCTGGAAACATGCATTTGAGAAATTCCCAGAATTTCTCCTGTCTCCTTCTGACTTTTATTCTCAAAATAGGTATACTTCAAAATTAGCTGTTCCCGCTCAGATAAAATTGGCAGCACTTTTTCTAAAATCATTTGTTGGTCAATATTTGTATAGCCACTATCTTCATTGCCTACCAAATCTAAGATTGCGACTGTACTTCCTTCAGAATCAGCTTCGACTTTACGATCAACTGACAAAGCTTTATAACTTTTACCCATCTCCATCGTTTCCAGTATTTCTTCCTCAGAAGCATCAAGGTAATCTGCTATTTCCTGGACAGTTGGTGAATTTTGGTTAATTCTTGTTAATTCGTCTACTGCTTTTTTTATTCTAGGGCCTAATTCCTTTATTCTTCTCGGTACATGGACACTCCATGTTTTATCACGTAAAAAACGTTTAATTTCTCCGATAATCGTTGGAATAGCAAAAGACTCAAAGGATTTGCCAAACGATTCATCATATCTTCTTACTGCTGCGAGTAAACCGATCATGCCTACCTGGACTAAATCTTCATAGATCATATTGTTTCGAGAATATTTTCTAGCAATTGATCCCACAAGGTCCTTATAACGAAGTACAATTTTTTCCTGAGTCTCTTCATCAGTTGGGTTTTCTTGCAGAAATTTAATCCATTGGTAAACCTCATCTCTTCCTTTATAATGTGGTTGAGACTTGGTCGTCATCTAGCCCCACCCCAGTTTCTTTTATATATTTTGTCATCATGATTATGATTCCTTGATTGTCGTGGATTTCAACTTTATCCATTAACGCATTGATTAAAAAGAGTCCAAACCCACCTTCCCGCAGATCCTCAACAGATTCTGTGCTTTTATATGGGCCTACTTTTTTTCGTACCTCATTCAAATTAAAGCTAACACCACGATCAGCTACCATGATTTCTAAACGATCTTCATATATGCCAAAACCGAGTGTGATTTCTCCCTTATTTTCCTCATTATAGGCATGAGTAACAGCGTTTGTGATTGCCTCAGAAACAGCAACCTTTAAATCTTCAATACTTTCATAGGAAAAACCCATGCGATTCGCAATTCCTGACAGACTTAAGCGAATCACACCTATGTAATCTGCTTTTGCCGGGATTGTCATTTCAATAAAATCAAATTTTTCCATTATCCTCTTTCACCTCTAATCACTGCCTTTAAATCCATAATTTCATCCAACCCGGTGATTTGAAATAATCGATACACACGTTCCTGTATATTAACTAACTTTAGTTGTTTATTTTTTTCTTTTGCTGATTTTAGAGCACTTATGAATACCCCTAAACCTGTACTGTCCATATAGGTGACCTTTTCCATATCCACAATAATCGTTTGGTCTTCTTGTCCTAATAACGTACCGAATGATTCTTTTAGCTGTGGTGCGGTATAAGCATCAATTTCACCAGACAAGCTAAGAATAGCTCCCTTTCTATCTTCCGAACGATTTATTTCTAAATTCACAATGCTCCCCCTATCTTAAACTACGTGTGATCCACGTAGTCAAATGAAATTTAATCGATATTGCATTTTTTACCCGTTTTAATCCTTGCTCAAACCACTTTTTCTGGATTTAAGAAAATATATTATTAGTCTCGTTACATAAATGCAATTAAGCTTGCCACCAAAGGCTTTCTGTCAATCCGTTTTTTTAACTTTCCTCAATATTAACAAACTGAAATCATCTCTTAATTGAAAGTCTTGTAATCTCTCAAAGTATTTATATACTTGATTCACCATTTCTTGTGCAGGTAAATCTACATATTTCCTAATTACATCCAACACTTCATTTAATTCAATGAATCGTTCTCCATCACGGCACTCAGTCACACCATCTGTCAGGAAAATAACCAAATCATTTTCATTAATTTCCAGCTCTCGCTCTTCATAATCGACATCTTTCGAAACACCAAGTACAAGTCCTTTTGCAGTTATTTCCGTAAATCGATCTTCACTGGCATTATAGTAGAAGCCTGGCTCATGACCTGCTGAGGAGAAAGTAAGTTTACATGTCTTTGGTGCATACTGCGCATAAATCATTGTGATAAACATGTTTGAATCAATATTTCTCTCTACAACACGATTTAAATTCCGCAAAATTGCATGCGGGCTCATAGATCCCTCTGGAAAACTATCCATAGAATATTTAATCATGGACATACATAGCGCTGCCGGTATGCCTTTTCCAATCACATCAGCCATTGCTATCCCTAAACTGCCATCATTATTTTTGATGAAATGATAATAATCTCCATTCATTTGGTGCGCCGGCACACTTAACACTCCAATATCTAACCCTTCAATTTCTGGCTTTTCTGTTCGTAATAATGTTTCCTGCATCTCTGCAGCAATGGAGATTTCAGACTTAAGAGCCGTTTGCTCTTCCCTGAGATTTTGAATTTCTTGATGGGAAAGTCCGTATGTAATCATTGCTTCTAACAGAAAATCCATTGAGTGTTCGAAGTCTACAAATAAATCAGGGTATAATTCCTTTAAAGCCTTAATATGGAGATTAATAATCTCTTCTGGCAAAATGTTATATTTTATGAATCTCTTGCTAACTAGTTCTACTCCATATAATGATTGTTCATCTTGAGACTCTAGATATGTTGCTAGTAATTTTTTATATTCTTCCGCATTTTGTCTAATAAATTTCTCCATTATACTCCTCCCAAGTTACAATGAATTTAAAATGTAACCCAGCTTTTCCTGAAAACTGTTCCTAAAAAACCTTTTTGGTGATAACCTTAATAACACTTATATAGAAAAATAATGGAGTGCAAGCCGAAAGCACACACTCCATGTTTTATACTGCACTATAGAGCAAGCTTTATCTCACCCATTTGATTGTCTTTATTTTTGTTCCTGTTCCAATATCAGATGTTAATTCAAATTCATCCATTAGCCTTTTCACTCCCGGTAATCCTGCACCAAGACCGCCTGAAGTTGTATAGCCATCTTGCATCACTTGACCTATATCCGATATCCCTGGGCCTTCATCTTCCGCAACTAAGCACAGCCCTGTTTTATTCTCTGCTGTTCTAATAATTTCATAACAAATTTTGCCTTCTTTAGCATATAAATAGATGTTACGTGCGAGTTCGGAAATTGCTGTAGCAATCCTCGCTTGATCAACCGTGCTAAATCCAATTTCTTTAGCCATTTCTCGACCAAGCTGACGAGCACCAACAATATCCCACTCCCTTTGAATGTTCACACAGGACTGAGGTTCCATTATTATACCCCCAATTCCTTGTGGAGTTTTATAAGACCCTGTTCAAGATCTAAAGCTGTTGGCACACTCTTCATATGAATGCCGAGATCAATCAGCGTCATTGCAACTGCAGGTTGAATCCCAGTTAAAACTACCTTCGCCCCCATTAGACCTGACATAGTTACGACATCACCTAATACTTTCGCAATAAATGAGTCGATAATTTCTACAGAAGTTAAATCAATTACAACTCCTGACGAGCCTGTTTTATATATTTCATCCAATAAATCTTCTTGGAATTGAATTGCTGTATGATCATCAATCTCTGTTTGTATAGAAATCAGCAAATAATTATTTAACTTTAAAATAGGTATCCGCAACAGTCTCACTCTCCTCTTACAGAATCGATAATGCTTCGAATTTGTTCTTCGCGGTCTTTACCTTCCAATGGCACAATTTTACGATCTGTAATCTCTAATGCTGAAGTAAATCCTTTCCTTAAGGAGCTCTTCGTCGAGAAGTCACTTAGATCAATTCCCAAATTAACAATTGTTTGGGCAATTTCAGGACGTATCCCTACAAGGATACATTTCGCTCCAATAAGATGAACTGCTTCTGCAGCTTGAATAATATGATGAGCAACCATCGTATCCACCACAGGTACCCCAGTAATATCAATAAGAACAACCTCTGAATTATGGTTAATTGTTCCTTGTAATAAGTTTTCCATAATGAGTTTTGCGCGCTCTGTATCAATTGTGCCAATTAACGGCATAATCGTAATCCCGTCCATAACCGGAATAAGCGGCGCAGATAATTCTTGCAGCGCAATGCGCTGTAAGGAAACAATTTGCTCCCAGCTTCCTGAATATTCATTAACAAGCTGGCTAATAATTGGCTCCACCCAATCATCAACACTGCTTAGCACGTTAGAAATATAGTTCGTATCAATAAGTTCATCTGAGGTATTTAGTATGTAATCAACAGTGACACGTCTAAAGATTTGAAGCCCATCTGTAATATAGCTTAATGGCCATCCTAATTTAACAACCTTCTCAGAGAATGCTTCCACTTCGTCCGTTGACCCCTGATTTTGGATACTCTTGAAGATGACATTTACAAATTCACGATTCGTATTCTCATAAAGTTCATCCGCGATTTTAATTGTTCCATTTTTCTCTTTTAATTCGACAAGTTTTTCCATCCACATTTGAACAATTTTATCACTGTTATCTACTACAATACGCTTGAACCTTGTATTCATAACTTTACCTCCACGTTCTATTAAATTTTTCTATATAAAACTATTTCATACCTTGACGCTTCCTGCAAGCAATACCACATAAACTAGCAATAAACACTACTAATTACCCCGATAAAATGTCTTATTCTATATAAAGAATTAGAAAAGTCTGGAGATAATTCTTTCTGAATCTTACCATAGAATATAAATTGATTAAAGTCTTGGCCGCCTATTTCAGCCAACAAAAAAATACCTTCAAACAAACGTTTGATAGGTATTTTTTAATGATCATACATATCTTTTAGCCCTAAACTTATTTCAATTGCATGATTTATTTTTTTCATCATTTCTTGATCTAATTTTGTAATACGGTCTGTAAGTCGCTGCTTATCCAATGTTCGGATCTGTTCTAACAAAATAACAGAATTTCGATCAAAACCATACTTTTTGGCGTCGATTTCAACATGGGTCGGCAGCTTAGCCTTTTGGATTTGCGCAGTGATTGCTGCTACAATAACCGTGGGACTAAAACGATTTCCGATATCATTTTGAATAATTAATACCGGACGAACACCTCCCTGTTCAGAACCAACTACAGGAGATAAGTCAGCGAAGTATACTTCGCCTCTTTGCACGATCAAAATATTACACCCCGATCACAGTACGCTCTAAGGTGTTTTCAGCCTCCTCTTCAGCCTGAAAAGCTTCTGAAGCTATGTTAAGATTGATGCGACCCATTTCTTCATAACCACGTTGCATTGTTTCCATAAATTGCTGAATATGCTCGTCTTTTTTATGCTGCAAATAGTTTTTTGTTGCCTGACATATAAAATCGCTTAAATCACTATTATCATACTTCATTAACCCATCCACCTCATTTAGTAGGTTTTTTGGTAATTTCACCATAACTTCCTGCAAACCCTCTGACAAAATGATGCACCTCCGCCAACTGATGAACGATAAATATTATAATTTCTATCTTATAGTATCATTGAATGTGCCCATTTGCAAAGGGGTTTTGGGATTTTCTAAAAATAAATCGATAATTTTGTCGTTTTTAAGGAAATTCATATGATCGGAAGTGATTTTTTGGTTTTTTAGGTGTTCTAATGGAGGTCCGTAATTCGAATACCTGCCTCTTCTTCACATACAGTTCATGAGTCCCTATTCGTACTGCACACCCAGTATGATTATCATTTTTTTATTCCCTGAGGGGCTCGAGGTATTCAGACTGCTCCCTGCCAATGCAGATTTTCTTCTGCATTTTTCAACTGTGAAATCATACAAAAATATTCCCTTAAGATAAAGTACAGTTATCTGTATTTATCTTAAGGGGGCTGGATGGTGGACATGTGTTATTTAATTTCCTGTCCCTGGATGGACTGGGCAACTTCAATCATTTCCTCTTTTGTGAGTGAGTCACTGGCGAGCTTATATTCTACTCCATTCAGGCTCCATTCAATCATTTCGTCAGATAGAGCTCCTACAGCGAAACCAAGGTTTACAACTTCACCTTCCACTGCTTTTGGCGCCTGCAATGTTGGGGCAGCAAGCCTCTTTTCTTGAATAAGCGTAAAGTTTTTATCCCCTTCGTAGGTTAAAATAATCCGTTTGCCATCTTCAAGGCTAACTTCTTTCTTGCCAATCGCTTCGGCACCAGCAGTATATAATGGATAAAAAACCGAAAAAGCATCTTCTTGTTCTGTATTTTCCGCCATCGTTGGAGCGTCACCTAAGTTCTCCATATTTTTCTCCATTGCAAAGTCATCTGCAGCAAATTCTGTATTTAGTTCAAAAGATGTAAATTGTACCTCAACCAATGCTTGATCATCTTTATCTAATACACGAACTGCAATTGGTGTATAAGTCTTTTTATCAAAGAGAATTTGCTGGTAAGGAAGACTATTGTTACTGTGATAATTTGTTTTTGTTTTGAATACATAATGATCTTCCGTCGATTCAAAGGTTGCCTCTCCATCATCAAGTACATCCTTTACAAGCGACTGATATAAATATGGCTGACTGCCATTGTCTGGCCATTCCGTCTGAAACTGAAAACTTTTTTCCAGAGCTGGTGTTAAGACATAGACACCATCCTCATTTTTCAAGATAATTTGACTCTCTTTGTTCCCATTTTCATCTCCAAGTTTAACACGATAGAAATTATCCTTTTGGTGCCATACATCGATATTAAAACGTTGTTCCTCTTGACCTGTATTCATTGTCATTTCCGCTTCGGCTTTATACCCTTCAAGCTTCTCCATTGTTTCTGTCAGCTTTTCCTTTACATCTTCCTGGGATTTCTCTCCACATGCTGCAAGGAAAGCAATACAACCGAACATGATGAGTAAAAAGCTAAGGTAGCGTTTCTTCATAGACATATCTCCCTTGTCTCAATTAACAAAGGGAACATTATCACCATTATACGGAAAGCATACGATATACATCAGAAATTCCGGAAATAACATCTTTAGCTGCGGGAGCATAAACAGTATGACTTTTCACTACAAGGTTCCCAGTTGAATCTGCTGCTTGCAAATAATCAGAACGCGCAATAACTGTATACTTGCCTTTAATTATTGCATATCCCTGGAAAGCGCTGACGATTTCCTCAGAATAGTGAAAGTCCATCAGTTGTAATATTGAGCATCCTTGCCATGTCACCGGCATGTAGTGTAATAACTATGGGTCTTTTTCCTTCTTTTAAATCGCTCAAGTGATTTAGCCAGCTGCACCCTGCAATACTTAATTTATTAAATGGCAAGCTTGTTCGTTTTTGCCCATTGCAACACAAGCTGCTACGGCATTGAAGGTATCAAAAGCTAACTGTTTTATCATCTGACAATTGCCCTTCAAATCCCCGAAGCTGAAACATTGCTTGCAGACTATGTGCTGCAATAGCCGGCATGAAATCTTTCAAGGCAGCAACTGTCACTATGCTCAGGCCCCGTTACTAGTCCTGCATCTTCTGCCCTTGTAAGCAAATGGACCCTGCCATTGCAGCACCGCCACCAACTAGAAGACCGTTGAATCAGTTTTTCACGACGGTATTGTTTTATTTGAAGCGCAACAGCTATGATGTGTTTTGTTTGATAATAAAGTCATCGTTTTTGTGAAAAACAAGCAGCGATAGTTTACATCTTCTGTCACTTTTTCATTTGGAACAACTTGTACTGCCTGACCATTATAAACATAATCAAAAGATGCCTTGCGATTATAAAACGATCTCCACTATTATTACCTGCTCCATTTATTATTGCGATTAAATCGGATCCTTTCATAAAAGCAGCGATTCTCTGAAATACTGCTCTCTCCGCATTTCTCATTAACAGCTTGCCGCTTTATCCTATTTCCTTCATCGTATCATGTTACATATCGTATATTTCCTTTGCGGTGACAATAAACATTTCGTTCCCTCCTGCCCGCATTAAAATTCTATGAGACAACCATCACGATTATGCAGATTACAGTTCAGCTTATCCTTCTTGAATGAGAACTTGTGCTACTGCATATTCCTGACTGTGGCTGATAGAAAGGAGAAAGTAATCACTTTCATGGCCGCTCACCTGCAGCTTCGGTGCACCGCTAGCTTCATTTAAAATTTCAATATGTTGAAAACTCAACGCGCCAATTCCAGTACCCAACGCTTTCGCGCAAGCCTCTTTTGCTGCGAAACGACCTGCAAGAAATTCGACTTTTCTTCTTTCATTTGGAAGTTCAAGATAACGCTTTTTCTCTCTTTTTGTAAGTACCCGATCAGCTAAACGTTCGCTCTTTTTGATGCTTTGCTTAATGCGCTCCAGCTCGATAATATCGATTCCAATTCCTTTTATCATTAAATAAACCTCTCATCATAAGATAATTATACTTTTCAATGGTCATATCACTTAAAATTACTTATTATATTAATAGTAACTGAATTTAGTTCTGAAATGAAATATATTTTAGTGTTTGTTCGAAAGGTCTGATTTACTTTTGAACATTACTTTTAGGGGGAACCTGTAAATTGTTTATGCGTAATGAAAGAAGTATTAAGGAGTTTATGAAATTGTATCCCGTAGTATCAACATTAGTCATCATCCACCTCGCACTATGGGTTATCATCGATTTACTCCAGCTGTCAATCGGCCAGGAGATCTATGTATTTGGGGTTGGCTATAATTTACTCGTGTCTTTAGGGGAGTATTGGCGGTTAGTCACTCCTATTTTTCTCCATGGTGATTTAATGCATGCATTATTCAACTCTTTTGCCCTTGTCTTATTTGGACCAGCACTTGAGCAAATGCTTGGTAAAGGCAAATTTATCTTCGCTTACCTTGGAGCAGGGATTATCGGCAATATCGGCACATTTTTCCTTGAACCCCTAGATTACACACATCTCGGTGCTTCTGGGGCAGTTTATGGGTTATTTGGAATCTATATTTTCATGGTCCTATTCAGAAAGAATTTGATTGATCAAAATAGCTCACAAATGATTATGACTATTTTTATTATTGGCGTGCTCATGTCCTTTGTAGGCTCGAGTATTAATATTGTCGCCCATCTAGCTGGTTTTGCCGGAGGCTTTATACTCGCGCCAATCGTCTTGCAAAATGTAAGGGTCTATAACCCCTGGCAGGCATACCGACGAAGCTATCCAGACAATCATGGAGAAATTCAATTTGATCCCAATCGCTGGAATAAAAAAAGAATTATCCCAAAGAAGCTTAAGGATAATTGGCTCTGGATTTTAATTGGCGTACTGGCATTAATTGGTTTATTTAGCCGGTTTATTTAATTGCCTTTTATTAAGATAAGCAGGATAGGCAGCACGCCCTCCTGCTTATTTAACTCTATTCGTGAAAATATAAATCACTTAAGCTATGCACTTTTTCTTCCTCAAGGTCTTTGATGTGATAATGCTTCCCTCCTGCATTGCTGATTATCGATAACCGCATAGAGGCTAGATTATCCTTTCTTTGAAAAACATGTTGCTTTTTCTCAAAAGCCTGAACACGTTTATTGTACAACAAGACGGTTACACGTTTTAATACACGATATCGAAGAAAAAGCCGCTTGCCGTCTATATAAAACCCTGCATCACGGTAGCTCATCCAGCCTCTAAGCAACATTAAAGCGAGGAGCATTAAAGCAACCCAAGTATACGCAGGAAGCAGAAAGAACACAGTTAAACTGACAATGAAAAAGAAAATTCCGGAACGAAAGATATAATATTTCAATGCTGATTTTGGTGGCTTAGTCCAAGTTATTTGTTCCGGCCGCCAGCTGAAACCTGGTATAAACTGCTCAAGAAATGCCGGTATTTCATTTTTAGTCAGCAATGGGAATAATACAGTTGAAGTTTCCTCACCGCCCCCTGATGACCCACCTGCAAGTTCTGCTACAATAGAAGCATACCCGAATGGCTGACGGAAGATATTTTCCTCGACCCCGATTGCTTGAATCCGATGCAAAGGAATAGTAAGCTGCTTTTTCTCAATTAATCCTCGTGTAATCAACAACTCGTCATCTTGTAATTTAATTGTGAATTTCCCATAACGAATAAGGGTTAATCCTATACTTAACAACCAAACAAGAAACAGAACTGCTACAATCAAGAGAAGAATTGTCAGTAAACTGCTAGATATAAACCATTCGATTGTAACATCATAAATCCCATCTGGAATAAAATCTTCTACTTCTTGTAGAGCAAGAGCGATAATCCCTAAAATGACACCTATACCTCCAGATGTGACCCCTGCTAATAGCAAACGCTGAAAAGTAATCTCTTTTTTCACTTCATCTTCTTGATGTTTCGTATTTTCTTGTGCTGATTCATCCACTGTCTTTCGATATTTTAATTCAGCTCTTAATGCTTCACCCTCTTGAAGTTTAACAGCAGGGAGCGAAGCCTCGGCTGAAGTGCCACTGCTTGCAGTCTCAATTTGCACCCGTACAAGCTTAAATATGCGGTGGACAATATTTTCAGTAAGATCAATCGATTGGATACGATTCTTTGAAATTGTTCGTTTCGTCCTCCTGAATACCCCATACTCCATTTGCAATGCATCCTCTGTTACCCAATAAATAAATCGATACCAGGATAAGCCTGCAAATAAAATATTAAGAAGCAGAAAGGCAAGCAAAAAGAGAAGAAAATAAATAAAATCAAGAGTTATAAAGGTAATTACAATTAAAAAGAACATTTCTTTAATTGGTTTGAATATATTCAAAATGATTGTTGCTGGATGAAGACGTTTTGCATCAGACATCATCTTCATCCACCTTTGCCAAGTCTGAAATCCGGTCACGTAAGTTTGAGGCGTCCTCTTCTGAGAGAGCCGGGATAGAATGTTCCGTCGCAGCCGTAGAGATAGAAACACTTGCTACATGATGCGCTTTCATGATTGGACCTTGTTCTGTATCAACATGCTGTACGCGTATCATCGGGATAAGTGTACGCGTCATAATGAAGATCCCATGCTGTATATAGATTTCCTGTTCAAAAATTTCATAACGCCAGCGTCTGTAACGCAGCTTTGGAAATAAAAAGACAAAAAGATAGCTAAATGCCAGATTCACAATTGCAGCTGTAATTACAATCCAATGTGGCCATTCAAATAAATAGGTGAGGATTGCCGCAGCAATGATTAAAATCCAAAAAATAGTAATATATATCACAGCACTGATTTTCCATACTTTTAAAGCTCTTGGATCTATTGAATGTTTAGGCGGCTGTCTCATTACATCATCCCTTTCTATAATTCTGACAATATTCCATACGATTATTCAGCATGAAAGTTTCATTAAAAAATGGTTCCGTGCATCTTTGCTTCAAGATGCACGGAACCATTTATACTTCAATTCATTACTTGCCAATTATTCATCTGCTAAATACAGCCACTGCCGCTTTTAATGCTTAGTCACGATTGCGGCGTTTTTGGAAATTGCCTTTGCGATTGCGTTGTCCGCCTTGATTGCGGCCACCTTGGTTACGATTGCCTTGATTGCGTCCACCATAGAAACGTTTGTTTTTCGAACGATGACCGCCTTTAGAGTTCAAAGCTTTTTTCACACTAATTGGTGCCACTGATGAAATACGAACTGGTGTGTCTCTTCTTTCTTTCGTTAGAAGACTTAATGCCGCAGCAACTACGCTAATCGAATCATTATCCTCAAGTAAATCCTTCGCAGCTTCCTGATAAGAGCTTAAATCCTTCTCATTGATTGTCTTTTGGATTTTTTCAATTGTCACTTGCTGCTGGCCGCGTTTTGCATCCTGATTCGTTGGTGGTGCTAAACGCTTCATTTTACTTTTTGTCGTTTTTTCAATTAAATGTAAATGCGCCATTTCTCTAGGTGTTACAAATGAGATTGCTTCACCCATTTTTCCAGCACGGCCGGTACGTCCGATACGGTGTACATAGCTTTCTGGATCTTGTGGGATGTCAAAGTTATAAACATGGGTTACACCGGAAATGTCTAATCCACGTGCCGCAACATCAGTTGCAACTAGAACATCTACACGGCCATTTTTAAATTTGTTCAGAACTGACATACGTTTTCCTTGTGTCAGGTCACCATGTATTCCTTCTGCACGGTAGCCTCTAGCTTGCAAGCCTTCTGTTATCTCATCTACACGTTTCTTCGTTCTTGCAAATACAATTGCAAGTTCTGGTGAATGAATGTCAACGTGATTGTTTAACGTATCGAATTTATACTTCTCTGGAATTTCAATGAAATACTGTTCGATGTTCTCAACTGTCATTTCTTTTGCTTTAATTTTTACTTCTTTAGGATCTTTCATTAATGTTGTTGCAATGTTACGGATTTCCTTAGGCATCGTTGCAGAGAAGAGCAATGTTTGACGCTCCTCTGGAATCCCTTTAAGAATATCGCGAATATCATCAATAAAGCCCATGTTCAGCATTTCATCCGCTTCGTCCAATACTGCTGTTTGCACATGGTCTGTACGAATGGTTCTTCTGCGCATATGGTCAAGCAATCTTCCTGGAGTTGCCACAACAATTTGCGGGCCATCTTTTAATGCACGAATTTGTCTGTCCATTTGCTGACCACCATAGATAGCAAGCGCGCGGATACCCAGGAATTTTGCAATACGATTAATTTCTTCGGCAACCTGAATCGCCAGTTCTCTTGTGGGTGCTACAACCAAACCTTGCACCTTTCTTTGTTTGGTATCAATTCTTTCGATCATTGGAATACCGAAAGCAGCTGTTTTCCCTGTACCTGTTTGAGCTTGTCCAATAACATCATTACCTGCTAGTGCAAGTGGAATCGTTTCTGTTTGAATCGGTGTTGCTTCTTCAAACCCCATTTTTTCTAATGCTTTCATGATTGGGGCTGAAATGCTTAATTCGTTAAATTTTGTCACCTAATAGTCTACTCCTTTATTGAAATTTATTTAGCTGAAGAGGCCTCAAGCTTCTATACTTTTTTTCAGAAAAATCGCTTATACTTTTACCCCTGCTTTCGTTAAAGTAAGCGGCCAGTGCAAGAATTTATATGCTTCATAGTCTGTTTATAGGGGTAAATATAGAGTAATATTCAAGGAAAATATAGAGGTTTAAACTTACCTGCATAAGTTTCATCCATGGTAAAGTACTATATAAGCATTTACAAACTAATGCCTTAGCTGCACTTATGCAACAAGAAAGACTTTATCATTTCTTATCTGCCAAAAGGCTTCCCTGTCTTAAATTAATTTAGGGGCCTCAAACTACTGCTTTTTTAATAATAACACACAACTGTCATTATTATCTACTTACGTTTGTGAATTATTAGCTTTCTTAATGAACTTTTTACTGCTTCATGATAAAATAAATAGATATTATAATTTATCGTGTAAATGACAGACGTACGAATTAAAGGAGTTTTTGCATGCGTCTTCCTGCATTTAATCCAAAAGCAGCTTTATTTATTGGAGTCTTCGCTGTTTCTACTTCTGCAATCTTAGTCAGATTTGCGGAAGGTGCTCCAGCAGCAATCATTGCATTTTATCGTTTGCTCATTGCTGTTGTTATTATGGCTCCATTGGTTTTATTAAATTACCGCAGTGAAATCCGCAGTATATCAAAAAGAAACTGGTTCTTTTCCATATTAGCTGGGGTATTCCTTGCGCTCCATTTTATATTATGGTTTGAGTCATTAAACTTTACTTCTGTAGCAAGTTCTGTGGTATTTGTCTCTATACAGCCTTTATTCGCATTTCTAGGGACATTCTTATTGTTTCAGGAAAGGTTTTCTTATGGCTCGATTATCAGTATGCTGATTACCTTATTTGGCAGCATCATTATTGGCTGGGGAGATATGCAGCTCAGTGGAACAGCATTATTCGGTGATATTCTTGCTGTTTTGGGAGCGGTCGCAATTACCGTTTATTTCCTGATCGGTCAATCTGCCAGAAAAAGCTTATCACTTATGAGCTATACGTTTATCGTTTATGGAGTCGCAGCGCTGACTTTATTAATATATAATTTAGCTTTACAGCATTCTTTCATCGGCTATACTTCAACACAGTGGTGGATGTTCATTGCTCTAGCAATCGTCCCGACATTCCTGGGACATTCTTTATTTAACTGGAGTTTAAGATGGCTGAGTACAACAACCGTTTCAATGGCTGGGATATTCGAACCTATAGGAGCCGCAATATTGGCTTACTTTTTCCTGAATGAAGCAATTACCTGGTCACAGTTCCTTGGAGGCACCATTGTCATTTTTGGCTTATATTTATTTATTGTTAGTACATCGAAAAAAACGAGTGTGACTATTTCCCAAAAGAAAAATAATTAATGTCAGGCGGTCGGTAGATTATGCAAATTCAACTCATGACAGATGGCGGAGCAGATATTCCGCAGCAGTTAATTGAACAACTGAATATTAAAATCGTTCCACTTTACCTTCATTTTAGTGATGGCGAGTACCAAACAGGAAGGACACTAAGTCTTGAATCTTTTCATCATAAAGTAAAGGAACTGAATGAGGTGCCTCTTTCTTCTGCGCCAAGCCCGAATGATTTTTATAAAGCATATAAAAATGTGCCCGCAGATCGGCCAATTATTATGCTTAACATGTCAAAGGAATTGAGCAGCACACATGCAAATGCAGTCTTTGCGAAAGATATGCTTCTTGAAGAAGAACCAGACCGAAAAGTCGCTGTGATTAATACAAAGTCAGCCTCTGGCGCCATTGCACTATTGCTCCACGAACTAAACGAAAAGATTAAAGATAATTATACTTTTGAGAATTTAGTTCAACATATCGAAGAACGCATAGAAAATACAGCGACTTTATTTGTCCTCAATACATTGGATAATCTTGTTCGCGGTGGCAGAATTTCCAAGGTAACCGGAAAAATTGCCAAAACATTGAATATTAAGCTGTTAATGCGTGCGAGTGAAGAAGGAACAATTGAGGTAACCGAGAAAGTGCGCGGCAATAAAAAAGCTGTCACACGTTTTATCAACCAGATTGGTGAATACGCAAAGAACTTTGAGCATAAAGCACTCTTTATGTCACATTGTAATAGCGAATCCAAAGCTAAAAATTTGTTGCAAGATATAAAGAACAAGTATCCCTTTAAAGAAACCTTTCTTTGTGATACAGGACCAATTATCGCAACACACGGCGGAGAAGGCGCCATCGTGATTGCCTTCTTTAAAGATTGATAAGTAAATCAATTGCTGCATCAGTGAACTTCGTCAAACTTACAGTTTAAAGTGACAGAAAAACCTGTTCAAACGTGAACAGGTTTTTCTGCTGGTCCAGTTTTCTCAAGGAAATTATGCACCATCGCATTGATTGTATCCTTATCATCACCGAGACATAACAAGTGCTTGGAACGGTCCAGCAAGACAAGCTCTTTATGCTCGGAATGAATAATCTCTTTATCAAGATAATATGCCGTTTTATAAGGAACCATTCCATCCAGCTGACCATGCGCAATCAGCACAGGTGCTTCCACTTCCTTTAAGTATGGACGTGTATAATTAATCAGCTTCATAAACTCGAAATTTGCTTTAATCGGAACTTGCCCAAGCTTATTTTTATAATGAAGATAAAGCTTATTATTATCAAGTTCACCTTTAAAGCTATCTTTAATCACATCATGCAGATCAGCTCGAATTTGTTTGAAATCGAGATATTTCCCTGCTGTTGCAAGTAAAACAAGTTTATCCACATTATATTTTGCCGTCAAATAGGCAGCAATCATGCCCCCCATCGAGAAGCCAATCACATAAATTTTATTGTATTTTAATGTTAATTTTTTTAATGTATCCTCAGCCGAAGTAATCCAATCCTTAAAGGTTGTATTTTCTAATTGCAGTTTTGTCCCATGTCCAGCCAAAGTCGGAAGTTCGATATGCCAATCTGTATGTTCATCTAAATACTCAGCCAAAGGCTCTATTTCATATGGTCCTCCAGTATAGCCATGGATTAATAAACAGCCAATCATGTAAATCTCCTCTTTCATTTGTTTACCGTTTTCCGTATTATTATCTGATTTGCATATAATAATTATACCGTCTCTAAAATACTTTTGCCTGATTTTTGTTTATGCTTCACGTATGTTTAATCGTCTGTATGAAATATTATTTAAGAGGAGCTAGCTTTATTGCCGAAACATTCTTATTAAGGAACTTAATTGTTTTACGATTGGTGATACCTGGTGATACGTGCTTGCTACTTGATTGATTGAGGATAATAATTTATCAAACTCCATCTGTCCGTTGTTATCTGTGAATGAAGAATTGACTTCTGTTGGGTTTGAAGTTTGTTTTCCAGAATGGAACCAATCCATTGGCTGCTCTGGTTTTGCATAGAGTTCATACGGTGTAGGCTGTTTCACCGGGAAATGCTGTGACTCCCCTGAATATGGTGATTGCGGATAAAAACCAGGATTGTTTGTGTTTGGCCAATGTGTATATGGCTCTTGACGGTAATAACCTCTTCTATCCATTTTAGACACCTCTTTATACAACAAATCCTAATTGTTATTATAATTTATGCACCTGAATAAAATTATGTTATCCTCTTTTAATTTTGTCTCACATTTAATGCGTTTAAAATCCGGTTTCTTTGATAGCCAAGTATTGAATGCTCTTGCCCTTTTATAAATAAAGCAGGTGTACCATAAATTCCATTTCTTTGAAGCTCCCGCATATATTCTTTATCTTTTGAGACATTTTTTACTTTGTAAGAAATGTCATGCTCCTCCATTAAATGAATTACTTTATTACAATAAGTGCTCTCATCGCTTACATAAACTACTACATCCTCATTATTCATTCCATACTCCTCCAAAACACGTTAATCTATATGAATAAAAAATATAAAGCCCTCTTTTGCGTACATTCCTTCATTCTGTGTATTACCGTTTTCCTGTAAAAAGAAACATGAATATCGCTGTTAAATTATTGGTATTTAATGTAGATACCAGACGGCAGAATATTCCCAAACATAAATTCATTGTAAACTATTTAAAAATGACTAGATTTTTTTCAGAAAATAGTATTAAATGATTATGTAAGCAATATTTAAAATTAAATAGGGGGGTTCATCATGAAGAAAATTTATAGCTTGTTACTTATCTTAGCCTTGGCTCTGGTACTTGCAGCTTGCGGAAGCTCTGGAGATTCGGATTCCAATACAAGCAATGGTGATGAGACAAATGACTCAGGCAGCAGTGAGGGAGAAATCCCTGAGACACTTGTTATGGGATTTGTTCCATCACAAGACTCTGATACAATCGCCGATACAATTGAGCCACTTGCAGAACGTCTAAGTGAAGAACTGGGAATTGAAGTTCAGGGTAATGTAATGACTAACTACAATGCTCTTGTAGAAGCTATGGGTTCTAACCAGGTACATATCGGTTTTATTCCAGCATTTGGTTATGTTCTTGCTAATGAACAATATGATGTAGAGGTTATCCTAAAATCCATCCGCTACGGCTCTGGCACGTATAAAGCACAATACCTTGTACGTGAAGATTCTGGCATTGAAAGTCTTGCAGATTTAGAAGGTAAAATTTGGGCATATGGTGACCAAGGATCTACTTCTGGATACTTATTCCCCGCCAACCAGCTTATGAAAGAATTCGACTATGATACAGCTGCAGAATTAGAAAGCAATTTCTTTGGGGGAACAATTCAGACAGGTGGTCATGATAACTCAGCAATTGCTGTTCTTGAAGGTGATGCTGATGTAGCAACTACTTTTGATGATGTGCGTACAGAACTAGAAAAAGAATACCCATCAGTAATGGACGACCTAAAGATTTTAGATTATACAGAAGAAATTCCTAACGATACAATTTCAGTAACAAAAGAACTTGATGATGAGTTCGTCCAAAAGATTAAAGATACATTCCTTTCATTTAATGAAGATGACGAAATGATTAAAATTATGAACGAGGTTTACAACTGGGATGAAATTGACGAAGCAACTGACGAAGAATATCAGATTGTAAAAGATACGTACCAAAAGTTCAAAGACAATATTGAACTTTAATTAAAATTATTACGACCGAAGCGAAAGACAACAGTAATAATTGAAACCTAATTAAAAGGGGAGTGCATATACTCCCCTTTTTAGCAGTCTTTAGATATACCTTAACATCAAGCAGTGACAGAATGGCACAATAAACATTCAGGAAGGGCAAAGTTTCTTCCAGAATGAAGTTTTACTTTATGGAGGTAAATAATGATACAGTTTAAAGATATTAGTCTTGTATATCCTAATGGGACAGTAGGCCTTAACAATGTAAATGTAACTATAAATGACGGCGAGTTTGTCGTTATCGTTGGATTATCAGGTGCCGGTAAGTCTACTTTTATCCGCAGCATAAACCGACTGGTAACTCCAACTTCCGGAGAACTTCTCGTAGATAATGAGGACATTCTTAAGTATCACGGTAATAATCTGAGAAAACTTCGCACAAAAACAGGGATGATTTTTCAAAATTACAATTTAGTAAAGCGCTCCAGTGTACTTAAGAATGTGTTGGCTGGCCGTCTTGGGCATACTGGTACCATACGCTCTGTTTTTAATGCTTATAAAAAAGAAGATATTGGTTTAGCTTATGAAAGTTTGAAACGTGTCAATATCTCGGAAAAGATCTATAATCGTGCAGATGAATTAAGTGGAGGTCAGCAGCAACGCGTAAGCATCGCACGTGTGCTGACACAGCAGCCAAAATACATACTTGCAGATGAGCCTGTCGCATCCCTTGACCCGCCTACATCTCACCAAGTAATGACATACTTAAAAAAGATAAACAAAGAAGATAACATAACCACCATTGTAAACCTCCATTTTATTGATATGGCAATGGAGTACGCTGATCGTATTATTGGCATGCGTGCAGGTGAAGTCGTATTTGACGGACCCGCCTCTGAAGTAAATGAAAGTACATTCGAAGAAATCTATGGCCGTTCGATACGTGAGGATGACTTGCGTGGGGGGGCGGACGAATCGTGACTAAACAAAACAAAGCATTAACGAAACAGGATATCCCAGCAATTTATCCTGTAAAAACAAAAGTTCAGGTTACAATAATCTTTTTTATTGTGATCGCTATCTATCTTACAAGTATGATTTGGACACAGTCTCAAATGGCTGGCGGATTTTCTGGAGCTCTCAGCAATATGTTTGATGTGATAGCTAAGTTCTTTCCGCCAAACACAGCTGTTTTACCAGCAATTTGGGCACCTATGGTGGAAACAATTCAAATGGCAATTATCGCTACAACGGTGGCCGCTATTTTAACCGTGCCATTAGCACTTTTAGCCGCTGAAAATGTTACTACATTCAAACCTTTATATTATATTACACGTACATTTTTAAATATCCTGCGTACGATTCCGGACCTTGTACTTGCAGTTATTTTTGTTGGTTTATTTGGAATTGGACTTTTCCCGGGAATTCTCGCACTCATTATTTTTTCTTTGGGAATTTTAGCGAAATTAATCAGTGAAACAATTGAATCTGTTGATATGAATCCATTAGAAGCAATGCGAGCATCTGGAGCAAACGTATTTCAAATGATTTGGTATGCACTTATTCCTCAAGTGCTCCCACAATTTGTTTCACTCGTTCTTTATGTATTTGAGATTAATATTCGTGCTTCTGTAGTCCTCGGACTTGTTGGTGCTGGGGGTATTGGTTTAATACTAAGCCAGCAGCTTGGATTCTATAACTACCCGAATGCAATGATGATTATTGTTCTAATCTTTATTGTTGTAATCGTTATAGAATACATTAGCACGAAAATCAGGGAGGCGTTAATTTAATGGAAAAATATACATTACCTCCTAAACCTAAAGGATCTGCATTTAAATTCATTCGTAATATAATTATCGCTGTCTTTGTCATTATTCTTTATGTATGGACATTTATGAGCATTGATATTGACTGGGGCCGTGCAATTGAACGTGCTGTAAATAACTTTCAACGTGTTATACCAAGATTGTTCAGTCCTGACTGGGGTGCTAGCGGCGAGGTAGCAATGAGCATGCTTGAAACAATACTTATTGCCTTTGCCGGATCGTTAATGGCTGCAATTATTGCAGTTCCTCTCGCCTTTTTAGCCGCAAGAAATATGATGGGCGGTGTGATCGCTTCAACGATTGGAAAATGGATTTTGTCGGCAGTACGTGCATTTCCTGACATCATCCTAGCTATTCTATTTGTAGTTGCTGTCGGTCCAAATGCTTTTGCCGGGGTTCTGGCAATTGCAATCGGTTCTACTGGAATGCTTGGAAAAATGTTTGCTGAAATTATTGAGTCCATTGATATGAACGTCGTCGAAGCGATGGAAGCAAGTGGAGCAAATAAAATACAAATTTTATTCTATGGTGTATTGCCACAAATTACACCAGAATTTTTGTCCTATGCAATCTATCGTTTTGAAGTGGACATCCGTGCCTCCTCAATCCTTGGTATTGTAGGTGCAGGTGGTATTGGTACAATGATAATTTTCGCTTCCAACAACAGAAACTGGAACGAAATGGGAACAATCTTACTGGCAATTATTATTGTTGTTACAGTAATCGACTTTGCTTCTGCACGAATTAGACGTAAAATTGTCTGACATGCTATACTGTCCCCCAGGCAGGTCACACGCCTCCTGTGGGACATTTTTATAGGAAGGATTGAATTTCATTGAAGGAAGAGCTAACAATAATTTATACAAGTGATATCCATGGACATGCGATGCCAATCCATTATGGAACAAATAAAAAAGAGCAAATCGGGCTTGCAAAATATGCAACAATTGTAAAAGAAGCACGTATACATAAGGAAAATTTATTGCTCATTGATAATGGTGACCTGATTCAAGGAACGCCTATGATGACTAATTATGTGAAAAATTATACTGACAAAGAAAATCCGATGATTGGGATTATGAATCAGCTGAATATCGATGCAGGTGTGCTTGGCAACCATGAATTCAATTTTGGTAAAACCATACTGAGTAATGCTGTCCAACAAGCAAATTATCCTATTCTATCTGCAAATATCATCAATAAGGAAACTGGTGAACCACAATATGGCCCACCTTATATTATAAAAACGTTTGCTGACAATATAAAAGCAGCTATCGTTGGAGTCACCACACATTACGTACCAAATTGGGAGTCTGCTGAACATATTGATGGGCTGGAATTTGCCGATGCCTTTGAAACACTCAATAAATGGGTACAGCATATAAGGGATAACCATCTTGCTGATATCATTATCGCTTCCTATCATGGCGGTTTTGAAGCTGATTTAGATACAGGTGAGCCGACTGAAATTCTCACCGGCGAGAACCAGGGCTATCAGATTTGCCAGGAAATTCCCGGAATTGATGTTCTGCTAACAGGTCATCAGCATCGTGAGCTCACCGGTCTTATAAATGATGTGCTTGTCATTCAGCCTGGCAATAATGGGAAATTGTATGGTGAAGTTTCTCTTGAATTATTGAAAGTGAATGAACGGTGGATGGTTCTAAATAAACAAGCACAATTAAAAACCTTTGAAGATGTTGTTTCAGATACTGATACAATTTCTTATCTCGCACCTTTAGAGCAAGCAACACAAGAATGGCTGGATAAGCCAATCGGTTTTATTAAAGGGGATATGACGATTTCAGATCCTTTGCAGGCACGCATAGCAAAACATCCATTTATCCAATTTATTCAGGATGTACAGATGGAGGAAAGCGGTGCAGCGATTTCCGTAACCTCTTTATTGAATAATAGTTCAACTGGTTTTAAATCGACAGTAACCATGCGTGATATCGTCTCAAACTATATGTATCCAAACACATTAGTTGTCCTTCAATTGACTGGGGCTGATATTAAAGCTGCCTTAGAACAGACTGCGCAATATTTTGTATTAGATGAGACTGGCGAAATTATCGTTAACCCTGCCTATGTCCATCCTAAGCCACAGCATTATAATTATGATATGTGGGAAGGGATCGAATACACACTGCATATTTCTAAGCCAATTGGTGAGCGTGTAGGAAAACTCTCGTTTCAAGGTGAGCCGCTCGATATGAATAAAACATATCAAGCTGTGTTCAATAACTACCGTGCATCTGGCGGCGGAGATTACACAATGTTTAAAGGAAAAAAAGTAATAAAAGATATCCAAAAGGATGCCGTTGCATTAATTCAAACATATTTCGATAAATATCACACAATTGAAGCGAGAATTGTAGACAATTTTAGAGTTGTTAAATAAACAAAAAACAGTGAGAGAAATCTCACTGTTTTTTAATAATCCCATCAATCATCTTCTAAATCTATATCAACGACTAATACTTTTCCAGTATAAGCATCAATTTCAATATCAGCCTCTCCCTGGGAACTTTCGAGTTCAATTTCATAAACGAGGCGTCCATCTTCTTCATCTAATTCAATACCTTCAACTCTGCCATTAAATTGTTCTAAGGCAATATCAATCGCTTCTTGGTTAGTAATAATCGATTGCTTCTGTTTAGATTTTTTAACTGGCTGTTCTTTTTCACTGTCTTCTTTATTTGATGGAGCTTTTACTGTTGTCTTTTCATTATTGTCTGTCTGTCTGTCTTTATCAGCGCTGTTTTCTGAAGACTGTTTTTCAGCCTTATCTGTTTCGTTGTTCTTCGTCTTTTCCCTCAATTGCAGAGACTCAGCTTCATTATTTTCAGTTTGGGCTTCGTCCGCTTTCTCTGCATTATTTTGTGCTTTCTGTTCCTCATTTGCAGCTGTTGTTAATTTTTCATCAAGTTTTAATACTTCACCTGAATCTCCATCAATTAACAACTCATATTCTTTGCCATCAATGGCAATTTCTATTTCATATACGGGAGCCTTTCCATTTTCATTTAATTCCAGTTCTGTGATTTCGCCAGGATATTGCATTTTGACCTTATCTGTTACATCTTCTTCAGATAAATCTGGTCCCGCTGATACAGATAAACTTTGCGAGAAAACGAGTCCCAACACTGCGGCAACAAACATCGCACCAATTGTCATCCATATTTTTCTATTCACCATTGCCCCCCTAACACTGTATTCTCAATTTATCAGGCTTTGATAAAAGGTTACTGTGAATATGATTAGTCTTCAAAGTCAATATCGAGTTCTAAGATATCTCCTGTTACAGCATCCAATTCGATTTCTGCTTCTTGCGCACCTTCTCTAAGTTCAACTTCATATACATATCTGCCATCATCTTCATCAAGCTCGATTTCTGTTATTGTACCAGCAAATTCCTTTTGAGCAATTTCTTCCGCTTCTTTCACTGAAAGAATATCTTCCGGCGTATGCTCTGATTTTACAATTTCTTCTTTGTTCGTTTTATGCTTATAGTTTTCTTCACTAACTTCTAACACTTCACCAGTATCTGCGTCAACTTCAAGTTCATATTTTGCATTTTCACCTTTAATCTTCATATCATAAACGATTCTGCCGTTTTCCTTTTCTAAATCAAATTCAGTAATAGCACCAGGATATTCAATTTGGATGATTTCCTTAACCTCTTCACGTGACAGCTTAGCATCAAGATCTGCTGATGATGCACTTGAATGATAAGCACCCATTCCCAAAATTGCCGCTCCTGCTAATGCTCCAATAACGATACCTTTACTTTTCTTACCCATTTTTCATTCCTCCTCGTTTATTTCTTACTCCTATCATAACCAGGCTGAATGAAAACACGCTGTGAGTCAGATTAGAAATTGATGAGAATCTGCTGAAAGAATAAGAAGCTGCCACCAGCGAAAGCTTCTTATTCTTCTCTCAGAATCGGAAGAACCAATGTAAATGTAGAGCCCTCTCCCATTACACTGTCAATTGTAAGTTCTCCTTGATGCTCCTCTGTAATTGATTTAGCAATTGCAAGTCCCAATCCAGTGCCGCCCGTTTCTCTGCTTCTTGCTTTATCTACACGATAAAAACGTTCAAAGATGCGTTCTTGCTCGTCCTTCGATATACCTTTGCCAAAGTCCTTTACACTGAAGATGACATCTCCATTATGTGTAAATAAGCTGACGATAATCCTTTTTTCGCTATATTTTAATGCGTTATCAATAAGAATGTATATGATTTGTTCCAGCTGATCAGCATTCCCTTTAACATCAATGCTTTCCATGTTTTTTATACATTCTATTTCCCGGTTGTAAGCATGTTTAAATGTAGATACAGAGTGATCAACGAGTTGAACCAATTCAACTTTTGTATGCTCTGCTTCCCTTTTGCTTTTCGCTAATGCTAACAGCTGTTCAACCAGCTTCTTCATCCGATCTGCTTCAGAATCAATTGCTTCAACTGATTCCTGAATGAGTGCTTCATTATCTTTTCCACGACGTTCAATCAACTGGGCATAGCTTTTCACAATTTGGATTGGTGTCTTTAATTCATGGGAAGCATTGGAAACAAAATCCTCTTGTTTTTCATAGTTATCCTTTAATTGATCAATCATGTCATTAAAAGTAGCTTCCATTTCATAGAGCTCATCCTTGGAACGATTCGTAAGATCAATCTTTCGCCACTTCCGTCCCTTGATATTTTCCTTCATCGCTTGCGTCAGCTGATGAATCGGATTCAAAAGAAAGCGAATCAAGATATTTCCGCCAATAAATGTTGGTATGAGAAGAATTAAGGATGCAAATAAAAGTACATAAAATAGAATGGTCAAGGTATTTGATAATTCAACAAGATTATTCGAGAGCTGCAGTGTCACAACACTTCCATCCTGCCAAATGATAGGACGTGTTACAACTGCGACATTAACCCCTCTTTCCGGTTTCAAAATTTCATGTGTTTCCTCTGCCTGGAATTTTCCTGTAAGTGTTTTATAAGCATCCTCACGATGTTTAAATTCTAACGTCTGACCATCATTTGCAAAAACCTGTACCATTCCATTCGCCGGAAGAAACGCATTCATTAATTCACTGATTTCATTCGTATCTGTTGTTTTAGCAAGCCTTTCTACCAATAATTCTGTTTGGGCAACAAGCTGCTCCAGTTCACTTTCCGTTGCATTTTTATAAAACAGAAAGTAAACCGAAGTATTAACAAGCAGCATAATAATCAGAATGAATACACTCAAATAAACTTGGATTTTTGTTCGCAGCTTCATTTTTCAATATCCTTTATCGTATAGCCAACACCGCGAACAGTCTGGATACATCCCTCTTCAAATCCTTGATCGACTTTTTGACGGACATAGCGGATATAAACATCAACTACATTTGTGTCGCCATAATAGTCAAATCCCCATACCTGTTCGATGAGCTGTTCTCTTGTTAAGACGATATTTTTATTTTTTAAAAGACAGACAAGCAAATCAAATTCACGTGGTGTTAAGTCAATCTGTTTTCCGCCGCGGACAACCTCGCGTGCGTTCAAGCTCACACGCAGATCACCAACAAACAGTTCATCCGTATTTTCTTTTTTCTGTTTCGGTCTGCGCAAATGCACCCGAATTCTGGCAAGCAATTCTTCAATCTGAAAAGGCTTAGTAATATAATCATTCGCCCCAAGATCCAGACCACTTACCTTGTCATGTATCTCATCTCTAGCAGTGAGCAGAATAATTGGGGTCTCCTCATCGTTGCGACGCACCCTTCGCAATACTTCAAGACCGCTCAGCTCAGGAATCATAATATCCAGCAATACGAGATCCCAGTCCTGTTCCTCAATTAATCTAAGCGCATCTTTACCGTTATCTGCCACTTCTGTTTCATAGTTTTCAAATTTAAGTTCCAATTGTAAAACGCGGCTGATTTTCTGTTCATCTTCTATTATTAATATTTTCGCCTGTGTCATTTCTTCACCTGCTTGTATATAATCATTAACACTATTTTCTTTCTATTATACTCATATACGTTTAAGATTACGATAAGGACAATGTTTCATTTTAGAAGGAGGAGATTTCATGCTGGCAATTGATCATATCGTTATTGCATCAAAAAATCCAGAGAAGGATGCAAAGGAATTTGAAGAGAAATATGGAATTAAATATATTCCAGGAGGCAAACATACAAATTGGGGAACATTTAATTATCTTGCTTATTTTGATAACGACTGCTATATCGAGTGGCTCGGTATTTTCGATGAACAACTGGCTCGAAATAGTGATAATCCTCTTGTGCAGAAGCTTGTAAAGCAATTTAGCTCAGGTAAATCGGGTGTATATTCGTTCGCGCTGCGGACACAGAATATGAATAAGGAGCTTGAATATTTCACACAACATTCGATTGCCTATAAAGGTCCACTCCCTGGTTCCAGAAAAAAGCTTGATGGTTCCACATTAAGCTGGCGCATGCTTTTTCCGGACCGAGCGAATCTTCCTTTTCTGATTGAATGGGGAGATGGTGTAAACCTGCCTGATGATAAATCAAAAATAAATACACAGCAGCTTGCTTCAGTCCAGCTTCCTTATCATCCAAAACTTTATACAGATACTTTTGCTCTTTCAAATGAGGGAGACATAATCCAGCTTGAAAATGGGAAATTATTATTTACGACAGATTCGGAGCTTGATTTTACACTTCATGAGACTAATCAGTAATATGAAAAAGCACCCTAGTTGATTTGCTCATTCTAGAGGGTGCTTTTAGTCATTATCCTAATTGCTGCTGTAAGAATTCTGTTACTTCTTCCGGTGTTTTCGTGTAAGCACTATGCTGATGTGCAAGCTTCTCTCCGTTTTGGAAAATAAGCACACTTGGGATACCCATTACTTCATATTTTGCAGCAAGGCCTTCCACTTCGTCTGTATTCACTTCATACCAGCTGTAATTATTGAACTTCTCGAGGATTTCTCCAGAGAACATATCAAAACGTTTGCAGTCCGGACACCAGTCTGCGAAGAACTTTATAATTACAGGCTCTGCACTTTGAATCACTTCATCAAATTTCTCTTGTGTTTGGATTAATTCCATAAAATCGCCTCCTTATATATGAACTAAGTTTAGCTTGTATTTTTCATATTGTCTTTTAAAATGCTTGTTAAGGATTCTCTGTGCCCGCAGAAACTGCCAGTGCTCTCCAGCGGGGAATGAGAATACCTACTATCCATATCCAGAAAAACCAGAGTTTCTCTAGATTGAAGTAATCCGCACTATGTATCGACTGTATAAAAAGCAACCTGTTTAATCAATTGCTCACGAATACCATAGTGCCAGGGCGAAGCTGCAATTCCCTGCTAGGAAAGTAAAATTAGCGATATTCAATTCTTCCCAATATATATGCCGTAAGCAGGCCGCCAAAAAAGGTAACGATGCTGGTGACTAATAAACCAGTTGTTTCCGGCCATCCAGGCAGAATGACAAATACCGAGCCAATGACAAGCCCAATTGTAACTGCAAAGGTTAAAGTAAAATGGTTTCTCAGGAAATAACCGACAATCCTGCTCATAATGACAAAACCTACTGCAATTCCGAGCCCTGTAACGATAATAATATCAAATTGCAGATTACTGATTGCTGCAATAACGGTTTGGTATACTCCCAGGACGAGCAGCATAAATGACCCGCTGATTCCCGGGATAATCATCGCACTGCTGCCAATTATTCCAGAAACAAACAATAATACATATGTAGAAGGCGTTATATTCGTAATCACTTCTCCGTCTCCAACACTCGCAAACCCTAAGGCCGACACAAGCAACACACCAAAAATCATAAAAATGATATGTTTCGTCCGAAATGAACTTTTTGCATCTGCTTTATGCAATAGATATGGCAGTACACCAAGAATTAAGCCAAGAAAGAAATATTGTGTTGGCTGAGGATAATATTCGAAAAGCCATTCAATAGCACTTGCAAGCAAAAAGATGGCCATTACCATTCCAACACCAAGCGGGATGAGGAATCCTAGATGCTTCTTCCATTCCTTACTGAAAAATCCATTAATCGCTTCTATTAATCTTTCATAAATTCCTAAAAGAAGTGCGATTGTTCCACCACTAATTCCAGGTATAACATCCGAGGCTCCCATCATTAGCCCACGATATATATTTTTCCATTCCATTTTCTTTTAACTCCTAATCTCAAAAAAGTTTTATATCCATTTTCCATAATACCAAAAATGACTTGTAATTCATATAACAACATGTATAATAAAAATTAGCTATTATGCATTACAAGATAGGTTAACTTAGATCCGCTATATTGTATAACAAGGCAGGTGAAGAAATGTCTCAACGAAGCCAGTTGTTAAAGGGTATTTTAGAAGGATGCATTTTATCCATCATCAGTCAGGAGCCAACATACGGCTATGAATTATCAATCAAGCTGCAGAATTTCGGACTCGATGATGTGAGTGAAGGTTCCATTTATCCAATATTGCTTCGGCTGCAGCGAGAAGAACAAATTATTGGAGAGATGAGGAAGTCGGATACGGGGCCAAAACGCAAATACTATCAACTTACTGACCTAGGTAAGGAATCATTGAATGAATTTATGAAACAATGGGAGTTACTAAAAATTCCTGTTGATAAAATTTTAGATAACAGGGGGTAGACAGATGCATGCTAAGGAATTAGTTAAATTAAATAATAAAAAACGCGAACAATTAAATAAAAAGAATCTTGCTGATTATGAAGAAATGCTTACTTATATACGAGGCAATTTTAATAAATCTGAGCAGCAGACCGAAGAGATTTTAATGGAATTGCTCGATCATTTACTGGATGCACAGGGGGAAGGAAAAACCGCTAAGGAAGTGTTTGGAAATGACCTGAAGTCTTATTGTGATGAATTGATAATGGAAATACCTAAAGAGAAAAAATCAATTAATTTTATATTCATTATTTATCTTGTGCTGAATTTAATTGGTCTTATCGGCATGTTCCTTGGTGTTTCTAATTTTATTTTGTACAAATTTGCTGGGATTGGTGCAAAAGAACTTCAATTTCCGCTTGGTTCTGGAATATTGACTATCATCATTGACTTTCTGCTGCTTGCTGCATTTGTTTATCTTGTCATTTTATGGATCAATGGTTCACTATTTAAAATTAACAAGAGCAAAAGGTGGATAGAATTTCTGCAAATCTGGTTAATGTCCACAGCCTTTATTGGATTAACTATTGCTGTACTGCATTTCATGCCTGCTTTTGGAAAATCGCTGAGCATTCCTCATCTCGTTATTGCCGCTTGTGCAGCAATTCTTTACTTGGCTTCAATCATCTTAAATAAGAAATACCGTATTACAAAATAGATAAATAAAAGAGGTGTCTCGATTCACTTAAAACACCTCTTTTTATTTACTTTCTGGAAATACAAGCTCCGGGAGCCATTGCGACATGTGCGCCTTGATTTCCTCATAGGTTTGAACGGATTTTGGCAAATCTTTATTTGTTAAAGCATACATTGGCAGAACTTCATAATCAGACCAATTCGGCTTGAATGTAACATAAGTTGGGATGAATTCCGGGGAATGGAGTTCAACATTCACTTCCTCACCATAGGTTGTTTTTTTAACAGTAAAACTAAAAACCCCGCCGATTCTTTGATAAAGCTCCTGCTGATTTGATAGAAAATTACCGAGACTATAAATTACTAATGCCTGGTTTCCATCTTTCCCTTCCACCCAGGCAGCCGGCTGAAGAACATGAGGATGGTGGCCAATTACAGCATGTACACCTTTATCTGCTGCAAATTGTACAATCTCTTTTTGTTCCTTATTCGGCATTCGTTCATATTCATTGCCAAAATGAAGGTTTAATACGACTACATCAGCCGCTTCCTTGGCATGAGCAATATCCTCAGCCATTCTTTCCTTATCAATCAGATTTACTAAATACTCTTTTCCTTTAGGTATTGACATCCCATTTGTACCATATGTATATGCAAGAAACGCAGCAGTAATCCCTTCTTCTGTTTCTATGACACGAATTTCTTCACGATCTTCCATATTTTTATAAGCACCAACATACGTCATATCAATCATTTCCCAATGACGAATTGCATTCTGTACAGCAGCCTCTCCGCGGTCAAGCGTGTGATTATTTGCCAAAATTACAGTATCTACACCAATTGTTTTCAAAGCATCTCCAATTTCTATCGGACTATTAAACTGCGGATATGAGGAAAGCCCAAGTTCAATACCACCGATCATCGATTCTTGATTCGCTGCTGTAATCGTAGCTGCACTCAAATAGGGCTTCATTTTTTTTAGCATGGGCAAAAAATCATATCCTCCTCCGTTAGCTGCATCCATAAATACCGGCTGATGGATTAAAATATCTCCAATAGAAGAAATAGTAATTTCCTCAGTGATATACTCTGGGAACAATTCTTTATTGACTAATGTATATTCCATTTCAGAATTCTTTTTCTGTCTTCCAATTACCTCTATCTCTCGACTGCTGCATGCTGTTAAAACAATCATAAATATAATAATTCCCATTACCAGCAGGCTTTCTCTTCTCATTCTTTAAACTCCGTTCTCCTCTGCAATTGTGGGACAATAGGATTAACCTCTCGTCCACAACCTTAGTTTACTAAGAATAGCTTTATTACACAATTATTATTTTTATCCGCAAAATTTTACGACTTCTTTACATTGATATAGTATAATTGATAAAAAAGATAGTGAGTAAATAACGTAAAAGTACGAAAGAATAATTGAGACAATGGGGGAATGATTGTGAAACGCTATTTTTCTGCGGTTTTCATCAGTTTAAGTGCAATCATTATTATTCTAGGTATAAATCTTGATTTATATTGGAGCGGTATAGTAGCCTGGGGAATAGCAATCATTCTATTGATTTTGGCTGCTTACTTCACAAAGTATATCCCAAATGAAAAGAAAAGAAAAAGGGGTCAATCTCCGTTGAAGAAATGAGGGTGTATGAATGCAAGATAAAGCACAGCTAGAGATTCAATGTCAGAACGAATACCAAACATTAAAAAGCGTAATCACAGTTTCACCTGAGTATATGGCAATTACAGAAGTGATTAACGAGACGCAAAATCACTATGCAAATGATAATATTAATACGAAAATTGCCAGTGAACAGCATCAGGGACTCGTAAAGGTATTGCAGGCTCAAGGTGTCGCTGTTCAGGAGCTGCCTCCTCAAGCTGATTTAAACGAACAAGTATTTACGAGGGATATCGGCTTTACAATTGGGGGAGACTTATTCATTTGTAATATGGCAAGGGATATTCGTAAAAAGGAAGTAAAGGTTCTAATTAATTGGTTAGAAAAAAATGGTGTGCCATATAAACAATGTGAAGTTCCATCAATTGAAGGTGGAGATGTTATTGTTGATGGCGAGCAGGTTTGGGTTGGTTTAAGCGGCCGAACAACGCGGGCAGCCGTTGAAGCTTTGCAGACTGAACTTCCAACCTACACGGTTCAGCCTCTCCAGCTTAGAGAAGATATTTTGCACCTTGACTGTGTTTTTAATGTTATCAATAATGATACCGCACTCATTTATCCTGAAGCATTCACGAAAGCGGACTATAAGAAATTAAATCAGCATTATAATCTTATAACAATAACTGAAGAGGAACAATTTCTAATGGGGCCAAATGTCCTTGCAGTTGGTGAAGGTAAGGTAATCAGTCTTCCTGAAAACAAACGAATCAATGAAGCTTTAACAAAAGCGGGCTTTGAAGTGATCGAAGTTCCTTTTTCTGAAATTATTAAATCTGGCGGATCTTTTCGCTGCTGTACCCTGCCATTATTACGTAAATAACCGAAACGAATAATATTTTTGTATAATAGTCATAAAGTTACCCCCGTCCTTACATAAAGGCGGGGGGTATTTTAAAATTGTTTAAGCAAAAAATAAAAAGGCGGAGACAGAATAAGTGATTATCAAGGATGAATCATATCTCTATACTATATTCCAAGTACAATGCATCATTTAACCTCGAAATTAAACACTTTTTTCTGTCTCAACCTCTTAAGAAATGTTATTTAGCTTTTTTAGATGCTTTTTCACGTTCACTCTTATTTAGAATCTTTTTGCGAAGACGCACAGATTCTGGTGTTACCTCACAATATTCGTCATCATTAAGATATTGTAAAGCCTCTTCCAAGGACATGGATCTTGTTTTTCTAATTGTCGATGTCTGATCCTTCGTCGCTGAACGAACATTCGTTAGATGCTTTTCTTTTGTAATATTTACAGTTAAATCATTTTCACGATTGTGCTCACCAACAATCATCCCAGCATAAATTTCCAGACCTGGTTCAGCAAAGATTGTTCCACGGTCCTCCAGCTGCATGATGCCATATGTTGAAGCTTTACCATTTTCTAACGCGACAAGTACACCCTGACGACGTCCGCCAACCTGTCCTTTAATAAGTGGTTCATATGCTTCGAATGTGTGATTCAGAATCCCGTACCCGCTTGTTTGTGACATAAACTCTGTTGTATACCCAAGCAGGCCGCGTGAAGGTACTTTAAACTCAATGCGGACTTGACCATTTCCATGGTTCACCATGTCTAGCATTTCACCTTTACGTTCGCCAAGTGATTCCATAATCGCGCCAGTGTATTCTTCAGGTATGTCAATTTGTACCCGTTCTACAGGCTCACATTTCACTCCATCGATTTCCTTAACAATTACTTCCGGTTTCGAAAGCTGAAGCTCATAGCCTTCTCTTCGCATATTTTCAATAAGAATAGATAGGTGAAGCTCCCCGCGGCCTGAGACAACCCAAGCATCTGGAGAATTTGTCGGATCAACGCGTAAGCTGACATCTGTTTCCAATTGTTTCATTAGACGCTCTTCAACTTTCCGTGCTGTAATGTATTTCCCTTCTTTACCAGCAAATGGACTGTTATTTACAAGAAATGTCATTTGCAGTGTTGGTTCATCAATACGCAGCCATGGCAATGCCTCTGGATGGTCCTTAGGACATACCGTTTCACCAATATTAATATCTTCAAGACCTGAAACTGCAACAATCTCTCCTGCTTTTGCTTCTTCAATTTCAATACGCTTCAAGCCAAGAAATCCGAAGAGTTTTGTGATGCGGAAGTTCTTTTTAGTGCCATCGTTCTTCATCAGCACAACTTGCTGTCCGACATGAATTTTACCTCTGGCAACTCGTCCAACCCCAATTCTTCCTACATAATCATTGTAGTCTAAAAGCGTTACTTGGAATTGTAATGGTTCTTCCGAATTATCAATTGGTGCAGGAATATGCTTCATAATTGTTTCAAATACAGGGTCCATTGTTTCTTCTTGGTCTTCTGGTGTCAAACCTGAAGTACCGTTTAATGCAGATGCATACACAACAGGGAACTCCAATTGGTCATCATCTGCGCCAAGCTCAATAAATAAATCCAGTACTTCATCAATTACTTCCGCTGGTCTTGCATTTGGTCTATCTACTTTATTTAAAACAACCATTGGACGCAGTTTTTGTTCCAATGCTTTTTTTAGTACGAAACGCGTTTGCGGCATCGTTCCTTCATATGCATCAACAACCAGTGCTACCCCATCAACCATTTTCATAATACGTTCTACTTCTCCACCAAAGTCCGCGTGTCCTGGTGTATCAAGAATATTAATGGTTGTATCATGGTAGTGTACTGCTGTATTCTTCGCTAAAATGGTAATTCCGCGTTCACGTTCTATGTCGCCGGAATCCATTGCACGATCATGTACATGCTCATTTTCCCGGAAAGTTCCTGAGTATTTTAAAAGCTGGTCAACTAAAGTTGTCTTCCCATGGTCTACGTGTGCGATAATAGCAATATTACGTATATCTTCTCTTTGTTGCATTAAAGTACGCTCCTCTTTTTATAAGTGTGTGTTCAAAAGGTGGATAAAAAGGACCGGCCGGCTGCGTAACACATCCTCCTGATGGACTGCCGACACGAGCACGATGTTCGAGGTGGCGATACTCCCCGCAGCGGAACATGCACTACATAAATCAGCATATGTTCTAGCACGCCAGCATCAGTTTCTTTTCCCAAAAGCATAAAAAACGCTCCAACTAGCTTCTATAAAATACGGGAAATCCTGCATCGTTTTAGAAAAATAATCACTTTATTAAATCCCTTTTTCACAAAGTCATTTTACCGGACTTTTTGAACAACCCTATAACGGATATATCAAACTAGACAATTATACCATAATTACTTTTCCATGTATATTATTTTTCATTTGACTCTGTGAAAGTTAATGTAAACCGGGCCCCTCCCAGTGTTATTGACTTGTCCACAGTTATCTTTCCTTTTGATTGCTCAATGATAGCACGGGCTATTGCCAGTCCTAAACCTGTTTCCCCATCATGTCCCTTTACAAACCGATGGAATATATAGGGGATTAATTCGTCTTTTACACCAGGTCCATCATCCTCTATTGTAATTATCTTCTTTTTCTGCTCCTTATATGCATGAATAAACACCTTTGATTCCGCATGACGGATCCCATTCACAACAATATTGGATAATGCGCGCAACAGTTTTTCCTCATCACCAAAAAAGCGCATATTATCCTCAACTTGTTGCTCTAAAGATATATTTCTTTCATTTAAAAGCGGAATGACCCGGTCGACAACAGAATTAATAAATTCCTCCCCAGAAATTACTTCTGGTTTATAGGCTTTTTCTGTTTCTAATTTAGCAAGCAGAATCATTTCATTAATGATGATTTTTAAGCGATTTACTTCAGCCACCATCATTTCAAGCCCTTTTTCTTTATCTTCGCCTTCAAATATGCCATCTTTTATCCCCTCTGCATAGCCTTGAATTGTCATTAATGGAGTCTTTAATTCATGACTTGCATTTTGGAAGAAAATTTGCTGTGATTTCATATAATGCTGCAGTTCATTCGCCATTTCATAAACACTTTGCTCAACTTCTTTTATTTCTCCAGTTGCCCTTACTCTCTCCATGTCATCGAATTGCCGTTTTTCAATTTTCTTTAATTGACGCTGCAGCTTAGATAAGGGGGTGACTAATTTATTTGTCAGGTAATAGCTTATCCAAATCGCCAATACAGCACCAATCAAGAAAATGATAAATAATCTTGAGAAAAAGTTTTGCTGTACCGCATGCAAGTCCTTCATAGGGGTCAGCAGTATCAGTTCCCAGCCCAGTTCCTCTGGTGTGAAGACAATTCGTGATGTAACAAAGCGATCACTTCCAAGTGTCCATGTCCGGTCTCTTGTATCTGCAAAGTTATTTTCCTGTAAAAAGCCGGCAACAACTGGATTTGTCATTGTAGAAAAAAGAATTGCATCTTGGTTTCGATCATATAAAAACAACTGTAATTCCTGTTCCTGAAGAAATTGGTTAAATTGATGAATATCGTTTGCATTACCATATTGCTCTGTTAAAAAGCTTACGAGCAATTCACCTGTCTCTTCCAGCTGCCTTTTTTCATCTTGGATTAATAAATCCAGGATTAAAGAATAAATAAGATAGCCTGTTACCGTTAGAACAACGATTAAGAGCCCTGTGAACGCCAATGTAAGCTGTGATCTGAGTTTCATATTTTAATCCTCTTCTTTTCTCAATCGATAGCCATAACCCCAAACGGTTTCCAGGGGAATATCTGGTATTTTTTTGCGGATGCGTTTAACTAAATCATCCACAGCACGATCACTGCCAAAATAATCATTGCCCCAGATCTTCATTAATAATTCTTCCCGCGAGAATGCACGGTTGGGATTTTCCGCAAATAAAAGAAGCATATCATATTCTTTTGTTGTTATTTCATATTCTGTTCCATCCCAAAAAATACGACGCTCTTCTAAATAGATTAATAATTGGCCGATCTTTAGCCGATCATCATTTTGCGACCTTTTCGGTGCTCTGTAGGCCGTACGTTTAAAAAGTCTTTTCACGCGAGCTACTAGTTCTCTCGGACTAAAAGGTTTTGTTAAATAATCGTCTCCCCCAAGTTCAAGACCTAATATTTTATCTATTTCATCATCTTTTGCTGAAATGATGATAATTGGCACTTCACTCTCCATACGGATTCGCTTGCAAAATTCATATCCGTCCATCCCAGGAAGCATAATATCTAAGATCCACATATCAGGAGGGTTTGATTTCCAAACTTCCCAGCCTTCTTCAGCAGACCCTATGACGGTTACTTCATAGCCTTCCTTTTCAAAATAAGCTGAAACGATATTTTGAATGTTTTTATCATCTTCAACTAATCCAATATGATAGCTCACTTCGTCTCACCTTTTCTACATTTATGATTACCTCTATTCTCACACAAAGTTACTGCTGATGACAATATATAATCACTAAAACTTTGTTTCAACAAGGGGGTTGAAAATGATTGATTAGCTCAAGTTGGTGCAGTCTGCACAGGATGCAGGCAGTTTTCAGTTTTAGCAGAACATCCTATTTAACGGACTTTTAAACTTCCTATAAAAAGGAATACCACAGTTTTTCCACATTTATCCCAAACCTATGCCTTTTTCATTGCTTAGAATAAGGTTGTAAGGAAGTTCAGTTGAGACATCCCTCTTATCTCACCTGAAGAGAAAATTGAAGAATCGCTTCAATTCACTCGAACCGTTTCTTCCTTGTTAACTTCCCCCTTAAAGAATAATCAGGAAATAACACTAAAGTGATGTTTTTGTACCAAACAACACTTTAGTGTTTCCTGAAAAGCAGTGCTGCTGACAAGTGAATAATCATTTGGCAGCAGCTGCTTTGCTTTTCTGGATGGGTATGCATCGAAAACTTAAGAAAAGAAAGGATGTTAATAAATGGATAACAATAATCACAAGAACTCAAATTATAATAATGATGAAGAAAAACAACGAAACACGGACGAGGCAGACTATCAACCAAGCAATGATTATACCGAAGAACAATATGACGACATAAAAAATATATTTACAAATGAGGACTATCATTCTACAGAAGATGCAAATCAAAGTGAGACAGCTCCTCTGTATCAGCAGACACAAAACCAGGCTTCAAATGAAGAAAAACCAAAAACCAAAAGAAATAAGAAAAGTCGCAGTGGATTAAGCGGTTTTTTTGGTGGACTGGCAGGCGGAATTATCGTCGCAATCATTGTAGCAGTACTTTTTATGAATAACATTATCCCCGTTAATCAATCTGCTGAAAGTACAAGTACAAAACCTGAAAGTACAGCGAATATTATCACAACGTTAGCGAGTGATGAAGCAGATGTCTCCACCAACATTGAAGAAGTTTCCAGCGCTGTAGTAGGTGTAGTAAACCTCCAGCAGCGAAGTGTTTGGACAGGTGATGAAGAGGCCGGCACTGGATCAGGTATTATTTACAAGAAAGAAGATGGCAAGGCATATGTTGTAACGAACCAGCATGTTGTTGATGGAGCAGAAAATGTGGAAATTGTGCTTGATAATGATGAACGAATTCCAGCCACCGTACTTGGACAAGATGCTCTAACAGATCTCGCCGTACTCGAAGTGGATGGAGCAAATATTCATACCGTAGCTAAGTTTGGAGAATCAACAGATATTGCAGTTGGTGAAACTGTTTTAGCTATCGGCAACCCACTTGGTCTGGAATTTGCCAATACTGTTACAAAAGGAATCATCAGTGGTTTAAACCGTTCTGTGGAAGTAGATACAAATAGTGATGGCCAGCCAGACTGGGTTACAGAGGTATTGCAAACAGATGCCGCAATTAATCCAGGGAACAGTGGCGGAGCGTTAGTTAATGCGGATGGTGAGGTAATTGGCATTAACTCGATGAAAATTGCTCAAAGTGCAGTAGAAGGGATTGGATTTGCCATCCCAGTCGATGCCGCATTGCCTATTATGGAGCAGCTTGAAGCAGAAGGCGAGATTACAAGACCTTTAATTGGAATAAGCACTGCTGCATTATATCAAGTGCCACCACAATACCGTTATGAAATTAATCTGCCTAACGACGTTGAAGGCGGTATGGTTGTTGCAAATGTTGAAGCTGGTTCTCCAGCAGATCAAGCCGGCCTGCAGCAATTTGATGTGATTACGAAAATCAATGACAATGAAGTTACCTCTATCTTAGAATTACGTAAATACTTATATTCGGATACATCAATTGGAGAAGAAATCAAAATTGAATATATTCGTGACGGTAAAACAGCGACCACCAAACTCGTTCTTGAGCAAGTTGAAGACGCAGCATAAAATGAAATTCATTCAGCGGAGAATTCCTTTCGCCTCATCAGGAGTCTATAGTCCGTTCGTTAACATATTTAATTTAATCCCGCTCCTTTAAAAGGGGCGGGATTAATATTTATTTTAACCAAAGAATAAATCAAGTATATTGCTGCCTGCAGAGCTCTCCTTATTATAAAACTCCGAATAACCGCATTCCTTACAATATACAACAATGAATTGATTATGTTGGACATCAAATATCTTTGAAAGGCCTGTTCCCGTCATGGCAACTTCTTTCTGAGCAGCGTTCATGCTCCCGCATTTATAACAGCCTTTTTCTTTTTCCATTCCAATCACCTCTTATATTTCTATACGAAAGAGGCCTGATAAAGGATTCAATTTCCCTTTGTATGACGATAATTATTTAATGTGCTTTCATCATAATTTCCATGTTGATCAGCTGAAATATAGGTTTCAATATCTTCAGGACCAGAGTGGTTTTCATCACTATTTGGAAACATTTCATTGTAATTATCCCGATCCCCGTATAAGTCAGAAGGCGTATCTGAAGAACCATAACGGCTTACTTCCTGCCAGGCATCCTCTGCATCATACTCGACTTCTTCATCTTTAGCTGGCCTGTCAATTGGATTAAGATTTGCACTCATTACCTCTTCTTCAACCGGTCGATTTCGTGTAAAGCCTTCCTTATTGGCATGTTCCATACAGCGGTCAGTTGTCGGTACTGCAAGCAGTCTTTCATAGGGAATATCCTTGCCGCAAACAGAGCAGATACCATACGTTCCTTCCTCGATCACATGCAATGCTTCATTTATATCCTCTAATTCTTTTTCTGCATGCCCATTTAATGCCAAATCCTTACTTCTTTCAAATAATTCTGTTCCCTGGTCCCCTGGGTGATTATCATAATTCGATAATTCACCGCTTACTTCCTGGGAAAATTCATATTTCAAGCCAAAATGATCCTTCAATTGCTTAATTAATTCTCCCTCTCGCTTTTGCAAACCTTGTTTTATATTGGATAATTGTGTTTTATTCAGCAACAGAAACACCTCACTTATTTGAATATAATAAAGAATGAGACATCAAATAATACAAACGGAAATCCCTTCTGCTATAATGAAGATTATCTATACTATGTGTAAAAGCAAGTGAATGATTCGATTCAAGTATTCCCAATTCGTGGAAAGGGAGAGGATAAAATGGTTAAACCAAAAACGAAAATTGGCTTTATTGGTACTGGTGTAATGGGAAAAAGCATGGCAGCTCACTTGATAAAAGCTGGATATCCTGTCAGCATTTACACACGTACGAAGTCGAAAGCAGAGTCGTTAATCACAGATGGAGCAATATGGAGAGATACAGTAAAAAAGCTCGCTTCAACAGTTGATGTCATTATCACAATGGTCGGATATCCAAGTGATGTAGAACAAGTATACTTTGGAGAAAATGGCATTTTGGAAAATGCACAGGAGGGTACATATGTTATTGATATGACAACATCTAAGCCGTCTCTCGCCATTCAAATATACGAAGCAGCACGTGAGAAAAACATCTGCGCGCTAGATGCTCCAGTGTCCGGCGGGGATGTTGGTGCTAAAAATGGTAAGCTTGCAATTATGATTGGTGGCGATGAAGCAGCCTATGAAGCAGTACAGCCTATTTTCGAAGTAATTGGGGAAAATATCATTCTTCAAGGTCCAGCAGGTGCTGGCCAGCATACAAAACTGGCAAATCAAATTACGATTGCAACAAATATGATCGGTGTATGTGAGGCAATTGTTTATGCGAAAAAAGCTGGCCTCCATCCCGAGAAAGTTCTTGAAAGCATTAGCACAGGAGCTGCCGCAAGCTTTTCTCTGTCCGTATTAGGACAACGCATGCTGAATGAAGATTTTGCACCTGGCTTTTATGTGAAGCATTTTATTAAGGATATGACGATTGCTTTAGAATCTGCCAAAGATTTAGGAATATCTGCACCTGGTCTCTCCCTTTCCCTTGAGCTGTATAAAGAACTCGCTGAAAAAGGAGAAAGTGACAGCGGGACACAAGCATTAATTAAACTATTTGAGTAGGCTGAAAAGCGAGATCTTATTTTCGATCTCGCTTTTCGATTTCCTCCTGAACAATAAAAGCTAAGTCATCATTTCCAAATAATTGCAGAACTTGAAGCAGCGTTCCGTCTGCAATTTCTTCAGACTCCTCTTTAGAAACCGTTAACTCCTTTATCTCTTCAAGGACAGCATTTTTGGGCTGTGACGGATAAGCTCTTTCGTATAATTCTGCCTGATTTAAACCTTGATTTATACACCATTGACTAAAGATTAAAATCATCATCCGTTCATCACTCTGGTAATTTTCAATGATTCTTTTTTCAATTTCTTTTTGTTCCATTGATCACTTGCCCCCTAAAGTATAAAAAGACTTACCTCCAGTGGAAGTAAGCCTTTTAGTTTTTTTATAATTATAAACGAACTACGTTAGCAGCTTGAGGCCCGCGGTTACCTTCTACAATTTCGAATTCAACCTCTTGACCTTCTTCTAAAGTCTTGAAGCCTTCAGCTTGGATTGCTGAGAAATGTACGAATACATCGTCTCCGTCTTCGCGCTCGATAAAACCGAATCCTTTTTCTGCATTAAACCATTTCACTTTACCAGTCATTTAAATGACCTCCTTTACAATATCGTGCAAAGTAATTGAAACTTTAATACTTTTACACCACTTGAAAAAGAGATCGTAAAGTATTATTCTAACTCCAATTTCCTTTTGCACCTCTACTTTACCTCGAAGCGTCTAAAAAATCAAGTAATTTATCATACTTTTCCGCGAGTTTTTTTAATTTTTCAATCTATTTTATGCATCTGTCTATATATGGGTGAATATTCTTGATCTTATTCAACAAAAAAACACCTGACTCATTATCAGGTGTTTTTAAAATCAGTTAAGCATGAACCTTTTGGTCTTCTCCTAGAGCGCGAAGACGTTCTGCAACTTGTTCTTCAGTTAGATTATGTTCTTTTACATATAGGTTACGCGGGCTAACTCGACATTCATGCGAACAGCCGCGAAGATACTTATGTTCATTTTCTTCTGAGCAGAGCATTTGACGGTTACATTCTGGGTTTGCACAGTTTGCATAACGCTCACATGGTTCCCCGTCAAAATAATCTTTCCCTATAATAACATGTTCCTTTTGGTTAATCGGAACAGAAATTCTTTCGTCAAATACATACATTCTGCCGTCCCAAAGATCGCCTTGTACTTCCGGATGCTTACCGTACATTGCGATTCCGCCATGTAATTGTGCCACATCTTCAAAGCCTTCTCTTACAAGCCAGCCCGAGAATTTCTCACAACGAATACCGCCAGTACAATATGTCAGTATTTTTTTACCTTCAAACATTTCTTTATTGTCACGAACCCAATCCGGAAGTTCACGGAATGTTTCAATCTCTGGACGAATCGCGCCACGGAAATGTCCAAGATCATATTCATAATCATTTCGCGCATCAAGAACAATTACATCTTCATCTTGAAGTGCTTTATGAAATTCTTCTGGATTTAAATATTTTCCCGTCAACTCATGCGGATTAATATCGTCCTCAAGGCGTAAAGTCACCAATTCTTTACGTGGGCGTACATGCATTTTTTTAAATGCATGCCCATCATGCAAATCTATTTTGAACACCATATCTTTAAAGCGTTCATCTGCATGCATCATATCCATATATTTCTGTGTTTGTTCCATTGTACCAGAAACTGTTCCGTTAATTCCTTCTTCCGCTACTAAAATACGACCTTTTAAACCTGTTTCTTTACAGAACTTTAAATGGTCATTCGCAAATGTTTCCGGGTCTTCAATGTGAACATAATTGTAGTACAATAAAACCTGGTACTTTTCTGTCTCCATCTTTAATTACCACCTGTCATTTATATTTGCAAGATACAAATGTTTGGCGTTTGTATTAATTTATAATCTTGCACAAAGGATATTATAACAAACTACACTAAAAATAAAAAGTTGCAAATTTATGGCAAAGAGGGCCAGTAAAAAGTAATATACTTTTTACTGGCCCTCTTTTACTTAATCTATTACTTACATAATCATCAACTCAATTGACCTAAAACCTGTTCCCGCAATGCCATTTTTAAAAATTTACCGACAGATGTTTTTGGAATTTCATCCATGAATATTACCTCATCCGGCAGCCACCATTTAGCAAATTGCGGCTCTAAATAGTTGATTATCTCATCTTTAGTAATATTTTTACCATCTTTTAAAACGATGCAAGCAACTGGCCGCTCCTGCCATTTCGGGTCTGGTATGGAAACTACTGCAGCTTCAAACACATCTGGATGTGCCATTAAGGTATTCTCCAAATCAACGGAGGAAATCCATTCCCCGCCGCTTTTAATTAGATCCTTTGTACGGTCAACAATCTTCACCAGACCTTCCTCATCAATTGTGACCACATCTCCTGTATGAAGCCAGCCATCAATAAATGCCTCGCCACTTCGATCATCCTTATAATAGCCATCAGCAATCCATGGACCACGGATGAGCAGTTCACCCATTTCCACTCCATCTGCTTTTACTTCGCCATATTCATTTACCGCCTTCAGTTCGATACCTGGCACAACTAAGCCTTGCTTGGAACGCACCTCCAGCCTTTCTTCATCGGGAAGATCTGTTTGGTAGCTTTTTAATTTTGAAGCAGTCACAAGTGGAGTTGTTTCAGTCATTCCATATGCATGAAGGAATGGAATACCATGGGTTTCTTCAAAGGCTCTAATCATTCCTTTTGGAGCTGCGGATCCACCACATAATACAGCACGCAAGCTATTAAGGTTATAACTTTCTTGCTCCAGCTCCTTTAATAATCCGAGCCAAATCGTTGGTACTCCAGCTGTTATTGTTACTTTATGTTCTTCAATCAGCTTAGCTAATATTTTCGGTGTTGCATTTGGACCTGGTAATACTTGTGTCGACCCAAGCCAGGTCGATGCAAAAGGTATGCCCCATGCATTTACATGAAACATCGGCACAACCGGCATTACTGTATCGGCCTCAGACAATCCAGCTGTATCAGTCATCCCAAGTGACATACTGTGTAAATAAAGACCCCGGTGAGAATACAATACACCTTTTGGTTTTCCAGTTGTACCGGAAGTATAACAAAGCACTGCCGCATCATTCTCCGCAATATCTTCAACAAAAGAAAAGGTTCTCTCTCCATTTGCAACCAACTTCTCGTAAGAATACATCGGTGCAAGTGTTGAATCTGGGAGTTCTTCTTTATCTGTCATCACGATAAACCCTTCCACTGAGGTTAATTCATCTTTAATTCTTTCAATAAGTGGCAGAAGATCTTCATCAATGAGGAGAAATTTGTCTTCTGCATGGTTAATAATAAATTTTAGGTGGTCTTCAGATAGGCGAATATTAATCGTATGAAGAACAGCTCCCATACTGGGAACTGCAAAATAGGCTTCAAGATGTCTATGATGATTCCAGCCAAGCGTCCCCACCCGATCACCTTTTTCAACACCAAGTTTATAAAGCGCACTCGCAAGTGATCGCGTCCGTTTAACATAGGCTTCATAAGTAAAGGTATGCGTTTTTGTCAATGTTCGAGAAATAATTCTTTTTTTGGAAAAGTACCTTTCTGTACGATCGAGCATGGAAGCTAAGGTTAACTGCGTATTCATCATAAGACATTTCTCCCTTCAATTTTCCTCATTAATGAAAACGTTTGCACTCTTGTATATTATACTAAATATTCTTTGTAAAATGTCAAGTATGAGCATTTTACATATACAATTAACGGCATCACCAACTTTGACACCATTTCTTTCGATTGTTATCCTTCTCGTAAGGAGGCCGATTGATGATGAGCGTGTATGATTTCAATGTAAAATCAATTTCGGGAGAAGAAAAAAATTTAAAAGATTATGAAGGTAAAGTATTACTTATAGTCAATACAGCGAGTGAGTGTGGATTTACTCCTCAATATAAAGGATTGCAAGACCTCTATGATGAGGTTGGTAATAAAAAGTTTGAAATCCTTGGTTTTCCATGCAATCAGTTTGGAGGGCAGGATCCAGGAAGTAATGAAGACATTGCAAGTTTTTGTTCACGCAACTATGGGGTCACTTTCCCAATGTTCAGCAAGGTGGATGTCAAAGGTGAAAATGCCCATCCGCTGTTTAAGTATCTGACACATGAGCAAAAAGGATTGTTAACAGAGGATATCAAATGGAACTTTACAAAGTTTCTTGTTGATAAAAGTGGAAAAGTGGTGGACCGCTTCTCGCCGCAGAAAGAACCTGCAAAGCTTAAAAAGGATATTGAGAAACTGCTTGAAGAATAAGTATCCGGGATTTTGAAAAGAACAGATTGGTTAAAAACTAACTCCACCTGCAGCGTATAAACGCTGCAGGTGGAGTCTGATCGTTATGCTTATTTAATTACTTTCAAAAGAACTTTCCAGTGATGCGTCTCTTTCATGGCGTTCAATTGCCAATTGAATCAATTCGTCAATCAGCTGACTATATGAAATTCCGCTCAGTTCCCATAGTTTCGGGTACATACTTATTTTTGTAAAGCCTGGGATTGTATTAATTTCATTAACAATAATTTCATTTTCCTCTGTTAAAAATACATCAACTCTGGCCAACCCTTCGCAATTTAATGCTTCGAATGCTCTGATTGCAACTTTTTGAATTTCCTTTGCTCTATCTTCCTCTAACTTCGCTGGAATCTCGAGCATTGCGCCACTTTCATCAATATATTTCGCTTCATAAGAATAAAAATCATTTGTAGCAATAATTTCCCCAGGAATGGAAGCGCGTGGATTTTCATTTCCTAAAATAGAACATTCTATTTCTCTTCCCTTAATTCCCTCTTCGATCAAGATTTTATGATCATATTTGAAAGCCTCGTCGATCGCTTTCTCAAATTCTTCCTTTGTTTCTACTTTGCTGACCCCTACAGATGATCCTTGGTTTGCCGGCTTGATAAAGTATGGAAGTTTTAACTCTTTGCTGATTTCTTCAAAAGATATATTTTTTTTAGTTGTATTTGTATACGTATAACCTTTTGCAACGTTTAATCCTGCATCTCTCAGCAGCCTTTTTGCAATATCTTTATCCATACTGATCGCTGATCCAAGTACGTTTGAGCCAACGAATGGAATATTGGCGACACGCAGCATTCCTTGAATACTTCCATCCTCCCCTAGCGTGCCATGAAGGATTGGAAAAATCACGTCTAATTGATCTAACGCTTCCGCTTCTTCACTTGTCATTAGCTGTTTTTCGTTTTCACCGGGAATTACAGCAATTCCCTTGTTTGTTTTATTTAAAGCAATTAATTTCGGGTCTTCTGCGTTTAATAAGAAATGTGAAGCATCATTTAAATGCCACTTACCATCTTTATCAATCCCGATTAGAACAACGTCATATTTTTCTGAATCAATAGCTTCAATAACGTTTTTAGCTGATTGAAGTGAAACCTCGTGCTCTGCTGACTTTCCGCCAAATAATAATCCTACTCTTTTTTTCATGCTTATTTCCTCCAAAATAATCTCATTGGCTGGTATTCTGATATCTATTCACACTAATTTGTACACATGAATGATTTTTCAAAAACAAATTAACTCTTATTATTTTATCATTCGATGGACTGACATACAAAATCAAATTGACATTTATTCTGGAAAGTTACTTTACTGTAACTATAATAAAGCTTCAATGCTCAATCTCTGTTGAACATTGAAGCTTTCACTGTTTATTCTGCACCCCGGGGACTATCGAACTTCCTGCGCCTTCAGTCGATAAGTCAACATCGGTTCGCTTCGCTCTCCGTGTTTCCTTTATCTTCTTGCGCCGCAGTTCAGTTCGTACGTCCCTGAACGCGTACTTCAGCTTTTGGTATTGTATTAATATGCTTTTGCCCAGATTACTAGTTCTTGGGCTGGTTTGCCGCAGCAGATGCATGTGTCGGCGATTTTTTCTTGTTCGAATGGCATGCAGCGTGATGTTGCTGTTGTGTCTTCTTGTATTTTCTCTTCACAAGCTGCATCGCCACACCACATTGCTCTTAAGAAGCCGCCTTTCGTTTCAAGGGCTTCTTTGAAGTCATCCATTGTCGTTACAGAAGTTGTCTTGTCGTTACGATGCGCTAGCGCTTTATTATATAGATTCTGTTGGACTTCGTCTAATAACTCAGGCAAGCGTTTTTCTAAGTCTGCTAATGGAACGAATTCCTTCTCGCCTGTGTCACGGCGTGCAAGTACAACCTGTTCTTTTTCGATATCTTTAGGTCCCATTTCAATACGAACCGGGATTCCTTTCATTTCATACTCATTAAACTTCCAGCCCGGCATTTTATCACTTGCATCAATATCAACGCGAACGATGTCTTTTAGTTGATCAAGTAAATCGTATGCTTTCTCTAATACGCCTTCTTTATGCTGTGCAATTGGAATAATCATCGCTTGTGTTGGTGCAATTCTTGGCGGGACAACTAAACCGCGATTATCGCCGTGTACCATGATTAATGCACCCATAATTCTTGTGGAAAGGCCCCAAGATGTCTGGTGAACAAACTGACTTTTACCTTCTTTATCCAGATACGTAATATCAAACGCTTTGGCAAAGCCATCACCGAAATTATGACTTGTACCAGATTGCAATGCTTTTCCATCATGCATCAATGCTTCAATTGTTAATGTATATTCTGCACCTGCGAATTTTTCACTTTCAGTTTTTTGTCCTTTGTACACAGGTACTGCTAAATAATTTTCTGCTAAATCAGCATATACTTCAAGCATTTTCATCGTTTCTTCTTCTGCTTCTTCACGTGTTGCATGTGCAGTATGACCTTCCTGCCAATGGAATTCAGAAGAACGGAGGAATGGACGTGTTGTCTTTTCCCAGCGTACTACGTTTGCCCATTGGTTATAAAGCTTCGGCAAATCACGGTATGAATTAATATGCTTGGAATAATAGTCACAGAATAATGCTTCTGAGGTAGGTCTGACAGCGATTCTTTCTTGTAATTCATTATCACCGCCATGTGTTACCCATGCCACTTCTGGTGCAAAGCCCTCTACATGGTCTGCTTCTTTTTGCAGGAGATGTTCGGGAATAAAAACTGGAAAAGCCACGTTTGAGTGCCCCGTTTTCTTAATCATACGGTCCAATTCATCCTTAATATTTTCCCAAATTGCAAAGCCATACGGACGAATAATCATCGTTCCTCTAACTTGACCATAATCAACAAGCTCTGCTTGTTTTACAACATCTGTATACCACTGTGCAAAATCATCTTCCATTGCTGTGATTTTTTCAACAAAATCTTTATTTTTCTTAGCCAAATCAAGCACCTCTTTCAAATTTATTTAAGCGAAAAATATTTAAGTTCTATAAAGCTGTTCTCAGCTTTTTTCCAAAAAAAATAGCCTCCATCCTATAAAAGGGACCGAGGTTTGGTGGTACCACCCTTGTTTGCATGATTATACTCATACACACTTCATTTAGATAACGGAGTTTCACCGCGCACATCTTCCAGATTAAAATCCATCGATTGCGAACTCAGGCGGCAGGTTCTAATTAGGTCTTTCGGAAATTCACAGCAGCCATTTCCTCTCTTTAGAAAGACGGTTAATTATACTAATCCCCTTCAGCGTTTCCTATATAAAAAGTCCGGTAAAAATGACACTTTGAATTTCTTCGTTGGTCCGAACTTCTTGGTCTTTTTTATCCTGCTTTTTGAACACGCACTATAAGTCTTAATATAAATGGATAAAGGGGCAAAGTCAAGCTTCGCCCTATTTAAACAACTTTAGCTCCTAATGTGTTTGTGAAATGCTCCAACGCCCAATTATGCCCTGCTTGGTTGAAGCTTGCCACAGCACCCTTATGAATAACAATCTTAAAACCTTTATTATACGCATCTACCGCTGTATGCAATACACAAATATCTGTACATACACCTACAATATGAACTTCTTCTATCCCGCGTTCTCGCAGTCTGATTTCGAGATCTGTTCCTGCAAAAGCACTATAGCGAGTTTTATCAAAATAATATACGTGCTCTTTTTCCTTATGTTCTTCATACACTGGAGCCAAACTTCCATAAAGGTCGCGACCCTTTGTCCCAATAATATTATGGGACGGAAATAAAGCTGATTCAGGATGCAATTCATCCCCATCTTCATGCGCATCGATAGCAAATACAACATAATCACCAGCATCAATAAACTCCTTAGTCAATGAAACAATCTCCTCTTCAATTGCCTGTCCTGGTTTACCAGCAGTTAATGCACCATCTTCCGCAACAAAATCAAACGTGTAATCCACATTAAGTAATGCTCGCTTCATCATTGTAAAATCCCCCTGTTAAAGTTTTTTTACTTTTAATTGATACGCATTGCCATATTTTCGCTGTGCAGCGTGATATGTCGGTCCAACCTTATCTGTATATGTAAAACCATGCTCAATTGCTGTTGTTACAAACTGTTTTGCATGCTCTACTGCAGATGCAACAGATTCACCTTTGGCTAAGAAGGCTGTGATTGCTGCTGAATAACTGCAGCCTGCACCACTGGTATTAACTGTATCAATTCGAGGTGCTTCAAATAAAGTCAATGTCTCTCCATCATATAAAATATCTACTGCTGGGCCCGTTAAGCGACCGCCCTTCACTAGAACATATTTGGACCCAAGCGCATGTAAATCAATTGCCGCCTGCTTTAATTCTTCAACCGTTGTAATTGTACGATTATCAAGCATGAAGGATGCCTCAGGTATGTTTGGTGTTATAATCGTTGCTAAAGGAATTAAACGCTTTTTCATCGCCTCGATTGCATCATCCTTTAACAGCTTGGAATCCAATTTCCCTACCATGACAGGGTCAATTACAATCGATTGAATTCCAGATTGCTCAATTAAGCCAGCAGCTGCTTCAATCACTTCTTTTGAAAATAACATCCCTGTTTTGAGCGCATCCGTCCCCACTTGTTTCATCGCTGTATCAAATTGCGCTTCAATCGCTTCAATTGTTTGGGGATGCACATTTTTATTCGTATCTGGGTGCCTCCCAACAATTGCAGTAACAACACTCATTCCATATACATCCAGTTCTTGAAATGTTTTTAAATCTGCTTGAATTCCAGCACTTCCCCCTGCTGCAGAGCCTGCAATTGTAATTACTCTAGCTGGATAATCCATAAATGAAAACTCCTTTTTACACATAAAAATAATTTCTTTTATTTTACCATATTTATCTGAAATACACCCTCTAGAAAATAACCGAAACAAAGAACCAGACAATCATCACAAATTGTAAAACTACCTTTGCGACAGAACCACCCAAAAAGCCGATTAAAGAACCTATGGAGGCATTTAACGCTTCCTTAGCTGAACGTTTCATTAACATTTCAACGATAAATACAGCAAGGAATGGAATATAAATGATTCCAAATGGCGGGGTGATAAAGGAACCTATAATAACTGCAACCGCAGCAGCCATTTCTCCTGCCTTGCTGCCGCCAAACTTTTTCACGAAATAGCTGTTCGCAATCAAATCCGCAGAAATTAAAAGCACGGTAAAAATTATCATAGCAACCCAGAATAATGTGTTCAGTTCACTTCCATTTATACCAAAATGATAAGTTAAAAAACCTCCCCATAGAAACAATACAGATGGAACAATCGGAAATACAATACCTGCAAAACTTCCAATAAATAAAACGATGATAATAACCCATAAGATAATGTCCATTTAAAAGCGCTCCATTCTGTATTTAACTTGTTTTTTTACCAATCAGGGATGATAGCCTTGTTTCTTCCTTAGAAATAATTCGTTTATAGTTTTCCATATGCTTCCACACACTTAATAAGGAGAGAATAAGCACAATTCCTGCGGGACTAGGCCCAAAAAAGAAGTAGGTCGTCACCAGAAATGATAGATACATGAAAAGCACACCAATGACAAGATAATCTGTTGCAAAAGTAAAGATAAGCAAAATACCAATCCCAATCAATGCAATTTTCCAGTCAACAACAAGTAAAACGCCTACAACCGAAGCTGTGCCTTTTCCCCCTTTAAATTTCATCGTTACAGAGAAGTTATGCCCTATAATAATAAATAAAGCTGTCAAGTAAATATAAAGTATCTTTTCATCGCCTGCAATACCATGTTCATTTAAAATAAATAATACGAGAATAATAGCAAGTGTAGCTTTAAATATATCAATCAGCGCGACGAGCACTCCATATTTCCAGCCAAGTAAAATGGTTGTATTCGAAGCACCGGCATTTTTAACTCCTTGATTCTTAATATCAATGTTTTTAATTTTACCCACAATTTGTGAACCATGAATACAGCCAAATAGATAGCCAACCAGCCCAGCAACAATGTAAAGCATTTCCCTTCAACCCCTTCTCTATTTCCTGTTTTAGGAAATCTTAATGAAACGAGTATTTTTTACATATTACGATGCAGGCTTAGTTTTGTTTCGTTTTCTTCTCTATTTCTTCATCTGGGTGTGGATCAATTGTATGTTTATAGCTGTATCCTTTATTAATTGTAGCTAAAGATAGAATGATAACAATTGCAATGAAAACGATTGATCCAAAAGCAACCGCTACATACGCTCCCATTTATATCCCTCACTTCGTATATTATTCATTAACCTAATACTATGTTTTTTTATTAATAAAGTCCATAAATGAATGTTTTTTTCATGATTTATGCAAATCTCGGGTATTTCGAAGGTAATGCTAACATTCTATAGGATGTTTTCGCATATCAGCGTGAGATGTACTTCAGCCCAGAATATGAAGATTTATCTGAATTTATCCAATTCATTGCTGTTTGAAGGAATTTTTAAATAACTATAACATTAATGTTATGGAAAATTACAAGTCTGAGAGTCTTAGTATTTTCTTTAGAGAAAAGAGATAGCGTTTTGCAATTAAAAGGAGGTCAATGAAACATTGAAAAAGATCAGTATTTTTCTTGCTGGGATTGCCTTTCTTCTTTTGGCGGCTTGTGGGTCATCTGATTCTAATGGTTCAGATGATAATGCTGCGGGAGGAGCAAGTAAATTAGAAGAATTGCAAGAAAACGGAACAGTAACAGTGGGTTTCGCCAATGAAGCACCCTATGCCTATGAAGAAGATGGTGAGTTAAAAGGGGCAGCAGTAGATATTGCAACAGCTGTATTCGCTGAATTAGGAGTAGATAATGTTGAGTCGCAGCTTGCTGATTTTAGTCAGCTGATTCCTGGTGTTCAAGCCGGACAATTTGACGTTGTCACTGCTGGGATGGCAATCCAGCCAGGACGTTGTGAAAATGCATTATTCGGCGAACCAGAAATGCAATACGGTGAAGGTCTGGTAGTCCAAGCAGGAAATCCACATGGCATTGAGAGCTATAAAGATATTGCTGATAATCCAGATATTACTGTGGTGGTAATGGAAGGAGCAACAGAGATTGGTTTCTTGGAATCAGAAGGTGTCGACCCAAATCAAATTACTACAGCACCTGATATCGCTTCTACTTTCTCTGCAGTTCAATCTGGAAGGGCTGATGCGACAACTGGTACAGAAATGACAGTAAGAATGGCTTTTGACTCATTTGATTCCGATGCAATTGAACTTGTGGAATCTTTCGAACAACCGGATATCGAAGGTGTGCCAAGCTATGGGGCTGCAGCATTCAGCTTGAACAATGAGGAACTGCGAGATGCTTATAACGAAAAACTAGCAGAATTAAAAGAGAATGGAACAGTTGAAGAGTTATTAGAAGCAAATGGATTCAGTGCAGAAAGTAATTCTGTACCAACGGATGGCGTAACGACTGAACAGGTTTGCAGTGGTGAAGCATTTTAATTCTGTTTACCGGTAAATAGTATACGACTCTTAGGGTCCGGTTCCTTTCTCAGGGCTGGACCCTATGTTTTTATTGAAAAGGGTAAGTAAATAACTGGTTTAATTCCCCCGAATCATCCTGGTTTCATCCCTGCCAATGAATATGTTCTAATAAAAAACAGAAATAAAAACTGGATAAGGAGTGATTATTATCGATGCAATTATTGATGTCGTACCACAAATTGCACGCGGACTTGAAGTGACGATAACTATCCTGATTGCCTCAGCATTTTTTTCTTATCTGATGGCATTCATCGCTGGATTATGCAGACTCTCCAATAGATTCATCGTACGCAAAGTAACTGGATTTTATGTAGAAGTCTTTCGCGGCACCTCCCTGATTGTACAATTATTCTGGCTTTATTATGCTATTCCAATGCTATTTAACATTCAATTGGGATCAAAATGGTGGATCGGCGTAATTGCAATCGGACTGAACTATGGTGCATATCTTTCTGAAGTCGTACGCAGTTCTATCTTAGCAGTAAATCACGGACAAACCGAAGCAGCAACAGCATTGAATATGTCGAGCTTCCAGCGCATGAGACTGATCATCTTTCCTCAAGCACTGAGAATGATGCTCCCTGAATTCGGAAACTATACAATACAGATTTTGAAAGGGACATCCCTTGTCTCGCTGATTGGACTGACAGATATTCTCTATTATGGTGATATTATTCGCAGCACAAATGCTTCGATTACACCACTTGTTTACTTAATCGTGCTTATATTCTACTTTATTCTTGCATTGCCATTAATCTGGCTGACTAGAAAAGGAGAATCCATTGCAAAGAAAGGGGTGGCTGGCTAATGAATAATACCTATTGGAGCTGGGAAACGTTTTCTGAAGCCCTTCCTTTCGTTCTTAACGGACTCTGGGTAACTATTGCGTTAACGATTGCCTCTTTCCTTTTTGCCCTTGTCTTTGGATTTGTATGGACCTTTTTAAAAAGAGTTCCATTTAAACCTTTTAATTGGGTGATTACCTGGATAATGGAGTTTATCAGATCAACACCGCCACTTGTTCAGTTGTTTTTCATTTATTATGCATGGCCGGAGATTCCTGTAGTCGGGGCCACACTAAGCCCAATGACAAGTGCTATACTTGGATTAGGGATTCACTTTAGCACTTATATTGCTGAAATCTATCGTTCTGGAATAGAAAGTGTGGAGAAAGGACAATGGGAAGCTGCACGGGCACTAAACTTCAGTGCAATAGATAAATGGAAGAAAGTTATTTTGCCTCAAGCCTTACCTCCAACAATCCCAATGCTCGGGAACTACTTTATCATTATGTTTAAAGAAGTTCCATTAGCTTCTACAATCAGCGTTGTTGGAATCATGCATATGGCAAATACATTTGGCTCAAGAAACTTTGCTTATCTTGAACCACTTACTATTGTAGGTATCATCTTCCTGCTATTAAGCTATCCATCTGCCGTACTAATCAAAAAGCTTGAAATTAAAATGAATACAAGATTTGATAAAAATGCAATAGTTAAAAGCAAGTAAAAGAGGAGTGCTGAAATGACAGAACCAATTGTTCAATATCGGGATGTTTACAAATCATTTGGCGATGTAAAAGTATTGAAAGGAATAAATTTAGATATCAAACCGGCGGAAAAAGTAGCTGTAATCGGACCAAGCGGTTCTGGCAAAACAACTATTATCCGGATGCTGATGACATTAGAAGAACCGACCTCAGGTGATATTATTGTCGATGGTGTGAATCTATGGAAAATGGACAGAAACGGGAAAATGACGCGTGCAAATGAAAAGCATTTACGTGAAGTGCGCGGTGATATCGGAATGGTTTTCCAGCATTTTAATCTGTTTCCCCATATGACGATTTTAGAAAATTGCATGACCGCACCAATTCATGTAAAAAAAGAAGATAAAAAAGAAGTCAGAGAGCGTGCGATACAAATGCTCGAACGTGTTGGGCTTGGCGATAAGATTGATAATTATCCCAACCAGCTTTCAGGTGGACAAAAGCAGCGCGTTGCGATGGCAAGAGCACTTGTTATGCGCCCGAAGATTATGCTGTTTGATGAAGTAACCTCTGCACTCGACCCAGAGCTTGTTGGTGAGGTACTTGAGGTAATTCGCGATTTAGCAGAACACGAGGACATGGCAATGGTGCTCGTGACTCATGAGATGGATTTTGCATTAGACATTGCAGACAAGGTGCTTTTCCTTGATGAAGGTGTTATCGCGGAGCAAGGAAAAGCTAGCGAGGTAATTGAACACTCGGACAATGAGCGCCTGCAATCCTTTTTAAGCCGTTTCCGTGGTTAAAGAATAAGATTTCCCATTATTCGAGCAGAGGGCACACTCTCTTCTTCCGTTAGAATTATTCCGGCAGAGGAGAAGCGCCCTCTTTACTCTTTTAGAATGAATTTCAGCTTGTTCCGGCTTAAGAAGTGGTTTATTTTCTATTTCAAAAAGTAAAAAGCGGAGAGAACGCTCTCCACTAAGATCTTAATTCACATCTATTAAATGAAGTATGACCGGCTGATTTTCCTCCATTGTCGCCTTATACAGACTGATATTTCCTACATTTGATTCAATGCCTCCAGAATTCACTTCAAAGTTTTCGTTTAAAGCGATCGTCCAAGCCGCTTCATTATTTTTCTTCAGGACAATAGCAAGTGTTCCAAATTGATGAATATTCTCCCATTCAAACAACTCTGTCTCACCATTTTCTGTTATAGTAATTCCCTCTTGATTGTTCAAAACCTCGACGGAGTCACCTTGCCACAGTCCATGCATTTCTGCTCCTACATAATAGTACGAGCCGCCGCCCCGATCTCCATAGGTGCCGATATATTGCTGGATTGAATGATCCTTTGTTTTGTACGTAACTGCAGCAATATCCTTAGCAAGCCATTCTACTTTAAAATCACCATTCGTTTCTTGAGGTATGACATCTTTAGGACGTGCAAGAATACCATAATAGGACCGGTAATAAACTACCTCATTCGTTTCCATATTCTCTTTAATCGACAGAATATGCTTTTTATCAGGTGAAATGCTTGTTATATTATTAATCTGCTGATTTCCTGCAAAAAGCAATACAAGATTACTGATAATAACAATCCCCAAAATACTGGCCGCAATTATTATATATTTCTTTGTGAGTTTTAATAAAAGTAAAATTGCTGCTAACAGGAAGAGGACACATAAAATATTTATTATATAAAATAATCGATTGTCAACATACTCTGCCTGGAACCTTGCATGAACGAAAAAATAACCGATTTGTATACAAAAAAAGCCAATCGCAAAGAATAATAGCACCCAGCCAATAACTTGATTTCGTTTACTCATTCGGCTCTACCTCCTCTGCGAAATTCCATGTTTTCCCGTTATCATTTGATATAAATTTTCCTTTTACGCTTCCACCCTTGTAATCTCCATTTGGACCTTGATTAACTAAAACGGTTAATTCTTCTTCCGATTTTACTGGGACTTCAGCTGTGACAAAAATCTGCTCATATTCTTCTGGTATAATCATCTTCGCTTTATTCCAGGAAACTCCGCCATTCTCCGTAACATAAAGATCCGGTTCTTCGGGATTAATGGTTCCAAAGGATAAAAACCCGGTCAATTCATCCACAAAACCGCCATCAGAAATCAATCTTGTTACTTCAGAATTACTGGTTTCCTCCCAGCTTTTTCCTCCATCATGTGTTAAAAATACATGTGATCCCTCCGCTGACATTGTGCGGCCACCAGAAATAATAATATAACCAAAATCTTCATTTAGAAAATCTACTTTGCGAAACCGCATGACGGAATAGGTTTCTTTAACTAATGATTCCTCCCAGGTTTCACCCCGGTCTGTTGAATAGACAAACAGAATGCTTTGATTATCCCAGCTCGGTCCATCAGAATATAAAAATCCTGCACGATTTTCTTTGAGAATATAGCTGTCTTCGATTAAAGTTTGTTTATTGCCGTTATATTCTCCGGAAAATAGGAGTTCCTTTTCAACAGGAACCTTTGTCCATGTCTCTCCTCTATTATACGAAATATTTAAATCATCATTGTCCAGAGAATATGTAATTGTATCTTCTACATTTACTGGCTGCAGGTCTGGCGTTTGTGTTTGCTCTGGCTGCTTCTCATTATTAATTTGACTATATGGCGGATACGTTAGTTCTTTTGTATCCTTATAATAAAATACAGTAGCAATAATTAAGACAAACAACATGAGACCCGCTAAGCCGAGAATGAATTTATGCAAGAAGCATGCTCCTTTTTTGTGTGGCTTTTGTAATGATCATAACATAGTTGGCTATTAGAATAATGTCTCAAATTATTATTTTTAGATAATATCTTTTTTATTATTTTCATAAGGATTAATTATGCCTGAATAGACTAGATCCACATACTTTCCATCTTTCACTATCTGGTCTTTCAGCACCCCCTCCCGGACCATGCCGATCTTTTCCATGATTCTACCTGATGCAGGGTTCGTCTTAAAGTAACGTGCAAATACTTTATGCAATTTCTTCTCCTTAAACGCAAAGTCAATTAAGCTCTGAGCAGCTTCTGTTCCATAGCCATTTCCCCAGTATTCTTCACCAATCCAATAAGCAATTTCTCCATTATTAAATGATTGATTATTCGATAATGAAATGGCACCATACAGCTTCCCGCTCCCGCGATCTGTAATGGCAAATTCATAGAAACGATCTTCCTCAAAGTTCTTCTGATGGCTTTCTATCCATACTAACGCATCATTTATCGCATACGGATACGGCAGATAAAGCGTGTTTTTATAAATATTATAATTATTGCATAGCACTTGAACGGTTTCTGCATCACTTTTATCAAATAATCTTAAATGCAAGCGGTCAGTAAGAATTGTTTGTTTCATTGATAAAGCACTCCCCCATTTTTTAAGTGAATTTTAAATAGAAATAGCCTGTCGTCTCCCAAGAGACGACAGGCTTAACCCAACGTGGTACCACTCTCATTCAATTTATCCAGCAAATGATAAATCTTCTTATGTTTTGTTAACGGAATTCCTCCGTTTAAGCCTACTCCTTTTCAGCCTAACCACTCCTAAGTGACTTGGGGAGTTTTGTTGACTATCTTCTCAGCAAACGATAGCTCTCTGAACAACTGAAGCTCCTTACTGTTCTTAATCATTGTGTTTTCCGTATTTTTCAATTATTATATCTTATTTTTCTTAATTGTCAATAACTCAACTTTCGCATCAATAAATTGTGTGAAAGTTATCATATCGTTTCCTCAACACTTCATGTAGAAAGCTTGACAAGATTTGCAATTTAAGTGAACTCCTGATTACCTTAATTCAGAATAACTTTTGTTTTGCTCTTTTACTTCTCCGCTGTAGGTCCGCATTCCAAATGCCCCTTCGCTTTCCGCAGGCGGCTGATGAGCCCACGGAAAGCGAAGTGTATTCGGGCTGCGATTTTCCAGGGGAGTATGCAATATACTGAATTAAGGTGATTAGCACTTTCTATCGGTTTTTTCAAAAGACAATTCGCATAATTAATTGCCAACTCGTGTGACCATGCGAAGAAGAATTTGAAATTTTTTATGCGAAAGTTGAGTCAATAATATTCAACCCCTATTTATTCCAAACAAAAATCCATGGAGACATCCCCCATGGATTTTAAAATTTAAACTTCCGCATCCTCACCAATAATCCTGACTTCCCGCTCAAGATGTACTCCGAATTTTTCTTTCACAATTGCCTGGACATATTCAATTAATGAAATATATTCATTTGCGGTAGCTCCATCAATATTTACAATAAAGCCGGCATGCTTTTCGGAAACCTGCGCTCCGCCAATTTGCTTTCCTTGAAGCTCACTATCCTGAATAAGCTTTCCAGCAAAGTAGCCTGGCGGACGTTTGAAGACACTGCCGCAAGATGGATATTCCAATGGCTGCTTCGATTCTCTTTTATATGTTAAATCATCCATTACAGCCTGTATTTCCTCATATTCACCCTGCTGCAAATCAAAGGTTGCTTCCAGCACAATATAGCCTTTGTCCGGGATATTACTCGTTCGGTAATCCAGAGCTAATTCCTCTGCCATCAGCGTAAGCAACTCTCCCTCCGGCGTGCAGACCACCGTGCTTCGTAACACATCTTTAACTTCTCCCCCATAGGCACCTGCATTCATATACAACGCTCCGCCTACAGATCCGGGAATTCCACAAGCAAACTCCAATCCAGTCAGCTTATCCTTGAGGCCATGACGGGATACATCTATAATTCTTGCTCCACTCTGGGCTGTGATGCTTCCACCATCTGTTTTAATATCGGAAAGCTTTTGCAGGTTCATTACAATACCGCGAATGCCTCCATCTCGTACGATGAGATTGGAGCCATTTCCAAGCAATGTAAATTTTATTGCTTCCTCATTTGCTAGGCGCACAATTTCCTGTACTTCCATATAACTCTCTGGGGTTACATAAAAATCCACCTTGCCGCCCAATCTTGTGTACGTATGTTCTTTTAACGGCTCGTCAGCCAAAACATTTTCTTGCCCAGTTATTTCTATTAATTTATTGTAAATATCTTGATTCCTTGTCATGCCTATCATTCCTTTAATCACGTAATCATTTTTATCAAAAAAATTAAACCGTTCTTATAGTGTAAGTTATTGCAGCAAATCTTGCCACAAAAATCGATGAATTAAATGATCTACTGTTTCATCTTCATGAAGTGCACTATGGCCTAAAGCTTCATTCTCAAGCATGACTTGCTCCAGCTGTGCTGCTGGTACAATCTGAGCGAGGCTTGCTACGCTTTCAGGAATAGCTACAACATCTCCTGTACTGCCGATGCTTAATACTTGAATATTTTCAGGAAAGGCGGCTGTGTGCAGCATTTGCAATGCCGGGGAATTCACCTTCAAATCATTCGCACCGCGGTCTTGATGTATTAGAAAATAGTCCTCATCGAAAATCCCAGCAAAGGGACTGCCAATCGTAACAAGTTTATCTACACTAGGATATGCATCACCTTGATACTCCATACTATACTTTAAGGAGATAATCCCCCCCATTGAATGTCCGACCAGATTTACTGTGTCAATTTTATACATTTTCTTTAAATGATGCAGTACGTTGGATAGGTAGAGTGTGCTTTCTTCAAAACTCGTGCGATTATTTTCAAGTACTACTTGGATAAAATTCGGTTGGTCCTTGCTCCAGCCATGTGGAATATCATAAAGTGAACCATCGGCATTCACATAGTAGCTGACACCTTTTTTGCCCCAGTTATACTCTTTTTCAAAACGATGAAGCATTTTTCCAAAGGAATTCACTGTCCCTTTATAGCCGTGAACAAATACAGTTGGAATTCCTGTATGGACCTCTGACTTCGCCTTATTTGGCATATATAAAAAACCAGCAAGCCCCAATAGTAAAAAGGAAATGGAAAAACCCGCTATTATTTTTCTTTTATTCAAAGTGAGTCCCCCACTTCCACTGTTTTTTCTAAGGTTTTCTGTTTTAAAATAAACCATGTAAAATAGGATCCGATACATGCTAACAGTATTTTAACTGGGATTAATGGAACAACAAAGAATATAGTAAACAGCATGGAACCCCAAAGTGTTGCTACGCCAACCACTTTTGCTTTTAAAGGAATTCCATTGCCCTCGCGATAATTTCGAATATATGGCCCCAGCTGTTTATGTGTAATTAACCATTGATATAAACGTTCTGAACTCCGTACATAACATGCAGCTGAGAGTAATAGGAACGGTGTTGTTGGTAATAATGGCAGAAAAATACCCAGTATCGCTAGCGCAAGAGACAGCGAACCGGCAGCTACCAAAAATATTCTTTTTAGTGTATGCATGTTTATCACCCAGCGTTTAGAGCCACTGACAGTACGTCAATGGCATCCTTTTTCTACTATCTATTATAGCATAGGTAAATAGCATGAAATGATAATAAATGAGAAGATTCTATGAAGATTTAACCTTGTTCATTATACGGTCAATTTTATGGAATTCCGGCTCTCCTTCTGTAAAACTCGCAATATATTCAAATCCTGCTGCCTGAATCTGTTCAAGACTTCTGCCGAATTGATAGGCCAATGTTTCAGACCTATGCGAATCTGATCCAATCGTTATAATTTCCCCACCGCATTCTTTATACAGCTGTAAGATATCCAGACTTGGCATGCCAGACTCCAGTCCATAGCGATAGCCAGAAGTATTGAGCTCTATCCCTTTACCAGCCGGGATAATCTCTTTAAATATCTCTCGTGTGATGTCATGGAAATTGTCCCTGCTCTTCTCCTTCGTGTAGCGCTTCACAAGATCAAGATGTCCGAGTATACTAAAATCCTTATATTCTTTTATACAGGAAAGCAGCTCTTTATAATAGACTTCATATGCTTCCTCTACTGTCTTTCCAGCAAAGAACTCACCGGAATGAAGATCTTTTCCCTCTACAGCATGCATGGAACAAATAACAAAATCAAAATTCTCTTTCCGCATCAGCTGTTTATACCTGTCCAAAAGATGCGGCTGCAAACCAAATTCAATTCCTTTTTTAATAATAATTTTATCGCGGTATTTTGTTTGTACTTTCTTTATTTTTTTACCATATTCATTTAAATCAAATTCAAAAACCCAATCCTTATCTGGATAATCATAATCAATATGGTCCGTAAAGCAAATCTCCTCCAAACCAAGTGAAATTGCCTTTTCAATCGTTTCCTCCATTGGTGTATCACAATCTGCGGAAAAATCACTATGGATATGATAATCAAACATTATCCTCGCCCCTTTTCTGTCTATTTTTAACCTCTATTCATCCTTCACATGAAAAAATAATTTGGAAATACCTTATCCTATTCATTTCCTCTTATGCGAAAGTTGTGATCCTTATAAATACTTAAATACTTGCATTGACTTTTTATGCTACAATCATTATAATACTACATAACTTTAATTAGATAAAGTGATAAAGCAATAAAGTTTGAGAGGAGTTTTTAAATGCTGAGTGGGTTCGAGGTATCTCGCAATAAAGATGTAATTGATTACCAAATAAGAGAGCAGCTGATTTCGAAATTAAAGAATCGCTTTTCTACATACAGCTATCATCAAGTCCGGACTTCAGCCTTCGAGGAATATGATATGTATTCCTCGATAAAAAAAACCGTAAATAAAGATGAAATGATAAAAGTAATCGACAGCTCTGGCAAGGTACTCGTGCTGCGGCCTGATGGCACGATTCCAATTACGAGGATGACTGCGGTCAATTCAGAAGTTAACGAAAACGAAGAACGGCTTTTTTATGTACTTGATGTATTCCGCCAGTCAAATGAAGACAATATTGAAAAAGAAAGTACACAGGCAGGGGTCGAGCTTTTTGGCAATAAAAAACCTGATTCAGATGCAGAAGTAATTATGCTTGCCGTCCATACTTTAAAGGATATTGGCTTTAACAGCTTCAAAATTGAAATTGGCCATGCAGGTTTTTTTAAGGAGCTGATCGAGCAAGCAAACCTGACAGTACAGGAGTTGCAGCAGCTTCAGGAGCTGATTCAATCGAAGAATATTGCGGAAATGGAGCCATTCCTTAAGCGTTTAGAAATTAGCCATGCCCTGCAGGAAGCGCTGTACACGATTCCATTACTCTATGGCAACCCAAATCAGGTGCTTGAACAAACAAAATCAATCATCCGAAACGAGAAAATGCAGGAAATCTACCAAAATTTACTTGAGGTAATGAAAGTGCTCGAAGACTATCAGATTGCTGAACATATCACTTTAAATCTCGGATTGATTAACAATATGTATTACTATACAGATATTATTTTCCAGGGCTTTGTGGAAAATATCGGAAAGCCTGTGCTGATGGGAGGCCGCTATGACCATCTAAGCGAACAATTCGGCAAGAAAATGCCCGCGATTGGCTTTGCCTATGAAATTGATTTTCTGCTGACAGCAATGAAGCAACATCAACTTACGGAGCAAGCAGGCCAGCCGAAGCCGCTTCACATCAGCTATGAAGCTAATGCAAGAAGGGAAGCATTAAAAGCATCCCTTGCATTAAGAAATTACGGTTTCCCTGTCATAACAAAATGCAATGACCAGAAACAGGCAGATGTCCTTTTTACAAATACGAAGAAAAGCCTGCACTTAAATGGACATGAACAAGAATTTTCAACCACAAAAGAACTAATTGACATATTATCTCTGAAAACGGGGGTGCGATAAATGGAAAAGCTGACAATAGCGCTTGCAAAAGGGAGACCGGCAAAGAATACAATTGACCTGCTGCAATCTGCGGGAATATATTTTAAAGACTTTCATGAAAAGAGCCGCAAACTCGTATTCTATAATGCAGATCAATCTATTAAACTTATATTCGTCAAAGCTGTAGATGTTCCTACCTATGTGGAAAGAGGGGCAGCAGATATTGGAATTGTCGGTAAGGATAATATTCTCGAGTCACAGGCAAAGGTGTATGAGCTGCTTGATTTAGATCTCGGAAAATGCAAATTTGCTGTCGCAGGTTATGCAGATTTTAGACCAGACTTTAATCAAAAGCTTACAGTCGCAACAAAATATCCGAATGTTGCTAAAAGATTCTTCGGGCAAAAGGGTCAATCAATTGAAACCGTTAAATTAAATGGCTCTGTTGAACTTGCACCGCTTATTGGTCTGGCAGAAGTCATCGTCGACATTGTTGAGACAGGAAGCACATTAAAGGAAAATGGTTTAACAGTTCTCGAGGATATTGAAAAAATCAGCACCAGACTCATTGTCAATCAAGCAAGCTTTGCAACAAAAGCACAAGAGGTAAAACATTTTATTGAAAAATTAAAGGAAGCATTGGAGAGTGCATCATGCAAATCATAACAGCGGAAGATTTTTATGAAGAAATAAATAACCAGAAAAAAAATCAGCAAAATGAGGCGTCGCTCGATAAAGCAGTTCTGGAAATTATTCAAACCGTTCGGGAATGGAAAGACCAGGCATTAATCGATTATACGGCAAAGTTTGATGGCGCGGTGCTAGATAGCCTGGTTGTGACAGAAGAAGAATTTAAGGAAGCGAAAGCACAGATTGCTGATCATGAGCTGAAGGCTATTCGTGAAGCAAGGAATCGTATTCGTGAATTTCATGAAGCACAAAAGGAAAAATCATGGATGCTTTCACAAGATAAAGGGATTATGCTTGGACAAATTGTTACCCCAATCGAAAGAATCGGAGTATATGTACCAGGTGGAAAAGCTGGCTATCCCTCCACCGTTTTAATGACAGTGATTCCCGCGCAAATTGCAGGCTCCGCGGAAATTATTATTACGACTCCTCCCGGTAAGGATGGTAAAGTAAATCCTTATGTACTTGTTGCGGCTGATTTATTAGGTATTACAAAGGTTTATAAAACAGGTGGAGCACAAGCAATTGCTGCTCTTGCCTATGGTACAAAAACCATTAAAAAGGTAGATAAAATTGTTGGTCCAGGCAATGCCTATGTTGCCCGGGCAAAAAAGTGGGTATTTGGCGATGTAGGAATCGATATGATTGCGGGACCAAGTGAGATTTGTGTAATTGCTGATAACCAAGCAAATGCTTCCTATGTTGCAGCTGATTTATTATCACAGGCAGAACATGATGAATCAGCAAGTGCAATTTGTATTACAATCAACGAAAACTTGGCTAAAGAAATTCAGACACAGGTAACCACCCAAACAGAGAAACTTGATAGAAAAGCAATCATCGAAGCATCCCTGGAAGATCATGGAAGAATCGTTGTTGCACAGAATCTCAACGAAGCAATTGAAATTGCTAATCTGCTCGCACCAGAGCATTTAGAATTAATCGTTGAGAATCCATTGGACATTCTTCCGCTCGTAAAAAATGCTGGCGCTATTTTTCTAGGAAGCTATTCGCCAGAACCATTAGGAGATTACTTTGCTGGACCTAACCATACATTGCCTACAAGCGGAACAGCACGTTTTGCCTCTCCGCTTGGTGTCTATGATTTTATCAAACGCTCCAGCCTGATCAGCTACCCAAAAGCTGCATTTGAGGGCGCCGCTGATCACATTATCACATTAGCAACTACCGAAGGCCTAACGGCACATGCAAACTCAATTCAAATCAGAAAGGAAAAATAGCATGCGTAAATATTCGATTTCAAGAGACACAGCAGAAACAAAAATAGAACTTGAACTCAACATAGATGGAACAGGAAAAAGCGATATAAAAACAGGGATTGGCTTCCTCGACCATATGCTGACACTATTCACAAAGCACGGTCTATTCGATTTAAGAGTTGTTTGTGACGGTGACCTCGAGGTCGATCAGCATCACTCCGTTGAAGATATCGGAATAGCTTTGGGACAGGCCTTTTATCAGGCACTTGGAACAAAGGAAGGCATTACCCGGTACGCAACCATTACGACACCAATGGATGAAGCACTATCCACTGTTTCCCTGGATATCAGCGGCCGCTCCTATCTCGTCTACAATGTAGAAGGCTTAAAGGATAAAGTGGGCAATTTTGATACAGAGCTTGTCGAAGAATTTTTCCTGGCGTTTGCGAATAATGCAAGGGTCAATCTCCATATTAATCTTGCCTATGGCAGAAACAGCCACCATATCATCGAATCTATTTATAAGGGCTTCGGCCGGGCATTAGATCAGGCAACCTTGAAAAACCCGAGAATCAAAGGTGTACCTTCTACTAAAGGCGTATTGTAATACGAAAAATTTGAACGGAGTTGATTTTATGATTTTATTCCCTGCTATTGATATTCTTAACGGCAAATGTGTCCGTCTTACACAAGGCGATTATAACAAAGAAAAAATTTATCATGAACAGCCAATTGAAGTTGCAAAGGATTGGGAAAGTAAAGGCGCTGCGTTTATTCATATTGTTGATTTGGACGGTGCGAAGACTGGCAAATCAATCAATCAAGAAGTTATCGCCAACATTGCTCGAGACGCTTCTATCCCCATTCAGGTTGGTGGAGGCATTCGCTCTCTCGAAATCATTGCATATTACCTGAAGGCTGGCGTGAGTCGTGTAATTATTGGTACTGCGGCAATTAATGATAAGGCCTTTCTAAAACAAGCTGTCAATCAATTCAAGGAAAAAATTGCTGTATCGATTGATGCGAGAAATGGCTATGTGGCAACAGATGGCTGGACAAAGGACAGTACGGTTAAGGCCATTGATCTTATTAAAGAGCTGGAGGAGTTTGGAGTCCAAACCATTGTCTATACCGATATTTTAAAGGATGGCATGCTGCAAGGGCCAAACTTTACTGAACTTGAAACAATTAACCAGGCCACAAGCCTTGATGTAATTGCTTCGGGGGGAGTAACAACCGAAACAGATGTAATCAAACTAAGGAAGCAAAGTTTATACGGAGCAATCATTGGAAAAGCATTATATGATGGAAACCTTGATTTTACTCAATTAATGGAAGGTGAGAAGAATGACAACTAAACGCATCGTCGCTTGCCTTGATATCGATAAAGGTCGAGTTGTAAAGGGGAAAAAGTTCCAAAATATTCAAGAGGTTGCAGATCCGGTAAAATTAGCAAAGCAATATAATGCAAATCAGGTAGATGAACTTGTTTTATACGATATTACTGCATCAACAGAGGAAAGAGAAATATTTCTGGATGTTGTTGAGAAAGTTGCTGAAGTAACAACTGTTCCATTTACGGTTGGGGGCGGCATCCGTACAATTGAAGACATTCAGCGTGTACTTGCTGCAGGTGCTGATAAAGTATCTATCAATAGTGCAGCAATTAACAACCCCGAATTCATTCGTGAGGCTGCCGATGTTTTCGGAAGTGCCACAGTAGTATTTGCAATGGATGCAAAGCAAATTGCTCCAGATAAATGGACTGTGCACGCACAAGGTGGCAGGGTTGATACAGGAATTGATGCAATTGAATGGGCAATCGAAGGAGATAAATTAGGAGCCGGTGAAATTGTAGTGAATGCAATTGACGAGGACGGCGAAAAAACAGGCTATAACCTTGCCCTCACAAAGAAAATAGCAGATGCGGTTACGGTACCTGTCGTTGCAAGCGGTGGTGCGGGCAAAATGAAACACTTTAAAGAAGTGCTATTAAATGGCAGTGCTGATGCTGCCTTAGCTGCTTCCGTTTTCCACTATGGAGAAATTGAAATCCCAGCATTAAAACAATACCTCGAAAAACAAAATATATAGGATAGGAGAATCAATCATGGCAATCAACATCGATGAATTAATCTATGACGAAAATGGCCTCCTCCCTGCAATTGTCCAAGATGCTGCAACAGGAAAGGTATTAACATTAGCTTATATGAATAAAGCATCTTTACAAAAAACAATTGAAACAGAGGAAACATGGTTTTATTCCAGGTCCAGACAGACGCTCTGGAATAAAGGAGAAACATCAGGCAATAAACAACAGGTCAAGCAAATCAGTTATGATTGTGATAAGGACGCCTTACTCGTACAAGTCACACCATTAGGCCCTGCTTGTCACACAGGCGAAGAAACTTGTTTCAATCAAACCTTGCAGACAAACGAACTGCCTGTTCAGGAAATTATTCCACAGATCATTGATAAAATCCGGGACCGCCATAAAAATCCACTTGAAGGTGCCTATACAACATATTTATTTGAAAAAGGTGCAGATAAAATTTTGAAAAAGGTTGGTGAGGAGACAAGCGAAGTAATTATCGCAGCAAAAAATCAAAATAAAGCAGAGCTTACTGCCGAAATCTCTGATTTAACCTACCACGTTCTTGTCCTAATGGAAGAAGTGGGTGTAACACTTGATGATATTAAAGAAGAATTGATGAAAAGACATTTAGAAAAGGAAGGACAGAAACGTGAGTAAGTTTTGGAGTGATGCAGTAAAACGGGCGGATCCTTATGTACCGGGTGAACAGCTGAATCGAGCTGACATGATTAAATTAAATACAAATGAGAATCCCTATCCTCCTTCGCCGAAAGTAATTGAGGCAATCCGGATGGAAGCCGAGGTTGCTTTAAACCTTTACCCATCGCCAACTGTTGATGGGCTCAGAGAAGATATTGCTTCCTATTATAAGCTCACGAAGGAAAACGTATTTATCGGAAATGGTTCAGATGAAGTGCTTGCGTTTTCTTTTATGGCCTTTTTTGAAGCAGAAAAAAAGATTCGGTTTCCGGAGATTTCATACAGTTTCTATCCCGTTTATGCAAAGCTTTTCAATATACCATATGACGCGATTAAGCTGGGGGAGGATTTCACCATTGTTCCTGATGACTATTTCCAGTCAGAAGGTGGCGTAATTTTCCCCAATCCCAATGCGCCTACCAGCATTTTTATTGAACTCGGTGCAGTAAAACAAATTCTCGATAACAACCTGGATAAAGTTGTTATTGTAGACGAAGCATACATTGACTTTGCTGAAGCATCGGCAGTCAGCCTGCTGCAGGATTATCCCAATCTGCTCGTTGTTCAGACGATGTCAAAATCCCGTTCGCTTGCAGGTCTCCGCGTTGGATTTGCACTTGGGTCTGAGGAGTTAATCGAAGGGCTTATTCGTGTAAAGGATTCCTTTAATTCGTATACAATTGACCGGCTCGCCATTGCTGGAGCACAAGCAGCAATCAATGATCAAGCCTATTTTAGGGAAACAACAGAAAAAATCTTAGCAACGAGGGAACGGCTGGTAACAGAGCTACAGAAACGTGATTTCTTCGTCCTGCCTTCCCAGACAAATTTTCTCTTTATTCGCCATAAAGCATGGCCTGCTGAAGATTTATATATGCGGCTAAAGGATAACAATATACTTGTCCGCTATTTTAACAAACCAAAAATTGATAATTATCTGCGCATAACAATTGGTACAGATGCAGATATGAAACGGCTTTTAGAGGTACTGGATAAACTAAAATAGCAAAAACCAGGATGGTGTTCTTACATCCTGGTTTTTTCAAATATCTCTTGTGTATTAGATTAATGTCTCTACTTTCGCATCTTCTTTTAATTCAGTGATTCTTCCTTCAAGCAATTCACCTTGTTTTTGCTCACTAATATTCTGTCTAATAAGCTCTTCGTATTCTTTAAGCTCTCCAATTTCTTCTTCGCTTTGTTCCTTAAGCGAATTATATTGTTCTTCAATTTCTTCATCTGTTACTTCTACTTCAAATTGATCTTCAATATATTTTACAGTAGTAAGGTCATCAATAAGCTGTGTACGAAATTCATCTTCTGTAAGCTCATATTGCTCAAGCATTGCTGTTAATGCTTCCTCACCGTTTGTCTCAATAATCGTATCAATTTCCTCCTGCGCTTCTTCTTCCGTCACTTTAATGCCATTTTCTTCTGCATCTTGGCGAATAAGCTCTTGCTCAACTAAAATTGAGATTGTTTCTTCTTTCAGCATGTCCACATCGCTTGTATCCTGCCCATACATATGAAGCATTGTTTTCAGCTGTTTATAAATATTATTGTATTTATCACCTAGTAGCTCATTTCCATTTACATCTACAACGACTGCATCATCTTCTGCTTGTTCTTCCTCTGTGATTTCAACTTCTGGAGGACTCTGCTCCTCTGTATCTGTATCCGTATTATCTTTTTTGCTTTCTTCTGCATCATCACTGCATGCCACTAGGACAAGTGCCAAAAGCAAAGTCAGCACAAGCATCAGTTGTTTTTTCATTTTGATGTTCCCTCATTTCTTATCAGTCTTTCTCTAGTAAACCATAAATACATGGGGGAGTTCAACAAGAAGGCAGTATTTATTTATGAACGGTTCTGTAAGCGGCATTCTGTGGAATTTCCCATATATGAGATGAGGGAGCTTTTATTAAAGGCTGTATGGACTCGTTTTTTCATTTTTAATTGATACGCATCCCTATTTATTATCGTCACTGTCCCTTTACAGCCTACGCGGAAAGTAGTCCATCTTCTTAAGACACTGTCATTCCTTCTCTCCTCTTCATGTAAAAAAACTCTGAGTATCACACAAGATACTCAGAGTTTTTCAAAGCTGCGTTTGGCTGTTTACAAGCCTGTGCTCTATTTGATTTAGTTAATGCTCTCGTCGATTTGTTTAACCATTTCAGATACAGATACTAATCCGCCGCCTGATAGGTACCAGTATTCTGGGTCCAAGTAGTAGACTTTTTCGTTTTTGTAGGCATTTGTGTTTTCAACAAGCTCATTTTCCACCAGCTGTTTTGCTCCACCTTCACCATCGCCGCTGCTTACAACCGCTCCACGGTCGATAACATACAGAATGTCAGGGTTTTGCTCCATTACATATTCAAATGACACGTTCATTCCATGTGTGGAGGCATCAATGTTTTCATCAGCTGCTTTTACGCCAAATACATCATGAATGATTCCAAAGCGTGAACTTTGGCCGTATGCACTTATCTTATCGTCATTTGCAAGAATAATTAATGCTTTTTCTTCTGATGCATCCGCTTTTTCTTTCAAATCAGCAATTGAGTCTTCGATTGCTGCAAGTTCTGTTTCTACTTCTGTTTCTTTATCAAAAATTTGTCCTAAAACTTCCATATTTCCCTTAAATGATTCCATGTAGTTTTCATTATCTACACCTAAGTGGATTGTCGGTGCAAGCTCTGTAAACTGATCATAGAGGGATGCTTGGCGACCTGAAATAATAATAAGATCTGGATTAACTTCAGAAATCTTTTCAAAATCAGGTTCTTTTAAGCTTCCAATATTTGCATATTCATCACCTTCATATTTTGATAAATAGCTTGGAACTGTACCAGACTTAGCAACACCAGCAATATCAACACCTAATTTATCTAATGAATCTACAATCCCAAAGTCAAAGACAATTACAGTTTCAGGGTTTTTTGGTACTTCTGTCGTATCTAATTCGTGTTCTACAGTAACTGTACCAGCGTCTGCTGTCTCTTCTTCGCCAGCTTCAGTATCTGTCTCTTCTGTATTTTTGTCTGCATTTGCTGCATCATCATTTCCTTTATCTTCACTATCAGAGCCGCAAGCAGCCAAGAATAGGATAAGTAATCCCATGAGTAATGTAAGTGTAAACTTTTTCATTTAATTGTGCTCCCTTTTTATAATGTTTGATTGGCCATTCAGCCTATATTATTAACTATAGCAACCTCTTTAATTCTCCGGGCAAATTTAGATTAGAAAGTAATTATATCGAGTTTGTAAACTCCCTGCTCCCTGAGAATATGAACATGAACCAAGGAAGAGCCTGCCTGTACTATCTTTCCCCCCTCATGTCAGTAATTATTAGCCCCAACTTTAGCTATTCTCTCTTAACGATTCTGGAACAGAAGAGATAAATTTCATTTAAAAAAGACATACGTAAGCATTTTTGTTTACGCTGTAATAGATATAAGTTAAAATTAAATTATTGATGTTCCCTTGTCTTGGCTATAGGTTGCCGCCTGCCAGGACAGGGGGATTTTTTTCATGAGAATTTACTTTTTAATTCAGCCCAACTGCTTAAAGAAGTGTACTATTAGTAATAAACACAAATTCTCTTGTTATCAATCTCCTGGATATCAATATCCATGTCATATATTTCCTTCAGAACGCAAGTATCGATAACGTCACATGCTCTCCCTTGCTTTACAATCTTTCCATCTTTCAATGCTACAATTTGATCAGAATAACAAGATGCAAAGTTAATATCATGAATAACGATAACAATTGTTTTGCCCATATCATCAACCAAACGACGCAATGTTTTCATGATTTGTGTTGCATGGCGCATGTCAAGGTTGTTCAATGGCTCATCAAGCAGAATATATTCTGTATCCTGCGCAACAACCATTGCAATATGTGCACGCTGGCGCTGACCACCTGATAATTGGTCTAAATATTTATGCTGAATTTCTTCCAGCTCTAAGTATTCAATAGCTTCATCAACTTTTTCCCAATCTTCTTTGTCCAGCTTTCCTTGTGAGTAAGGAAAGCGTCCGAAAGATACAAGTTCACGAACGGTAAGTTTCAAATTAATTGCATTAGATTGCTTCAAAATTGAAATCTTCTTCGCTAATTCATTATTTTTTGTTTTAAGAACATCATTTCCATCAATGGTGATGTCACCCTGATCTCTTGTAATTAATCGGCTTATCATTGAGATAAGTGTACTCTTACCCGCACCGTTAGGTCCAATAAATGAAGTAATCGTACCCTTTTCAATTTTAAGAGATACATCTTCTATAATCGGCTTGTTTCCATACGATTTAAAAACATTCTTCAAATCTACCATGATTTATTCTCCTTTAATAAAAGATATATAAAGTAAACTCCACCAATAAAGTTTATAATCACACTGATCGTCGTATTGAATGTGAATATCTTTTCCACTAAAAATTGGCCGCCCAGTAAAGCGATAATACTAATAAATACCGAGCCTAATATAATATACAGATGCCGGTATGTTTTCATCATTTCATAGGCAACGTTTACAACTAGAAGTCCGAGGAACGTAATCGGACCAATTAAAGCAGTCGATACTGAAATTAGAATTGCAACAACTACAAGCAATCTCTTAACAACATAGTCATAAGGCACACCCAGGTTAATTGCGTCATCCTTACCTAGACTCAGGACATCAAGATACTTATAAAAGCGCATAAAATAGAGTAAAACTACTATGATTATAATAACTGAAATATATACTAAATCCGTATTTACATTATTAACACTTGCAAACATGCGGTCCTGAGCAACACTAAATTCATTTGGATCTATCAAGACCTGCATGAAGTCTGTAAAACTTCCAAAAAATGTACCGAGAATCATCCCGATTAAGAGAAGAAAATAGATATTATTTTGTTCTCCCTTGAATAAAAACTGATACAAGATAAGTGAGAATACAATCATCGCACTAATCGATATCAAATAGTTTATACTGCTGTCCATCATTACAAGTGAATTTGCACCGAAGATAAAGATTATTACGGTTTGAATCAACATGTAAAGCGAATCGAGACCAAGCACACTTGGTGTTAAGATTCGGTTATTCGCAATCGTCATAAAAATAACTGTTGAAAGTGCAATCGTTCCTCCAGTTAAGATAATTGTGAATACCTTGATTGCCCTTCTCGGCAAAATATAATCAATATTGCCGGTTAAATCATAAAAAATATACAAACATGCTAGAGATACTGCGATAATGGCAAGGATAATTGTCTTCTTTTTATAACCCATATTTCTTTCTCCTTAATAATAGATAGATGAATATTCCGCTACCTATTACCCCAACTGTTAAGCTGATTGGAATCTCATATGGATAAATAACAACCCTGCCGACAATATCACAAAACAGAACAAATACTGCACCTAGCAATGCGGTATGTATTAAGGTGTTTTTCAAATGATCACCTTGGTAAATAGTAACGATGTTAGGAATGATTAACCCAAGAAATGGGATAACCCCAACTGATAAAACTACTGAAGCAGTAACAAGGGCACTGATAATCAACCCTAAGTTAACAACCTGCCGATATTTTAATCCCAGACTTTTAGAGAAGTCCTCTCCCATGCCTGCAATCGTAAATTTGTTTGCATAAAGATATGCAATAAAAAGAAGTGGTATGCTTATAAACATCAGCTCATAATTCCCACTCATTATCATGGAAAAATCACCCTGCATCCAGGACGACATATTTTGAATCAAATCATTTTGATAAGCAAAAAATGTTGAAATTGAGCTAATAATATTACCAAACATCAAGCCAACTAATGGGATGAAGACTGCATCTTTAAACTTTACTTTATCCAGGATTTTCATAAAGATAAAAGTACCAGCTAAAGCAAATGCGAATGAAACAAGCATTTTTTGCAATGGAGATGCTGCAGTGAAAATCATCATCGATACTAATATACCTAATCTTGCTGAATCTAATGTTCCAGCAGTTGTAGGCGAAACAAACTTATTCCGACTTAGCTGCTGCATGATCAGACCAACAATACTCATGCTCATGCCTGCGATTACAATACTGAACAATCGCGGAACTCTGCTGACCAACAATACTTGTTTTTGCGCATCCGTTAAACTGAATAAATCAAGAGGAGTAACATTTGAAACTCCTATAAAGACGGAAAGCAATGAAAAAACAAATAGTAATATAACGAGATACCTTATTTTCATAGACTGCCCTTCTCTTTGAAAAACAAGCTTTTGTTTATGAAAATTGGACAAAAAGCTCTGTTTTCCCAATTCCCTTTGTGATTATGCTTTTACAATATGCAAATAATAATAATTATTATCATTTACAAATCAATCTAAATAAGAATGATATTCATTATCAATTAGATTGTTAATTATAGTATATCAGATTTATACTCCTAGTCAATAAATAAATACTGTCATCTCTATCCTTTGATATAAAACAAAAAAACATACTGCAGCATGTTACGCAGTATGTTTGAATCCTCATTTAATGTCACAGTCTTCATCTGTACAATAAGAAGTTTCCGCTTTTTTAGGGTTCTTCGCCTGAAGTGCTGATTCATGCATTTCTTCTTCCCAGACTTTTTCAAGGACCTCACTGAATATATCACTAGACTGTGCTCCTGATACTGCGTATTTCTCATTGAAAACAAAGAAAGGAACGCCTTGCACACCAATTTCACGCGCAATCGCAATGTCCTCTTTTACTTGCTGACTGTATTTTTCAGTCTGAAGCATTTCTTTTACTTCCAGTCCATCCAAACCTACTTCATCTGCAAGTTTTGCCAATGTTTCATGATCACTCAGTTGTTCTGATTCAGTAAAATACGCATATAAGAAACGTTCAGTAATTTCATTTCCTTTTCCTTTTCTAGCTGCTAATTGGGCTACTCGATGTGCATCAAATGTATTCACATATTGCATTGTCTCAAAATGGTAGTCTAAACCCTCTGTACGTGCTTGCTCTGCAACTTGTTGATTCATTTGTTTCACTTGTTCAAGCGGAATCCCCTTTAATTCTGAAAATGTTTCATAAAAGTCTTTACCTGGTATATGTTTTGCTGTCGGGTCCAGCTGATAGCTCATGTATTCTATAGTTACTGATTCCTTGTTTGAAAATCCATCCAGCGCTTTTTCTAGTCTTCTTTTGCCAATAAAGCAAAAAGGACAAACAAAGTCTGACCAAATTTCAATTTTCATTACTTAAGATCTCCTCTTTTATAAATTGCTAACACATTATGCTTCTCCGTGCTGCAAACTGAAATTATTGTAGCATAGCTATATTATTTATTGAAATAATGTGCTTTAGGAACATTATTCCATGATAAAAAAAAAAGCCGTGACCGCTCAGGTCTTCTGAGCATCACAGCTTTTTATCTGGTAAGCTTATCTTTCATCCATTAAGGAAGTTCCCATGATATTAACACGGTTTGTATTCTTCAATTCTTCAAGATTCTTCACACCGATTCCAAACATCGCCATCTTCATTTCCAGTTCAATTTGTTCCATTGTTTGTAAAACAGCTTCTGGTGATTCGGTTGCCGCTTTTAGTAAATGACGGGCAAAACCAATAATATCTGCACCGATTGTAATTGCTTTTGCTGCATCCACTCCAGTGCTCATACCGCCACTCGCTACTAATGGTGCATTTGGAAGCTTGCTGCGCACAGAAACGATGCAATCCTTTGTAGGAATTCCCCAGTTATTAAAAGCTTCTGCTGCTGCCTTCTTCAATTTATCACGTGAACGGAGCTTCTCCACTTGACTCCATGACGTTCCACCTGCACCAGCTACATCAATGTATGAAATACCTGCATTATATAACTTTTCAGCTGTTGCTCCATCAATTCCAAAGCCTACTTCTTTTACTCCAACAGGGGCGTCTAGTGTTTTACATACTTTTTCAATCTTTGGCAGCAGACTTTCAAAGTTAAGATCGCCACCATCCTGGACAACTTCTTGCATACTATTTAAATGAAGCACAATCGAATCTGCTCCTGTCTTATCAATAATACGCTGGCACTCTTCTGCGCCATAACCATAATTAAATTGAACTGCTCCAATGTTGACAATAAGCGGTGCTGTAGGTGCTTGCTCTCGGATCATAAATGATTCCTTATATTGATCACTTTCTAGAAAGGCACGTGTTGAACCTATCGCCATCACCCAGCCCTTTTCTTCAGCTGCTAAGGCTAAATTTTGGTTAATTTGCGTAGCAAGCCCTGAGCCGCCAGTCATTGAACTAACTAAAAATGGTGCTTTCAGCTGCTTCCCTAAAAAGCTTGTATCCAGAGTGATATCATCAAAATTAATTTCAGGTAAAGCATTATGTATAAAATGAATCCCCTCAAGGCCAGTCGTTTTATTTACACCTTCTACATTTCCAGTTAAACAAAGCCGGATATGCTCTGTTTTTCTTTGATTAATTCCCTTATCCATCAATATACCTCCGTGACCGTATTCGATACCCTATTCTCTATTTTACTTGTTTCTTCCTATAAATGAAAGTGGGACAGTTGGAGTCTGTCCCACTGTCCCAATTTATATTTTAGATGGTATGGTTGCATTAATTTTGTCTATTATATTTTCTACTGTTGTTTCCAAGGAGGCCGCGAGCTCTTGAAACAGGATGCCCTGAATATATTCCAGCATTTTTTGATCCTGATCATACATGCGCTCTTTATTACCCTTTGCTTCCATTTGTTTCCGCATAAGTGTATTCGCAAGCTTGATAATGGCCTTTTGATCTCCGCCTCTAATAATATTGTTGTATTTCTTATTTCTGATTTTGGCATCCTCGATCCATTCCATACCAGGTTCTTCAAAGGCTTGAATAACCTTTCTGGCTTCTTCTTGGTCCATAATATCCAGCATTACGACCTGGTCACTGTCTACCGGTACGCTGATTAACAGATTCGGATCCTCGATTGGATACAGAACATAATACTCACGCGTTACATCACGGTAGCTTTTCTCGCAAATGTCATCAATCTTGCATACTCCGTGCGTGGAATAAATAATCAAATCACCAATTTTAAACATTTGCTATACCTCCATTTTTAAAACCGTCAACTTGGTTTACATTATAATTTTACTACTATTCTTAAGTTTCGTCAACTAAGTTGACATACTGTACAAGCCTTTGTATAGTAAAGCTCGTAGACCAAGGAGTCCTCTCGGGTAGACCGCAAATACAGACTGAGGTGTTTTTAGTGGAGGAGAAACAATTAGATTTAAATATTTTTGATTTATTAAGCAGGAAACAAATATTAGCCCATAAAACAATGGAAAATAGATGGAACGAACAGAGCAATATTCAAATATCACATTCAGAATGGGTAATTATCGACCGTTTGTATGAAGGTGGCGAACAAACTATTGCTGAAGTAAGTAAAATTGTGGAAATTACAAGACAAGGTACACATAAGCTTATAAATAAGCTGGAAGAAAATCTGCTTGTTGTTACTGGAAAAGTGGAAAGTAATAAACGAAATAAATATGTAAAACTGACAGACCTTGGGATGGCATGCTATGAAAGAAATAAAGCCCTAAAAGGAATCCTAGAACACCAAATTCAACATGTACTTGGAACAGAACAATTTTATAAGCTAAAAGAAGTTCTGGCAGATGATTGGGGATTATAACTCAAATTATTACTGTATATTATAGAAAGTAAAATAATTAAGGGAGGTGTATTGATGAAAAGTGAAGCCAGGCAATTTGCTGAAAAAGCACATGAAGGACAGTTTCGCAAAAGTGGAAATACACCTTACATCACTCATCCAATCCGAGTAGCAAAGATTTTGGAAAATGCCGGAGCAAGTGATGCATTAGTGAGTGCAGGTTTTTTACATGATGTTGTTGAAGATACATCGATTGAAATTGAAGAAATTGAAGAAGCATTCAGTCCGGAAGTCGCCAATCTTGTTCGTTCCCACACGGAGGATAAGTCGAAAAGCTGGCAAGAAAGAAAACAGCATACGATTGATACACTTAAAACGGCAGACTTTGATGTCAAACAATTAATCGTTGCAGACCGTCTTGACAATCTGCTCTCTATTGAAAGAGATTTACAGGAAATAGGAACAGCAATATGGGATATTTTTAATGCAGGTTTCGATAAGCAAAAATGGTATAACGAAGAAATCGTGAAAAACATGTATGTCGGTTTAAATAAAAAAGACAGTCCAGCATTTTTCGAAGAATTTGTTAGTGCTGTAGAACGAGTTTTTAATTAATTTAATTTTTATTTTGAGCTAAAATAACAAACAATCTAACTATTCTTCATTTTTCAGTACCTTTCTTCCTATGAATAAGGTATAATATTATTTATCCTATTCCAATTTTGTAGTAATTATTTACTAGTTGCTATTTTTAAACAATAAGAAACAGGGGGAAATTGAAAGATGAAAAATAAAGTCAGAAAGAAACGTTATTTTAGCTTGAGATTAAATAATTTACACATTGGACTTAAATACACAGCAACTTTTCTAATCGCTGTTTTCATTTTCGCCTTTGCTGGATTTATAGTATACGTACAGTTAAATGGCGCAAATCAAAATGCCCAGGATTTAAAGGTATACAGTTCCCACATCAATGACATTTCACAGCTGGCATCAACAATCCAAGCAAAGGATGTACAAATCGCTGACTATCTCTTAACTGAAAACAGTACATACAGTGATGCCTTTAGTATGTATGAACAAGAATTAAATACGCTAATTGAAAAAATAGAGCCCAGTTTAGAGACTGAAGAAGAACAACAATTAATGAAAGACTTAAAGAGTAAAGATAACAGTATTAACAATACTTTCAATACTAAGATTGTCCCTTCTATAGAGAATAATCAATCCATTATGGCAAAGAATCTTAGAGAATCAACATACCGTTTCCGTACAGAAAACGTAGAAATTGCCGATCAGCTGATGAAAATCACTGCCGGCAAACAAGACAATGCCGTGAACGCAGCGTCTCAAAAGATGGAAGACAGCAAGCTCGCACTTTCCATTGCGAATATAACTGCAATATTAATTGGTATTGCTTTGATTCTATTACTTAGCAGAAATATTTCTAGAGAGTTGAATAAAGTTGTACATATCATTAAAGAAGTAGCCCATGGAAATCTCCAAGCTCCAGCTGCAACTTATTCGGGCAAGGATGAAATTGGTCAGCTATCATTCGCCATTAATCTTCTAAAAGGCAATTTGCAAAATATATTAACTAATATTTCTGACGCAAGCAATAGTCTCTCCAGCCAGAGTGAGGAATTAAATCAGTCTGCAAACGAGGTAAGAGAAGGAAACCTTCAAGTTGCTTCAACAATGGAAGAACTGTCCTCAGGTTCCGAAGCACAAGCAAACAGTGCTTCACATTTAGCAGAAACAATGAATGACTTTACAAATATTGTAAAACATTCAGAGCAAGACGGTGTGGATATTGCTGCAAGCTCCAATGAAGTACTAAAGCTGACAAATAATGGCCAAGAATTAATGACAACTTCTGTAAATCAAATGAAGCAGATTGATTATATTGTTGCTGATTCGGTTACGAAGATGAAAAATCTCGATAAGCAATCCCAGGCCATTTCGAATCTGGTAGGGGTAATAGAAGATATTGCAAATCAGACGAACCTGCTTTCACTTAATGCAGCAATTGAAGCAGCAAGAGCTGGTGAACACGGGAAAGGATTTGCAGTAGTTGCTGATGAAGTCCGCAAGCTTTCCGAACAAGTCTCGACATCCGTTGGAGAAATTACCTCCATCGTGTCAGCCATTCAAAAGGAAACAGATCATGTAGTAGATTCTCTGTCCAAAGGATATCAGGAAGTTCAAGAAGGCACTGAGCAAATTGAAGCTACTGGGCAAAACTTCGAGGCTATTCGCGGTGCAGTTAACAGTATGTCCGAAAAAATCACTGTTATTTCAGAAAACCTGAATCATATTGCTGAGAACAGCGGCCAAATGAATCACCTTATCGAAGAGATTGCTTCTGTTTCTGAAGAATCAGCGGCTGGAGTTGAACAAGCAGCTGCTTCCTCACAGCAAACAGCCAGTTCTATGGAAGAAGTATCCGGCAATGCAGACGAACTCGCCCGTCTTGCAGAGCACCTAAATGAAGAAATAAATGTATTTAAGCTATAGTAGAATGAGCTAAAAGCCATGTCTCCAATTATGCTCTAGTTAACGGCCCAAGATTTAATATTAATGAGGATGAGACAAAAGAAATATAATATATTAAAATCCGAACGATACCTTAATTTCGTTCGGTTTTTAAATTAAGTTCTGACTACTTTAATTCAGCATAACTCTCCCCCTAGAGATACAGGAAATTCGAAAATCGTTATTACTAAGGTTGCGCTTAGACAATATAAAACTGGATTTTGAAAAACTGTCATTGACAAGTATTCTCTCTGCCTGAAGAAATCAGGATTGTTCTTTAACAGGTAATGTGAACCCTTCTTTAAGCTTGTGGGAGCAGGATAAGTGGAGAAACCGTCTATTAGAAGATCTCTATAAGACAGTGGCAGCCAGAAAAGCGGTGAAACTGTCTATTAGAACGTGTCTATAAGACAGTAATAGCAAGAAAAATGATGAAACCGTCTATTAGAACGTATCTATAAGACAGTAATAGCAAGATAAGTGGTGAACCGTCTATTAGAACACCTCTATAAGACAATAGCAGCCAGACAAGCGGTGAAATTGTCTATTAGAACCTCTCTATAAGACAGTACCAGCCTGAAAAGTAAAGAAACAGTCCTTAAGAACGCCAACTGTCCAAAAAACAGAGCAATTCTGAATTAAGATTATCAGCACTTCGTATCAACAATTAAAAGTTACTGCCTCTCTTTTTTACCCAGTCCCAAAAATATAAATAAGAATGAGAGAATGAATGTAATGGAAAACCAGATTATTCGTGATGCTGTTATCACTTTACCAAATTGTTCCTCATTCAAGTAATAGTATAGAGATGTTGCGAAGACACTTCCACCAACCGCAAACATGGAGACCAGCAGTGCAGAAAGCATTGAAATAAATACCTTTTTCATTGCCATATTAATCACTCCCCTTCATATAGTGTATTTTGACATACAGCTTCATTACGGAACAGGTTTAGATAGGTTTCATCTCTTTCAAACCAATAATGTAATATAAAAAACAGCTGCAAAGTTGATATCCAATTTGCAGCCATTTAACGTTATATGTTTAGGAGTTTCTACTTTTTATCCTGTTCTTTGACCTTTGCTGAATCCCCGGTCCTATATAGAAAGCAACCTTTTGTATGGTCGTTCACCATACCTGTTGCCTGCATAAATGCATAACAAATTGTTGGGCCAATAAAACTAAAACCTCTTTTTTTCAAATCCTTGCTCATCGCTTCTGATTCTTTTGTTTTTGCCGGTACTTCATCATCTGTCTGCCAATGATTTATAAGCGGATTTCCACCAATAAACTTCCATATATATGCATCAAAACTTCCAAACTCATCCTGTACACTCAAGAAAGCTTGCGCATTGCGAATAACAGATTCTATCTTTCTCCGATTGCGAATGATACCGGGATCTTGCAGCAGTGCATCTATTTTATCCGAAGAATATCGACTGATGACTTCCACATTAAAGTCATCAAATGCAGCTTGATAATTTTCTCTTCTTTTCAAAATTGTAATCCAGCTTAAACCCGCTTGTGCACCTTCTAAAGTAAGCATTTCAAATAGTTTACGATCATCATGAACAGGTTTACCCCATTCATTATCATGATACGCAATATAAATCGGATCATTTGTTACCCAAGAACAACGTGAAATATGCATTGGTTAGTCTTCACCTAATTCAATTTCATTTTCATCATGTGATATCCAGTCACTAAAACTGCCGGGATAAAGTTTTATATTTTTATAACCTAAGCCTTTAAGGGCTAATATATTTACACAAGCTGAGACTCCAGATCCGCATGATACAATGATTTCTTCATCTTTATCTAAATCAGAAAAGTGTTCTTCAAGCGCATTTCCCTTCAGCCATTCTCCATTTTCAGACAGTACCGCTCTCCATGAATAATTTTTTGCCCCTGGAATATGTCCTGCTTTACTGTAAAGTGGCTCGAAATCACCTAAGTATCTATCTTCCGTTCGTGAATCAATCAGTTTTGTTCCTACTGCTATTTTCTCTCTTACTGTTTTCATATCCACGATTTTATCTTCTTGAAATTTAGCTTTATAGTTTTTAGACTGCAGTGCCGGTATTTCTGATGTGGTTGCATTTCCCGCCTCCACCCAGCCATTGAGACCGCCTTCCAGAATATAAACCTTTGAATGTCCTATTGCTTCAAGCAGCCACCACAGCCTTGCAGCAAACATATCGTTTCCTTCATCATAAATAATAACCGTTGTGTCGTTATCAATCCCGATATTTCCAAGCTTCTTAACAAACAAATCAAAGTCTGGCAAAGGGTGGGAGCCACCATGCTTTTCTGCTCTTCCAGATAAATCTTTATTTAAGTCCAGGTAAACTGCACCAGGCAGATGACTTTCCAGATACATTTTTCTGCCTGCATCTTCATCATTCAGTCTAAAACGAACGTCAATGATTATTGTGTTATTCTGCATATTATTTAATCGGCTTTTCAAACGCTCCACACTGATTAAATCCGTCATCCAGATCCCTCCACTTCTTTACTCGTATTTCTATTGTAAACCTTTCTTCAATAACAAGAAAGATTTTTCCCATATATTTAATTATTCTATTACTTTACACAGGTTTCCTGCTGTGAATATTTCGAGTTCCGTAACTTTGTGATAAAATAGGAGTTAATTTTAAAAATAAAAGATGATTCATTTTTTAAATTATAAGGAGTGATTTAGCGATGAAAGAAGAATTGATCAAGAGACTGACTACCTACGCAAAAATTGATACACAATCAAATGAAGAATCTGAGACTACTCCATCAACTCCAGGGCAGCTGGAATTAGTTAAACTGCTGATAAAGGAATTAAATTCTATTGGCATGGAGGATATTGCGGCAGATGAAAATGGTTATTTAATGGCAACACTCCCAGCAAATACAGATAAAGATGTTCCTGTAATCGGATTTCTTGCACATGTGGATACGGCAACGGACTTTACTGGAAAGGATGTTAATCCACAGGTAATTGAGAACTTTGATGGCAATGATATTACATTAAATGAAAAGCTGAATATTGTCCTTTCAGCCAAAGAATTTCCTGAGCTGCCAAGCTACAAAGGACACACACTTATTACTACGGACGGAACTACCTTACTTGGTGCAGATAATAAGGCAGGTATAGCTGAGATTATGACAGCAATGAACTACCTGATTCAGCATCCCGAAATTGAGCATGGTCAGGTTCGCATCGCCTTTACACCAGATGAAGAAATTGGCCGGGGACCGCATAAATTTGATGTGGAGCGCTTTGGTGCAAAATACGCCTATACAATTGATGGGGGCCCTCTTGGTGAATTACAATATGAAAGTTTTAATGCAGCTGCTGCTAAAGTAACCTTTAAAGGCAACAGCGTGCATCCTGGTACAGCAAAAAATAAAATGGTGAACTCCGGTAAACTCGCCGCAGAATTTGTAAATATGATTCCCGAAAACGAAGCACCTGAGCATACAGAAGGATACGAGGGTTTCTATCACCTTATCTCGATAACTGGTGATGTGGAATCAACAAAAGTGTACTATATTATCCGTGACCATGACAGACAAAAATTTGAAGATAAAAAAACTGCACTTGCTGGTTTCGTAAATGAAATGCAGGAAAAATATGGCGAAGAAAATGTACAGCTTGAAATGAAAGATCAGTACTACAATATGCGTGAGAAAATTGAACCTGTAAAACATATCCTTGATATTGCAAGTCAGGCAATGAAAAAGTACGATATCGAGCCAATCATCGAACCTGTCCGTGGTGGAACAGATGGCTCACAGCTTTCTTATATGGGACTCCCTACGCCAAACATTTTTACTGGCGGTGAAAACTTCCACGGCAAGTATGAGTATGTCTCTGTAGACAATATGGAAAAAGCCGCAAAAGTCATTGTTGAAATTGCCCACTTGTTTGCCAAATAGCTCCACTTCCACATCGAGCAGTTTTGTTATACGATAATTGAGTAAATAAAAAAAGGTTTCAAGCTTTGATGCTTGAAACCTTTTTTTATTTATTTTGCTAATGATCGGATAAAATCGTATTCCAGAGAAATTCTTTCACGCTGAAGCTGCTCTTCGTTCTTGATGTAATAATAATCACGTGTTTTTTTGCTTTTCGCAAGATTCTTTTGAGCGTTTTGACGATTAAACCATAGTTTCATTAAAATTGCCTCCTTTTATCTTTTAAAATGACTGGTCAGTTTATTTATTGTAAAGTCCAATATTCCTTTATTTTTAAGTTAAGTATGCAAGCAATGCTTTTTCCATTTCTGCAATCCGTTTTTCGATTTTTTCTTCGTCATAGCCAATAGATGCATGCAGCCAGATCCCATCATGAAGTGACCAAAACATCGCCGCCGCTGCATTGGGATCAATATCCTGCTTGATTTCCCCTGCTTCTTGTCCTTGAACAATGATATCTTGAGTGAACTGAAAAAGTGTATCAAAGCTTTCTCTTAATACTTCTTTAACATGTGGAACATCTGCCGCATAAAGCCAAGACTCTATATGCACATGCATAAACTTTTTCTTGTTTGCATTATATGGAATGTCTGTTCTTATCCAATAACGCAATTTCTCAATTGGACTAGTTATTCTTGCAAGTCCTGCAGTAAGTTCCTTAAGGTTTTCTTCACTTCTCTGCTGTAAAAGACTAAGGAAGATTTCTTCTTTACTTTTAAAATAGTTGTATACGGATCCCTTGCTTAGCTTCGAATAGTTAACTATATCATCCACTGTCGATGCATAATAACCTTTCGTTGAAAAGCATTCTAATGCTGCATCAAGTATTTTAGCTTTTCTTTCTTCCTTTGCTTCCTCTGAAATCTTTGGCATCTGTTACACCTACTCTTCTATTAAAACTGACTGGACAGTTTATATATAAATTGTAGCTGATTTTGACACAATTTACAACTGTTCAGCTTGCACCTCTTTGTCTTCTTTGTGAACTATTATTTCCTCTTTCTCCAGTTACCAGAACTTATATTTATCCAGAAATAGGGTCGAAATCGCTATTGCCCTCTCCTGTACTCTTGTGAGAAAATAAATCGTGGTATCAATTATAAAAGATTGTAGGGATTATGAATGAAATGGAAAGTAATGACTTTATTAATACTGCTCTCCTTGCTCGCTGCATGCACGGAAGAGCCAGTAAATAATATAGATTCAAAAGGAGAAAAAATAGAGGATACATCGCCATCCTTTGCTTCGGAAAATGAAATTTCCCTTCCTGAAGAATCTTTGCAAAAAATGGACGAAGGGGAGAATGTTCTTCTTCTTCAAAAAGCACTGATTGAAATTGGCTATGAATTATCTGCAGATAGCATTTATTCAGCAGTCACAACCTGGGCGGTAACTGATTTACAATTACAAACGGAAGACCTTTTCGTTACTGGTATTTATGATGAAGCTACTAAGCATGCTCTAGAAAGCATCTTAAAAGAAGAACAAACTGTTGAACCTGGAGCTGCACTTCCACCGCTTGACGAGCCTGCAATGACGAATGCTGGTACACAAGTTTTAGGTAATCCTTATGATCAACTGGCGATTGTCAATAAAGCAAACGCTTTACCAGAAGATTATATTCCACATGATCTTGTAGTTCCTGATGTCAGGTTCCCGTTCACAGAAGACCTGCCTAAAAAGCAATTGCGTGAACCAGCTGCTCTTGCGTTAGAAGATTTGTTCGCAGCGGCAGATACTGCAGGCTTCGAGCTCTATGCACAATCTGGATATCGCTCTTATGAACGTCAAGTGTCCCTCTTTAACGCTTATACAGAAAAGCATGGTGAAGAAGCAGCCAATGCTTTTAGTGCAAGACCTGGCGAGTCAGAACATCAAACAGGGCTCTCTATGGATATTTCTAGTGCATCTGTAAACTACCAGCTTGTTACTGACTTTGGAGAGACACCAGAAGGCCAGTGGGTAGAACAGCATGCTGCCGACTACGGATTCATTATCCGCTATCCAGAAGGAAAAGAAGATATTACAGAATATCAATTTGAGCCTTGGCATCTGCGCTATGTTGGCAAAAAAGCTGCTCAGGAAATAAACAAAGCAGGGGTTACATTGGAAGAATACTTTGCTGATATGGATGAACAAGCATTCTGACCAATGTATAAAATATGAAGCTATTAAAATTCGGGGATTATTGTGTTAATCGTATCAACCAATTCCCCGAATTTTTCCTATTGAATCATCTGCTTTATTAATTTGTGTATCCAATGCACGTAATCTTTCAAGTGCTGCAGTAATGTCCATTCTCTTATAATGGTGATTCCCTCCGCTTTCTTCATCAGCCTCGTCTGCCATCGCGACTACTTGCTGAAGAGGCTCTAATTTGAGCTCACCATGTGGCAAATAAGAGTCTGTATGAAGCAGAATAGCAATTGCAATTTCTTTTGCCGAATGGCGGTCCTCACCAATTGTTATTAATAATTTATGCGCGCGGCTTGCTCCTTTAATCGCATGTATATCATTCTCCCGGTAGAGGTCATAATCCCATTCTCCGTCACGGTACCACGTATAATGTCCAATATCATGAAGCAAAGCAGCCTTTGTTGCTTGATCAGGGTTTACATTAAATCGTTTTGCAAAGATATATGCAAATTCTGCTACCGATACAGCGTGAGCAACCCCTGAGCGCTGCAAGTACTTCTGTGTCACAGGATGTAGAAAAATCTCTTCAAGTGAAACTCTTTTCATCGGTAATCCTCCCTAATGTAAATTTTTACGACTATATCATATTTTAGGTACATTTACAATAGTCACTTACCTCATAAGAATAAATATAAACACATTATTATGTGTTTTCAACTTCACTCACTTGTCGCTTAGTCGATTAACCTCTTCAGAATAGCGGATTGTTGTGTGTTATTGAATCATAGCGGGATATTATATAATTAGAACGGCTTAAGAATCATCAAGGAAATTATAATAATGAATATGATGTTAGTGATGCGTTCGTAATAAAATAACTCCTTTGATAAGGTTTTGTAAACGGCAGGAATCTCTTCGTCTGTTACGTCAATAAATAACTTTTTAATTGGGGCTGAACGTGGCTTAAGCACAATCGGTCCCATCGCAAGTGAAACTAGAAAAAGTACTAGACTTATAACATACCACGCTTGACTAAACCAATATGGATTCAGAAAACCCATTACCAGCCCAGATAAAAGCAGCAATGCACCGCCAATCATAGTAAAAATATGTAAGGAATTTCTAATATTGAAAGCATGCCTTAATTCAGTCATATTGCTGGGCTTTGACAAAGTTACTACAGCTGTCATTACAAGACCCGGTCCCATTCCAAGGATCGCTGAAAAGATATGAATAAATACGAGTATTTCATAAAACGTCATCTGCTTACCTCCTAATTACAACCAATCATAATCTAATTTTAGCGCATTTCGGGAAAAAATCAGTGATTTTACTCACAAACTCATAAGGATATGTTACATTCTGCAAAATGCCTTCTTTTTAATAGTTTACTTGCTTTTATAGAATGCATCCCCTACAATTTAACTGATAATTAAAGAAATTAAATATATAAAAATTAGGGGTATGCAAAATGGAGAAATCTAATTTAGCTTCAGTTATTCGTGAGCGCCGGGCGATTAAAAGGGGGTATACTAATAAAATAGTTACTGAAGAAACAATACGTGATTTATTAGAGGCTGCACTCTGGGCTCCTACACACGGAATGCGTCAGCCATGGAGATTTATCTTCGTTGCCAAAGATAAGCTGCCTGTATTCGCAAAACGTGTAGCATCGACATATCCACCAGAAAGACAAGAAAACCGTGAGAACTACTTAAACGAGCCAAATGCAATTCTTGTTGCAGTAATGGAAGCACCGGAAATAGAAAAGCAATGGGACGAAAATTTTGGGGCTGTTGCAACAATGATTCAGAACTTCTGGTTACTTGCCTGGGAAAGACAACTCGGTGTCGTATGGAAAACCAATCCACATATCTATGATAAAAAAGTAAAAGAAATTCTTGATGTGAAAGAAAATGAAAAAATCGTTGGCTTTATTCATATGGGGTATTTTGATGAAAAGCCGGAACCAAAGGCAAGAATTCCACTTGATGATAAATTTTCCCGCTTCGAAGGTTAAGCTAAATACCTCCTGTCATGGTAATAACAGGAGGTATTATTATGTCTGACTATCTTCAGCATCCAGCAGTCTGACAACTATTTTTTATGTTTTTGATTGGAATTTCCGCTTTGAACTTCAGAATGAATCTGGCATTCCCCCACATAAATGTAATTTCAGCAAGCAAAAAAAATTCTTCCCAAATAAAAGACTGGGATTCAATTAATACCAACCAATTAAAAGACGAACATTATAGAAAGCTTTTGAAGTTAACTTTTATAATTGGATACTCATTCATAGTCGATTGAAATCTGATAATCTTAATTCAGGTTAACCCTGTTTTTTCTGGACAGATGTATGCTCATAGACAGTTTCACCGCTTGTCTGGCTGCCACTGTCTGATAGAGGTGTTCTAATAGATGGTTTCTCCACTTTTCTTACTCCCACTGGCTTAGAGAAGTGTTAGCATCACCTGTTAAATAACAATTCTGATTTCCTTGGGCAGAGAGAAAACTTATCAAAGACAGTTTTTCGAAATCCAGTTTTATATTGTCTATGCGCAACCTTATTAATAACAAGCTATCAAATTTGCGGTATATTTTCGGGGGGAAGTTATTCTAAACTAAATTAATCAGGAGTCCACTTAAAATCCGAACGAATTCAAGGTATCGTTCGGATTTTATTAAATTAAATTTATTTTGTCTCAGTCTTTTTAACATTTTATAATTGAATCCTCAAGTCAAGTTTTGCCTCTCCTTCTCTTCGCTTCTTCATAGTCTTCCTTGGAAAGCTCTCCCTTTTCATATCTCTCTTTCATAATATCTAACGAATCTCGTGCTGTACTTTTCGAATTCTTGCCACTGAAACGGATGAGAATAATAACGAGCACAATTAATACAATCGCTGACAAAATAATACGGATAATAAATTCTGTCGGCATATAGCATCACCTCTTCATTTCATTATTCCCGGATAATGGCTGAATAAGCAAAGAAACGGCTCATCATACTGTTTAGTCACTTTTCTCTTTATATTTGCGTTCACTTTGTGAATCGTCTTTTGTCTTATGCTTGTCTTTTTCATCTTCTTGTTCTATCTTTAAATCCTCTAGCGGAATATCATCGACAAATCGCTGCTCATAAAAACCATCAAGCTTCGTACGATCTTCCTCATTCCATTTCGTTCTTTCGCCTTCTGTGGATTTTCTATTTTTATCGCTCAATATATTCACCTCACATCTTTTTAATATTTTTCCCTGATGTACTGTTAATAAACATATTAGGGGGTAGATATGAAAAAAACTGTTATATTATAAATAAACAAAACTTCTAATTGGAGGCAAAATAATGCGCGAATTTGAAGAACTGACATCTCTACACGACATCGATGCCTTTCTTAAAGAACATCAATTAGCTTTCCTGTATATTTCACGCACAAATTGCAGTGTTTGTCATGCACTGCTCCCTCAAGTGAAGGAATTAATGACAGCATATCCAGAAATTCAACTTGGTCATATTAATGCAGATCATGTTGAGGCAGTAGCAGGGAAGTTTTCCATCTTTACAATTCCTGTTCTGTTATTATTTATTGAAGGGAAAGAACATGTTCGTGAGGCGAGAATTGTTCATATGGATTTATTCAAAGAAAAAATAGATAAAATATATCAAAACGTGGCTGGAAATTAAGTTTCCCAGCCACGTTTTGATTAATCTATATATACATCATTAAATTCGATGAGGTAAGGAAGCATTTCCCTATTTGCGTTGGTAATTTTTATATCACCTTCATATTGGATTTCTGCATTATCCAAATCAATGATAAATAATTTTCTTTGGTTACTGCCATTTTCTCCTACAGAACTAATAAAAGAAAAATCCTCTCCTGCTGCAAAATAGCCAACCACTCCTTCACTGACAGTTGGTTCTAATGGAATATGCCTTACTTCTCCTAATTCATTTTTCTCTAAGTGATATGGATAAATATCAATCCTATCCTCTACATGAATAATAAAGTAAATAAATTCATCTTTAATGACATAATGATTGGAAGAGTGAACATCATACATATTGTTTGCATCAATATTTTTATCCCATTCTGGCGGAAGCGTAATCGTCCGCTGTTCGCCTGACTGTACATGGTATGACTTCACTTCCAAAGAGATTACCTCTCCTTCTCCAGTCTCCTCATCCCATTTATTTTCTTCCACTTTATATACAAGATAAGGCTCTTCTTTAATATTTCCAAAGTTATTCAGAATACTATAGTAACTGTCTGCAGGGAGAATTTCCAACGTTTTTTGGTCGGTTATCTTCTCTTCATTGATATCTATTTCATAAACACGGAGTTGTTCACCATCCCGATAATAATTGGAGGTAAATACATATATTTTATCCCCAGCCGCTTGAATCTCTTCTATATACATATATTCAAAACCGGCTTCTTCTGCTATTTTTACAGTAACGTCTTTTTCTTCATTCTTTACTTTATCCAGGATTGCTACTTCAAACTTATTTTTACCTTTCCCTTGAGAATAAGGACCAACATAAACGACCCGGCCTTCATCTTCATAAAGTAATTCTCTTTCATTCTTTCCGCGCATAAAACCGCGATAATCCTCAATTAGTTTTGCTGTATTCACATGGGAATAAGAGTTGTTTAAACGTTCAAGATACCCTAAATCAGAATAATCCATCATGTCTTGAGCAGTTAATTTAAACTCATTCCAGCTCATTCTGCCATTTTCATAATTCCCTTCAATGGTAATATTCTCCGCTATATTATTTTTATCTGATACCGTTACAAGTTCCAGCTCGGGGAGTTCTTCTTTTGCTAAAGCACCATAAACGTAATATATACTAAAGGTTACAAGAATAATCGCAAACAAAATAATTGGCTTCCAGTATTTTTTCATTATATGCCCTCCTTATACCGTTACTTTCTTGTTAATTAAATAATTACTGACCCATAGCGATAATGCCGTAATTATTGCCCAAAGAACGGCATGTACAATCAACAGTTCTATTGGATATAAAAAGTCTCTCCCCAAAATAGTTGTAATTATTTCCGGCAGCAGAAAAATGATTAATGCAGCCGCTGCATAAATAATTCCTAATACCGCACCTTTAAGACGATAGCTTCTCTCAAATAAAATCGCTGTATATAATACAAAAATCGCCGTAAAGCCAACTCCATAATAAATGAGAAATTCAATAAAACTGGTTGGAAGTAAAAGTCCCAAGTGTTGATTTCCATAGCCATTTTTGACTAATTCAATGATTGGCATGTCAATCCGCAAGTTTGCTGGGATTATCCATTGCAGTATTTTCTCGGTAATTTTAAAAATGATAAGTTGTAATGCTGATAATCCAAGCACCATCATAAAAATTGCTGTTGCTTTTGAAAAGAAGATATTCATTCTTGCAGTTGGCAACATTAATAACCTGTAAATAAATGTATTTTTCCCAAACCAATCACGATACCAGATATATATGCTATAAATTAACAGTACAGCAGCTGCAAATATCACAGGAAAGATAAACCAGTCTGTTCCAACTAGATCTGCCAAACCATATTTCCCACTTTGTTCCAAAAACTGTTCAGTGGTGAGGCCTTCAACATATATCGCCTTCTCAAAATCATTCATATACCCATTCGCTATAGTCATCGTGCCTGCAATCTGCGAAAGAATCGTGATTCCTGCAAGCACAAAGTATATTTTAATAAAACGGCCAAGTTCAAAATTTACCAGTTTCAAATAGCTTTTCATCCGCGGTAAACCTCCCTCATCACATCGACTACTGACTTCCCTTCAACTTCACGCATTTCTTCTGTATTAAATTCCTTAAATACAATCCCATCATCAATAAGAACAACCTTGTCAATGAGATGTTCAATATCATTAATTTCATGTGTAGTAATAATAACCCCTCGGTCTTCTACAAGATGACTTGTAAAGACATCAGCAATTTGCTCTCTGCTGAAAATGTCTATTCCTGAAAAAGGCTCATCCATCAGCAAATAATCAACATCGAGTGCTAAACCAAGCAATAAATTTACCTTGGCAACATTCCCTTTTGATAAACTGCTGATTCGATCTTCCTTTTTTAATTTAAAAAATTGTAAGAGTTCTTCTGCGCGTTTGTCATTCCAACTCCCGTAATAATCCTTCATAAATTGTATCGCTTCTTTCACTTTCATTTGTGGCAGCATTGTAATTGCATCTGGAATAAAAGTGATTTTTTCGTATGTTTCTTTTGATAGTTTTTTTCCATCTATAAGTATCTCACCACTCGACATCGGAGTCAGATTCATAATCCCATTAAGAATGGTTGTTTTGCCCACCCCATTTATTCCAATAAGGCAAGTAATCTCACCTTTGTTCGCGGTAAATGAAACACCTTGAAGTACTTTTTTTCTCCCAAATCTTTTAGTAATATTTTTCACCTCAATCATTTCTGACCCCCCTTTTCTTTCTCATATTTTTCTTTAACCATGTCAACAAGTTCATCTAATGGAATATTGATTGGTTCAACTGCAGCAATAAAGGAATTTACTGCGTTCTCAATTAATTCTGTTCGAACGACACGAAGCACCTTTTCATCCTTTGTTATACGACTTGGATTATTTCCCTCTGTAAAAATCAAGCCTGCTTCCTCCATTTCTTTATATGCTCTTTGTGCTGTATTTGGATTGATCTTCAGCTGCCCAGCCAATTCACGTCTTGATGGAATCTCCTGTCCTGGTTCATAATAGCCACTGGCAATCTGCTCCTTAAAATGCTGGACAACCTGTACATAAACTGGGTCTCTTTTATTAAAAATTATCTTCAATATAATCCTCCTGACTCAACGGATTCAAAACAAACTTTCGTATTAAACACTTAATACACCAAAGGTAAAATTATGTGTATTATACGGTTAATACACATAAGCCACACGATATGTATTAACTGCATAATACACTCTATGAACTGTATTATATGGTTAATACATAAAACTGTCAATACAGTTTTAAAATAAATACCTGGCTTCCCCCAGTAATCTTATTAAAATCAATCGTTAAACAGCAAAGCTAAAATTGCTTTTAATTTATCAGCAGTTTGTATCTGCTTAGCTGATCTGATATTTTCCTTATACAAAAGTTGAATCATTATATCTATCCTCCCTGAATCAAGAAGACTGCTGCTTATGTTACAATGGAACATACCGATTCATAGCAGAAGGAGTTAGTAAAAATGAAATTAGTCTCATGGAATGTAAATGGAATACGCGCTTGCGTTCGTAAAGGATTTTTAGATTATTTTAATGAGGTAGACGCAGATATTTTCTGTATTCAAGAGTCCAAGCTTCAAGAAGGACAGATTGACCTTGAACTTGAAGGCTATCACCAATACTGGAATTATGCAGAGAAAAAAGGTTACTCCGGCACTGCCGTCTTCACAAAAAAAGAGCCGATTCGTGTGCATTACGGTGTTGGTGAGGAAGAAACCCAAGATGAGGGCCGGATTATTACACTGGAATTTGAAGATTTTTATCTTGTAAATGTTTATACACCAAATGCCAAACGTGATTTATCAAGATTAGATTACCGTCTGGATTGGGAAGACAAGCTATTTCATTACTTAGTTGAACTAGATAAGACGAAACCAGTTATCTACTGTGGCGATTTAAATGTAGCTCATCATGAAATAGACATTCGTAACTACAAAACAAATTATGGAAATTCCGGATTTACTGTGGAAGAGCGCGGAAAAATGACACGACTGCTTGATGCGGGATTTATTGATACACTGCGTTATTTCCACCCAGATACGGAAGGCATTTATACATGGTGGTCCTATATGAGCAAGGTGCGTGAACGAAATATCGGGTGGAGGATTGATTACTTTATCGTTTCTGAGCGGATTAAAAATGCACTTGAACAGTCTGAAGCCCATTCATTGGTACTCGGAAGTGACCATTGTCCCATTGTATTAGAAGTAAATAAGGAATTGCTGTGAAATATAAAAATAACCCTGAAATATCCATTCATTTCAGGGTTATACCTTAATTAAGCAGTAAATATAAATCCAATTCGCCGGCTTCATCAAATGCGGCAGTAATTTTAATAGCCTTTTCATAACCGGATAATGTTGTGTTTCCTTGCATAACTGTAGGAACGGTTATATCTATTGCAAAGCCTTTTTCAACGATTTGCGTAGCTATCCCACCTGCAAGCATATTGCCCAGCTCCCCACTAAAAGATACCAGCATTTCCTCTTCCAGCTGCATGCCAAACATTTTTTCTCCAATCGAACCAAAAACAGCCTTTTCCCCGGCTATAATTAATCTGCCTTTAATATCTCCCGTAAACCCGATTAAAATTCCGTAATGAAGGGTTAAAGCCTCTCCAGATAACTGCGGGGCACCTAAATTATAATTCATCGGGACAATTTGTCTTAAAGCTGTTTGCATCCCATTTAATAAATCTGTTATTATTCTATTTCTATCAGTGGTTGTTTCAATCATTATGTCGCCTACTTTTTCTTTATTTAAATTAATCTTCATCAATGTTTATTTCAAAGTTTGGTAAAACCAGAATTTCTACTCTTCTGTTTTTCGCTCTATTTTCTTCACTTGTATTTGGCACACTTGGCTGATATTCACCAAAGCCTTTTGCACTAAATAGTGTAGGATCATGCATTCCATCAGCTAAAATTTCCTTCATGAAATTGACTGCCCTGATGACACTCAGCTCCCAGTTAGAAGCAAACTCTACCGTGTGCATCGGCCGGTCATCCGCATGGCCACTGATTATAATCTGATGCGGAGAATGTGTATCAAGGAAGCTTGACACCTCTTTAGCAATTGTAATGCCTTCTTCGTTGACTTCTGCACTTCCAGAAGCAAACGATATATCACTAACAATCGTAATAAATAATCCCTCATTTGTTAAACTCGTTGCAAGATCATCTGTTAAGTTATTCGTTTCGATGTAATTATTTATATTCGCTTGTAATTCCTTAAGATCATTCAATTCCCGAATGCTGTTTGCTGCCTCACTATCTTCTATCTCTTCTTCCTCTTCTTCATTCTCATTAGGAACCTCTTCGGTAGTTTTGGTAAATGGTTCTTCCACAATGGAATCGCTTGATCCTGAAAGTTCACTTCGAAAAACATTTGCAAGCTCTTTATACTTTTGAGCATCAATCTCACCCATAGCAAATAACACGATAAATAGCGCAACAAGCAGTGTCAGCATATCAGAATAGGGAAGCAGCCACGACTCATCTGGTCGTTCTTCATTCTTCCGTCTTCTTTTAGGCATCAGAACTCACCTGCTTCATTGTTGAAATTTCTTTTGAAGGCAGATATGAGCTTAACTTTTCATTAATAACTGTTGGGGATTCCCCATTCGTAATCGAAAGAATTCCTTCAATCATTATTTCTTTTATTTCAACTTCTTTTTTTGATTTTTGTTTTAATTTATTGGCGAATGGATGCCATAATACATACCCAGTGAAGATCCCTAATAGAGTAGCGATAAATGCCGCTGAAATAGCAGCTCCCAACGCTTCCATGTCTTCCATATTGCCCAGCGCCGCGATTAAACCAATAACTGCCCCAAGTACTCCAAGTGTCGGTGCATATGTACCAGCTTGCTCGAACACTTTAGCTCCTTCTTCATGACGGCTTTCCATCGCATATATTCTTTCTAGCATAATTTCACGAATAAATTCTGGTGACTGGCCATCAACAGCTAATTGCAGACCCAGAGATAGAAAGTCATCATCTGTTTCTTTTAACTGTTTTTCCAAAGACAGTAAGCCTTCCTTACGCGTCTGGTTTGACCACTCTGTGAATATTTCAATGAGCTCCGGTAATTCGACTTGTTTATCATTCTTTAACAAAACCCTGAAATAGGAAGGGACATTTTTAATTGTGCTTGCAGGAAAAGCAATAATTACTGATGCCGCTGTCCCCAAGAAAATAATAAGTAGTGCTGCAGGGTTGATTAAAGCAGCGACTCCAACACCTTTTAACACCATTCCCACGCCAACCGCAATAAGACCTAAAATAATACCTATAATTGATGTTTTATCCATTTATATACCCCCATCGTATATTTCTATTTATTTAAGCGAAATATACTGCTTTTAACTTAAATAATCGTATAATGCTTATTACCCACTTTATATCGGTTTATTCTCAAGTAAATGAAGGTAGTTCTAGAAAGAATTAATAATAAATTTACTGTATCCGCATACATTTTACACAAGATATTCACATCTCAAATTAAAAAGCTCGCTATTACCAGTTTCCTAGCAATAACGAACTTTTTTAAAAAAAGCTGAAACTAACACGTGCTTCAGCTTTTGATTCGGCTAGCTTCTGCGACCAGCAACTTGCAAACTTCGCACTCCTTCACTACGATAAGTCAACATCGGTTCGCTTCGCTCTCCGTGTTTCCTTTATCTCATTGCGGAGTGCTCCAGTTTGTTCGTTGCTAAACGGTCGCTTCAGCTTTTGGTTCGGCTAGCTTCTCCACGCTGGGACTGACGAACTTCCCGCGCTTTCAGTCAATAAAGAAGACTTGTCGAACAAAGTGAGGCTTAGTCGCACTTATACCCTTGCGGTGAAAGTCAACATCCCTCCCACTCGTCCCGAGTGGAAGGGTGTTTCCTTTATTTCCTTGCACCGCAGTCCAGTTCGTACGTCCCTTAACGCGTGCTTCAGCTTTTGATTCGGCTAGCTTCTGCACGCAGGGACTGACGAACTTCCCGCGCTTTCAGTCAATAAGTCAACATCCCTCCCACTCGTCCCGAGTGGAAGGGTGTTTCCTTTATTTCCTTGCACCGCAGTCCAGTTCGTACGTCCCTTAACGCGTGCTTCAGCTTTTGATATTATTGTTTTATTTTTTGGTAGTAATCCATAATTCCCAATGCGCTTATTTGGAGGTCGAGGTTGATGATAATGTAAATTTCATGGTCTATAGGTATACCTTGACCCTGCAAGTGCGTTTTTACTTGATTCATAATCCGGCGGGAAATCTCATTGTAGTTTCCGCCCTCATCGATAACACTTTCGGCAATATCAACAAAGATATCGAGCCACTCTGCTGTTTGCTTTAATGCTTCTGTTGGATTCTCTGTCATCCCAAAGTGACCATAATAAATCCGATCAACATTTTTCTCAAGCACACGCCTGATTGATGCATGCATATCATTAGGATTAAAATGATTCGGTGAAGTGGATGGCAGATAAAATTCCACACCAGCATTCAATAAGCGTTCATAAATAATTCCAACTGTATCTCCGGTAAATATTCCATTGCTCACAGGATCGTAAATACTTATATGATGCTTTGCATGGCCAGGTGTATCCCAAAATTCCAGTGTACAATTCGGACCAATTTCTAATGTATCACCTTCCGTTTTTGTAATAATACGTTCTTCTGGCACTGGCACGATTGGATCGTATATTTCAGAGAAACTATCTCCATAAATTGCTCTCGCTCCTGCCGCAAGCTTTTTTGGATCAATTAAATGCCTTGCACCCCTTGGATGAACAATCAGCTTCGCGTTTGGACAAAGCTGGAGCAGCACGCCCGCTCCACCCGCATGGTCCAGGTGGACATGTGTGACAATAATATACTTTACATCAAGAAGTGTGTGTCCCAGCTGTTCCAGCCCTTTTTTGATATACTTCACAGATGGACTTGGACCAACTTCAACCAATGTTAATGCTGTCTCGTTAATGACGTATGTACCAGTACGACTCGGAATATCCATATCAAAGCCATCAATAAGTGAAATTCGGTCATCCAATCGAATCGGCTGTTTCTCTTTCATCGTATAGCCTCCCCTTGTATTTCTTTCTTACACTCATCATAACAAAGATGAATTTATTTTTAAAAAATTAGGCAATCAATCCAGAATTGATTTAATAATTATTTTTAAAACAGCGCAGTGAAGTGAATAACATTTATTCTTCTGTAAAAGCTAAGAGCGATGAATTTAAGGAGGTAGAATAAATGTTCAATCAACAACAAAATCAAAATTATGAAGGCTCTTCTCAGATGCCAGATAAAATGAGTCATGGCGGACATGAACTATTTGATGCTCATGAAGCAATTGGCGGCTTGGTTGGTGGACTCGAGCATAGTGTGATGTATGAACAATATGTGAAGGATCCTGAATTAAAACAGATTATGACTTCACAGAAAAGCTTTCTCACCCAAATGTACAACACCATTGTGCAAACCCTTAAAACGGGACAAGAGCCGGCTGTTAAAACACAGACCTATAATATGGCTTTAAATAATAATACAATTTACGGCATGCAGCCAAAACAGCCAAAGAGTCCAGCCCAGTCAGTAAACGAAATTAATGATGAATGTATTTCAGGCTTTCTGATGGGGCATCTGAAAAGCTGCTCTTCCCATTTTACAACGACAGCTTTGGAAACATCGAACCCAGTTCTTCGCCGTGTCTTTGCGGATAGTATACCGAATTTAATCGAAATGGCATTTGAACTGTATCTATACCAAAACAAACATCATTATTACCAAGTTCCTCAACTAAAGCCAGAGGATATGCAGAATTACATCAATAGCTTCGCACCCGTACAAGGACAATTGCCACATTAATTTTAGGAAACGAAATGAAGACTCATTATGTTGAGTCTTCATTTTTTTATTTATTCTAATAGTTGAATCCTTTTCCTATCCAGTTCGTATGATTATGTAATCATGAAAGGGGTGGAGTTATGAATAACCACGAGGTAGATTATTTTTTACATGGAGACGATATGCAATTTGTAGAAGTGGAATTAGATCCGCAAGAAACGGTAATTGCTGAAGCAGGCAGCCTTATGATGATGGAAGATCATATTCGAATGGAAACAATCTTTGGAGATGGTTCAGATTCTCAAGACACAGGATTTATGGGGAAATTAAAAAGTGCCGGTAAGCGAGTAATTACTGGAGAAAGTCTCTTCATGACCACGTTTACAAATGATGGGACTCAAAAGAAAAGAGTTTCCTTTGCAGCTCCATATCCCGGAAAAATTATCCCGATGGATTTAAGCGAGAAAAATGGAAAGATTATTTGTCAAAAGGATGCATTTCTTGCTGCAGCTAAAGGTGTTTCAGTTGGCATCGAATTTCAGAAGAAGATGGGTGTCGGCTTTTTTGGCGGTGAAGGTTTCATCATGCAAAAACTTGAGGGAGATGGTATGGCATTTGTCCATGCGGGCGGCACAATCCATAAAAGGGAACTAGCTGTTGGTGAATCATTGCGTGTTGATACAGGTTGCCTCGTGGCAATGACTGGTGACATAGATTATAATATTGAGTATGTTGGCGGAGTGAAAACAGCATTATTTGGCGGAGAAGGTCTGTTTTTCGCAACTCTGCGCGGCCCTGGTACAGTTTGGGTCCAATCACTGCCTTTCAGCAGATTAGCAAGCAGAATCTTTGCTGCTGCTCCCGCAAGTAAAGGCGGTGGAGGCGAATCGAAGGGAGAAGGGAGTATTGCCAGCGGTTTATTCAATTTATTAGGCGGTGACCGAAAGTAATTTTTTCCTTTATAGAATATAAACAAGCTGTACATACTATCCTTATACCTTAATAAAGGAGGATAACTATGGGCAGGGATGAACATCGCAAGAAGAAAAATTCATTTTTAGCACAAACGCCAAAACAGCAAATTAGAGATGGAATGGATATTGAGTTCTCTCAGGAATTGGCTGATCAGGATGATATAGAAGCACAATCGAGAAGTAAAGCAGCAAGCAAGAGAATGAAAAAATAACACAGAAAACTCGGGTCTTTTCTCATAAAATTACCCGGGTTTTTTACTTTTTATCATTAGAATAACTGCTAGTGCTTAAGTTGCTTTTTCACTTTTTTTAACGTACATTAGGATAAACAATCACTTAAAGGATGAGTCAAAATGAGTAAGAAAAATGTTGATGACTACCTAACAGAAGGCATGTATGGAGTTCGTCTCCCTAAAGAAGAGGAAAGAATTCGTTTTCTTGGTACTTTAAGAGAAAGAGTCGTAATCGCCTTAACAATCGGGCAGGTGATGACAGACTCTGGAATTAAAAAACTTGAGGAAGCAATGAAGCAGCATCCAAAGGCTAGGTTAATTATGAATGGACATGTATCCTATCGCTTCTTAACCGAAGAAAAAGCTCTTGCAGCAAAGTACAATATTCATTATACGATGATTACAAACGAAGTTCATGAAACAGATATAGGTGCTGTTTTGACATATGACTATGCAATTGATAAAGAGGAAATTTTTATTAAAGAAGAGACTGCAGAAGAAAGTGAAGAAACAGATAATACAGAGAAGAATTCTTCATTTCTTGCAAAAATAAAGAAGTGGTTCAGCTGATTTACAACGTAACCACAAAGCTTAAGGGGGAGGAAAAACATGAAAATTGTATCCATCGAACCAACTCCAAGCCCACATTCTATGAAAATTAATGTGAACGAAGAATTGCCTGCTGGAGAAAATTATAATTATAAATATAGTGATGACTTAACGAATGCCCCTGAATACGTTCGCGGGCTTTTCCAGATTGATGGGGTTCAAAATATTTATCGTGTTGTAGATTTTATTGCACTTGCCAGAAGTCCAAAAGCAGCTTGGGAGACAATATTGCCTCAAGTTCGTGAAGCATTGGGTACTGAGGGGGAAATCAACGCTTTAGCTTCGATTGATAAACCCCAGTCAAATGATGATTATGGCGTAATTAAAGTGTTTATCCAATCTTTCCGTGGAATCCCAATTCAAGTAAAACTGGAGGAAGATGAAGAAGAAAAGCGTTTTGGCTTGCCTCAGCTATTCCAGGAAGCAATTATGAAAGCTTCCGCAGCTTCGGAGACTTTTATATTTGAGCGGAAATGGATTGAACAGGACCCGCGTTATGGGAATAGTGATGAAATTGGAAAAGAAGTTGTTGAAGAGCTTACAGCAACCTATGATAAAGAGCGATTAAACCAGCTTGTTGAAGTTGCCCTTGAAGAGCGTGATGCTTCTGAGCTTGATGCAAAGTTTAACGACGATGTCCCGTTAGATGTTCTCGAACATCCAGACTGGAAGGAACGCTATGCAGCATTGGACCGCATTATCGAACCAAGCTTAAAGCACCTTCCCTTACTTGATAAAGCATTAGATGACGCGAAGGCTTCCATCCGCAGGCTGGCAACTGCCTATCTCGGAATGATTGAAGAACCTGAAGTTCTCCCTTCACTTTACAAAGCCTTAAAAGATAAAGCTGTTAACGTAAGAAGAACTGCCGGTGACTGCCTATCTGATCTTGGCTTTAAAGAAGCAATGCCAGAGATGATTAAAACATTAGATGATTCTAGTCGGATTGTGCGCTGGCGAGGCGCAATGTTTCTTTATGAAATTGGCGATGCCACAGCAATTCCAGCACTTGAAGCTAAAACGAACGAACCTGAATTTGAGGTGCGCATGCAGATTAACATGGCGCTGGAACGAATTAAAGGCGGGAAAGAAGCAGAAGGATCTGTTTGGCATCAAATGACACAGGCAATGAAAAAATAAAAAATGAACGACGTTGGGACAAAAGGAATATAATTTAATAAAATCCGAACGATATTTTAAATTCGTTCGGATTTTAAGTGAACTCCTGATTACCTTAATTAAGAATAACTTTTGTTTTGCTCTTTTACTTCTCCCCTGTAGGTCCGCATTCCAAATGTGGTGTGACCCCCAAAAGCGAAGTGTATTCGGGATGCAATTTTCCAGGAGAGTATGCAATATACTGAATTAAGGTGATTAGCACTTTCTATCGACTATGAATCATTTTCCAGTTATAAAAAGTTAACATTAAAAGCTCTTTATTCGATAATGTTCGTCTTTATTTGGTTGGTATTAGTTAAGTCCCAGCCTCATTCTACTAAGTATTAGACTTTGCCTGACTTATACACTTCCACATATTCCTCCAAATCCAGCACTTCTATCATATTAGACCAATGCAGCACTGTGCCTACAAAATCTCTTATATCCAAACCATCCATTTCGTATGTCGCCTCATCATTAACAGTTCCCGTTGCGTCTTCAATAAAAGTGACTTTATATCCTCTATCATAGGCAGCGATTGCTGTGAACTGGCAGCAGAATTCTGTATCAAATCCTGTAATGAATAAATGGTCTGCACCCAGCTGTTCTAATTTCTTACTAAGCTCTGTCTGAAAAAAAGCACTAGGAGTTTTCTTTTCAATAATCATGTCTGCTTCATTTTTTAGAGAAACATGTAATTCTGAGCTTGGAGACTCTTTATAAAAAGGACTCGTTTCTTCATCCTCTACATGTCTGATAAATATCACAGGTTCGCCATTTTCCTTAAAGTCTTGAATAATGCCCTCAATACGCTTCAATTCTGGCTCAAAATCCTTAAATTCCACGATTGTATTTTGCACATCAATTACTAATAACGCTCTCATATCTTCACCACCTGTTTTATTTGGGTACACTAACTACTAATTCGGCATCAATATCTATATTCCTGCTCGGCACTGTATAACTAAAAATGAAATATAATTATTAGGCTCTATTTTAAGTTAAAATTTCTTTTAAAATTGCTGTGTTTTCTTCAAAAAACAAGGCATGTTTTTCTATGCCGCGGCGCTTGCACCATCCGATACTATTGAATGCGTCTGTAAAAAGATAAAATGGCAGAACAGCTTCCAAGTCAATTATTGGTCTGATGCTGGTATAACCATCTTGATAAGCTCGGTAAAAGGCTGTATCCCGACTAAGAAAGTCACGATACAGTTTTGTGAAATCTATTTCTGTTGCCCCGAATCGCACGCTTTCAAAATCGATAACTCCTACAACTTCCTCCCTCTGAATAATAATATTTGCTGGACGGAAATCCATATGTACAAAGCTTGGTCCATCGGGGCCAGGAAGCTGTTCTTTCATATCTGCAAACTTTTTTATAGCTCGATCATATAGATTTTTATCCAGGACGTCTTTTACATCTTCTGCAAAACTCAGGAATTGTCTCTCAACAAAAAGAGACCAGTTTGGAAATTCATTTTTAATTCCCATCAGCTTTTCTTTTTCCGCCGGCTGAACTGTATGCAGGGATGCGTGAAGAACCCCTACTTGAAAAGCCGCTTTTGGTGAAACCTCAGTTGTTAAGGGCTCTCCTTTTAGTTCGGACAATAAAAAGGCACCAGGACTTTCCTCGTTCCCTGACCAATAATCCAGCATTTCCGGTATCAGAGCGCGTCCTAATAAAATCTCATATGCTTCCAACTCACGCTGATACTTTAATTTTGTAAAGGGAATTTTCAAGTAAACATTTTCACCATTAACTAGCCTGCATTTATAAACCGTTGAACTATGAGAATCATCTACCTCTTGAATGCTTTGAAACTCTAAGTCAAATTGCTCAATGACTTGATTTAGCATTAAAATTCAACACCCCCTTCTCCTTTTCATGTTTGTTTACTTACACTATTCCTTACCCAATGATGCGATTGTTTCAAATATATCGGAATATGCACTCTTAATATTCGTTTCATTCACAACATCATTATATAGTCCAAATCCCCAAACCTGTACTTCATCTGTTCCATCACTCATCATTCCCGCCACGTACATTTGGTCATTAATATTGGGAGCATCCTCATAGGCTATATCTTCATAGATGAAAGGGATATAGGATTTCTCTGATTCTATGAAAAAGACAGGCATTTTTATTTGGTGATACAATTTTACATACTCTGGTTTTGCTGCTTGCTCCAGTCTTTCTTTTGTAATGAAAATTGCATCTATACCGGTCATATTCGATTCTAGTTCTTCAAGCGTAATACTGCGAAATTGTATGTTTTTCTCTCTTACTTCAGGCTTTTCACCAATAACTGCAATCGTTAAGTTTTCTCCTTCATAAATAGATGATTCATATTCATTTTTATCCTTGCAGCCCATTAAAAATGCTGACATGATAAGAAATGCCAAAACTATTTTTTTCATATATCACCATAGCCTCCTAAAACGCATGAATTCTATAAACAGTTTAACATAAAGGATAATGAATAGTGTGAACCTTTTAACTAACCAGGAAAATTTCTTTCTATCTGATAAAGTCAATCGTCACTCCTCCTTTCCTTTACACTTAGAAAACGTTTACATATAATGATAGTATTAGATACTAGAGGGAGGGCATAAATTGGAAGCTATTAAAGAAGGTGCTTTATTATGGGAACCATCCAAGGAAAGACAAGAAAACAGTAATCTTGCCCACTATATAAAGTGGCTGAATAAACAGCATAATTTAGATATCAAAAGTTACAATCAATTATGGGACTGGTCTGTGACCGAATTAGGAACCTTCTGGGAATCCATTTGGAATTATTTTGATATCCAAGCAAAAACACCTTATCACTCCGTGCTCTCAAAGTATGAAATGCCGGGAGTTAAATGGTTTGAAGGAGCAGAAATTAATTACACCGAGCATATTTTCAGAAACAGAGATAAAGATAAAACTGCAATCATTCATACGTCAGAAGCTCGTTCAGGAACACGGGAAGTCAGCTGGGGACAACTTTATAAAGATACCGCAGCCTTGCAGCAGACATTAAAAAATCTAAACGTTCGAAAGGGTGATCGCATTGTAAGCTACAGTGCGAATAATTACGAAACAGTTGTTGCCTTTTTAGCCGCTGCAAGCCTTGGAGCAATTTGGTCAAGTGCTTCTCCTGACTTTGGAACGCAAAGCGTAATCGATCGTTTTAAACAAATTAATCCGAAAATCATGTTTACTGTGGATGGCTATCGTTATGGTGGAAAAGCATTCGATCGCCTAGATACTATTAAAGAGATTCAGGCAGAACTGCCTTCTTTAGAAGCGACGATTACTATTCCATATTTAAACAACATTGACCCTGATTTTAGCCATTTAAAAAATCCGACAAGCTGGGAGCAGGCAACAAAAGCTAAAAATGAAAATGCCCTGTCTTTTACGCCTGTTGAGTTCAATGAGCCATTATGGATATTGTTTTCATCTGGAACAACCGGTAAGCCTAAGCCAATTGTACATAGCCAAGGCGGGATTTTACTTGAGCATTTAAAGACAATCACTTTTCATTGTGATTTGGATGAAAATGACCGCTTTTTTTGGTTTACAACAACAGGCTGGATGATGTGGAACTTTCTGGTCGGCGGCTTGCTGTCAGGTACAACGATTGTTCTCTTTGACGGGAATCCAGCGTATCCTTCAACAGATGCACTTTGGAAATTAGCTGAAGAAACAAAAGTGACAACTTTCGGGACAAGTGCCAGCTTTATTACAGCTTGCATGAAAGACGGAATCGTGCCAAAGGATGAATTTGATTTAAGTTATCTGGAGAATATTAGTTCAACGGGCTCACCCCTGCCTCCTGAAGGCTTTAAATGGTGCTATGACAATGTAAAAGAAAACCTCTGGATTGCATCTGTAAGCGGAGGAACTGATGTATGTACGGCCTTTATCCTTGGTTCTCCAACCTTGCCAGTGTATGCTGGTGAGCTGCAGTGCCGGGGGCTTGGAGCTAAGATTGAAAGTTTTGATGAAAATGGCATTGGAAATATAAATGAAGTTGGAGAGCTTGTTTTAACCGCTCCATTCCCATCCATGCCGATTTACTTTTGGAATGATTCGGATGGCACAAGGTATCAAGAAAGCTATTTTGAGCTATACGAAGGAATCTGGAGTCATGGGGATTACATTAAAGTGACGGAGCGAGGAACCTGTATCATTTATGGTCGTTCTGATGCAACAATTAACCGAGGTGGTATCCGGATTGGCAGCAGCGAAATTTATCGGGCAGTCGATAAAATACCAGAGATTGCAGATAGCCTAATTGTGGATATCCCTTCTCCAGCTGGTGATTCCATTACACCGTTATTCGTTGTGTTAAAAGATGGCTGCCATCTGACAGATGATTTAATAAAGCAAATTAAAACCCAAATTCGCAACGACTGTTCCCCACGTCATGTGCCAACTGGAATCTATGCCGCACCAGACCTGCCAAAAACTTTAAACGGAAAGAAACTGGAGGTCCCAGTGAAAAAAATCTTAATGGGTCAGCCAGTCGAGCGTGTCGTAAACAAAGGTTCACTAGGTAATCAAGAAGCCCTCCATTTCTTCTTGAAATTTGCAGAAAAACTATAAAAAGAAGCAAGCAACGGAACCTCGTTGCTTGCTTCTTTTCAATAATTTTCCTTAGCTAGATGTATATTGCCTACACCCGTCTTAAAGTGAAAAGAATTTTCCCCTTTACCAATTGCACTTGAAAGCTCGTTTGTTGTATTTTTATTCTTGTGAGATGGTAATTCTGATTTCACATTTCCAAGACCTGCACTAGCCTTTATAGTTGCATTCAGGTTTTCAGGTCGTGTGAATAACACATTAATATTTCCTGCTCCCGATTTCATTTTTAAATCCTGTTCTCCATTGACTGTAAAACGAACATTTCCAGAACCAGTCCTGGCAGTTATACTTCCGGTACACAGGCTCCCTTCAATATTTCCTGCCCCTGACTCAGCTAGGAAAATTACTGAGTCAATACCTTTTACTTTAATATTGCCAGCACCCGATTCAAGTTCCACTTTCGTTGCATTAATATTTTCTAAACGAATGTTTCCTGCACCTGTTTTCAAAAAGGCCTGATTAAACACTAAATCAGCTGCACTAATATTACCGGCTGAAGTTTGAATTGTGTAATGATCTGCAAAGTTCTTTGGCAACTTTACTTCGAGCTTGCAAGACTTTGGCTGAACGATGATTCCTATTCTTCGCTCTTTTTGTACCCGGGCATTAATCTCCAGCTTTTCATTTACAACATTCACCTGAAGCTCAGGACCTTTCTCATATGTTTCAAGGACAATGTTAACTTGCTGTTTATCATGTGTTAGAAAAGTGATATTTGCTATATCCGAATTGATCGCCAACTCTGGCATATGTCCAGCCTCTATTGTATTTTCCTGAATGATTTGTTCCCTGTTCAAACCAAATAGATTTATCATTACACTCACCCCATCTAATTTAACTTCTTATCCCAGTCTATCTAAAAAAACAAATCAATCCAACATGCCAGCGATTGAAGTGTCCTCCGTCCAAAGGCTGAAAAACGAGATAGTCGGTTATCTGCTGATTGTTCTATTTGTAGCTAAGCTTGTCAGGACGTAGCCCATAAGTGAGAGTACAATAGCCGTAACAACGGAGTGCATTCCAAATGGCTGCGGGTAGAAGTTTTCAAAAACAATATAACTGCCTGCCCCAATAATCATAGAGGTTAAAGCTCCATATTTATTGCCTTTATTCCAATACAGTCCAAGAACAATTGGCCAAATGAACGCAGCTTCTAATCCCCCCATTGAAAATAGATTGAGCCAGATAATGAGATCAGGCGGATTCAAGGACAGTAAAACAACAATAATTCCAAGGAGTGCAGTGATTCCCATACTCAATGAACGCACCCTTTTCTCTTCAGCTTTTGGTTCAATATAGTTTAAATAGACATCCTTAACAATTGTTGAGCTTACTAATAACAGCAAGGAGTTTACAGTGGTCATAATTGCTGCCATCGGTGCAGCAAGTACAATTCCCGTTAGCCAATTTGGCAATACTTCTTGAGCGACAAGAGGCATAACGGTATCTCCTACCTCAATGCCTGGAAGAACAGGGCGAGAAAGTGCACCAATTAAATGCATATTTAGCATAATAAATCCTACAACAAGTGTACTAATAATAATTGCTCTATGCATCGAGCGTGAATTTTTATAGGACATCGTTCTTACTGCGATTTGCGGTAAAGCTACAACACCGACCCCAACTAGCACCCAAAAGGAGGATACATATGCAGGCGTAAGTGTTCCTTCAGCACCGAACGGCGTAATGAGATTTGGATTCTCCGCAGCCATATCGGAAATAATCTGTGGGAGTCCTCCACCGGCGATGATGACACCAATCAGCAAAATCAATGTTCCGAATACCATCACAATCCCTTGTATCGCATCGGTTAGTGCAATGGAACGGAAGCCGCCAATAATGACATAGACAAGAATTGAAATTGAAAAAATTAGTAATGAAGATAAATAAGAAAGTCCTGTTAAAGATTGAATCAGCCTGCCGCCGCCAATCCACTGTGCCGACATTGCAGCAAAAAGAAATAATAGAATACTTAGGGCAGACAGAATAACAACCCATTTTGATTGATACCTTTCTTTCAGAAAATCAACAATGGTAACTGCTTTATATTTTCTAGTAACAATAGCAAACTTTTTTCCTAAAATCATTAATACAAAGTAACCAGTGACAAGCTGTGACATGGACAGCAGCACCCAGCCAAGTCCTTCATTGTATGCTGCACCCGGTCCACTCAGGAAGCTGCTTGCACTTCCATATGTTGTAACCATTGTCATCGCGAGCACGAAGCCACCAAGACTTCTTCCACCTAGAAAATACTCCTGAAGAAAAGAATTGGTTGTCCTCACATATTTACTTGCCCAAATCCCTATTATACTTATAATTGCTAAGAAAATTAATAATGGAATAATCGCTTGCCAGTTCATCATTCGTGGTTCTCCTCATCTTCAATTGGCACATCTACAAAGAATTTTTTTACTACAATAATAACTAGTACTGCCATTACAATAAAACCCGCAACACAGCTATAAAAAAACCATGCAGGCAATCCAAATACAAAAGAATACTCTGAAGGATCCTTGCTCCCAAGGCCATAAGCAAAGCCAAACCACCAAATAAAATTAAACAGTGCAAGTCCAACTCCGATTAACGCTTCACGATTAGCTATTTTATTTATATCATGTTTATTCAAAGGATTCATTACGAATACCTCCTTAAGATTTAAATCCGTTAAAGATATGTCTTTATTCTATAGGAGTCTCTTCGTTTAGTGAAGTATTTCTTACCTAAAGAAGGACCCAGCCTTCATTGGCTGAGTCCTTTTTCATTGGGGGTGCAAATTGTTCTAATTTATTTTAACTTAGGTTTATAATCTTACTTTAAGCACCTTACTTTTTACATTTATCATATCAATAGTTACAGATTTCTCTCCGTCTGTCACTGTAAGAATTACATTCTTTGATTTTAAAATATCAACCTGTTTCTTATTCAGCAATAAATCACGAGGTTTCTTTTTGTTATAAATATTGATGCGAACATGGTCCCCGTCCTGCACTCGATCCAGATCTTTTGTATGGATAGTTGCTGTTCCATTATTTTTCTTTGGTTCAATATCAACATAGTTTGACTCTTCTGGTTCTTCTCCAGGAAGTTTATCTGTTTCCGTAATCCTGCCTTCTGAACCATATACAATCGGATTTTCTGCAGAGCTATTTAAATGTTCAACAAAGTCTACTGTCGCATCCACATCTACAGGTCCCATGGTCGGATTTTGACCAAGTTCTTTAATTGGCCCTTCCGAGGTTCCCATGTAATTATTCACTGTCAATATATAGGTTGCTTCCGGATCAATTGGTGTGCCATCAGGGAATGTAATGTCTACTGCTTCACTCCTCTCTGGATTCCATGTATAATGCAGACCACTTATACTATAGTCTGGTCCATAAACTGAAGAAAGCTGTTCATTAATGATTGGATAAAGGTCTGCACCTTTTATTTCCACTGTCATCAATGTATTGCCAAACGGCTGAATATTATATAAGTTACCCCATGTAATCTCGCCAGCAAGCAGAGAATCACGGATACCGCCACCATTCATCATGGCAAAGTCACTATCCATTGCCCAGTTCATACCATCTGCAATTAAATTACCAAGACCATGGTCTCCTTCATTCGTATAGCTGCCAACTAAATCCTGTGCATTATACCCTATTACTTCATTGATAATTGGTGCAATGCGATTTTCATATTTTTCAAGTATTGCTGCGACATTAGCATCAGGTGTAAACTCATTTTGATTTACAAAAACAATCTCAGCTTCTTTCTCAACAATATCTCCCGTGTTACGATCAATTACCAGGTCGACATCACCAAATGCTTTACCATATTCTGACGCTTGGACAATCAGCTTATTATCAACGACTGCATCGACAACAGCGTGGTTATGTGCAGCGAAGATAACATCAACTGCATCATCAATTTCTCTAGCTAGATTTGCTGCTGCTCCTGTAGCTTCTTGACCAGTTTGTGTGGCTGCCATATGAGCAAGAACTATAATTGCCTCAACACCCTGTGCAGACAGTTCAGCAGCTGCTTCATTTACCGCTTCTGTTTCATCTGTAAAACGTACACCTTCTAGTGAAGCTGGCATAACCATATTTACTGTTTCAACTGTGTTCACACCAATAAACCCAATCTCTACACCATCAACTTCCTCGATATGGTAAGGTGGCAGAAATTCTTCTCCAGTATCATCAAGTACACAATTTGCACAGAGAACAGGGAAGTCCATGCCATCATAGCCCTCTGTCCCCTTTTCTTCTGGATGTTCTCCCCCTTCAACCATACGAAGCAGTTCTTCCAATCCTTCATCAAATTCATGATTGCCAACGGTACCTACATCAAATCCAATCTCTTCCATTATTTCAACTGTTGGTTCATCCTGCAACAGGCCAGAGATTGGAGAACTGCCACCAATCATATCACCTGCATGGACAATTAGCGTATTTTCATTCTCAGCTTGACGTTCCTTCATTGCTGCTGTTGTATAATCCATGCGGCCATACATTTCAGAGACACCAGTATTATATGGATCCAAGCTGTATTGCTGATCAATTTTCCCATGAAGATCATTCATACTCAAAATTTGAACTTCCAGCAAGTCTTCATCTGGCTGCTCTTCTGTTTTAGCTGGGCTGAAACCATGGGATTCAGCTTCCTCTTCACTTGCAAAGAAAATACGTTTCTCTACTGGTACACTTTCCCATTCATCCGGAACAACATATTCCATCGATTCGGAGTTTCCTACATAGCGCAGGAAGCCTTTTTGATCGTCATTTGCCCGGAATGCAAAAGGCAGTTCCAATAATGGGTTTTCAGCGTTCCAGATACCCAATTTTTGATCCTTCGCTGCTTTTACAGATTCCTGATACTGCGGATATGCTTCCTCGTCAATTGGTGCAAGGAAATATGTTGATGCATATCCTGCCCGCACCATTTCAAGGTTAATATTAAGATTATCTTCCTTGCGAATAACCTCAGCTAAAATCCTGCCGTAATCATCTGTTGGTTCATCACCAACTTTCAGATAAATTTCATCACCCGGCTGAATTAATGATGAGATATATTCTGTTGCTAAATCTCCATAATACTTCTGGTTTTCATTAATTTCCGTTCTATTGGGATCTTTGTTTTTAGCTGCATAGGTTTCAGCAGTATCCATGTTCAGAAAACGAATACGCGTTTCTCCAAAAACAGGATCCTGGATGCGAATCGTATCACCATCTGTTATCGTCGCGACTGTTGCTTCATAATAACCTGCTGAAGATGGCGGTTCTGGCTGCTCTTCACTTTTTACGATATCAGCTTGTTCTGCAGGAATGAGCTGATATGTATCATATTGGCTGACAATCGCAGTCAGATTATACCAGAACCCTTCTTCAATTTTCGCGATATCCAGGGCATTCTCCATCACACGAAGTGTAGTCCCATTAAAGTCACCATCAATAACAGATACATTGTAGCCGCCACCTGCTGGACTCTCTGGTACGCTGTTGATATAACCTTGCAGCTGAACACGCTGACCCTCATAGCCCTCAGCAACTTGTGGATTTTGTAAATCTTCTAGTGTAATTTGCTGTGGTTCCGGAAGCTTCTGGTTCTTTGCAACAACTTCCACTGATGCAGGAACGACCTCCTTCAAACCTTTATACGAAGCGAGTTCACCACTAACAATAACCTTGTCTCCTTTAACCACATCAGGAAGTTCACCTTGCGTATAAGCGAACAGATTGATTCCTGCCGTATCATCCTGAATATACGTTGAAAACTGCGAACCAATACTTAATGCACGATTATCTGCAGTTATAATTCCTTCTATTTGTACTGTTGTCCCGTCTGGAAGGCTGCGAGCTTCCTCGATTGCATACATATCTGATTCTGGATCCCCTGGTTCTTCGGGATGATTAGCACCATCCATTATATGACCGCCTAAATATGCAAATGTATTGGAAGCATAGTTATCCCATTCCGAAAGATTGTAAATTGTATTCGGTGCGATAACATCAGCAATGCGGACTAATGTTACATCTTGCCCGAAATTATCCCGGACACCAATCTCACCAACTACATCAAGAATCTCACCACTTTTATTTAAAGAAATAGCATCATCACCATTAAAATTAACAACAGCATTATTCGTCATATCAGATACAGCAAGAATCGCAGCATCTGCACTGCTATGAGCGACAACGAATACATCACCATGTTCTAATGTTCCCGTCAATGTTATGGTTTGCGTTGCTGTGGAAGCCCCATTTGAGTAGAGCGCCAATTGATACTCTGCCAGATCTACCGTACTGCCTGTTCCATTGTAAACTTCAATCGCCTTATTGTATGAGCTTCCTTCAATATATTCTGAAATGAATAGCTCTTCAGCAGTAACTTCGCTTTCTGCTGCTGCGATTGCAGCAAACGCCCCAGTAAAATTCATAAATACAAGAGATAAAATAAGTAAGAGACAGCATGCTTTCCGCACTATTGAATTTTTCATCTTTCTCCTCCATTTTTTTATATTCCCTATATTAGGGTTTCATATTAATATTACATGCAGATAGTAAAGTTGCCATTAATTTTTTGTAAATTTAAACTATTTATAGTCTTTTCCACCCAGAGTTTTATCAAAAGAGTTATTTGTCCCTAATTTTCCCATTATAATTTTAAAATACTTTCGTGCAGGGCAATTCAGCAGCATTACACTTGAACTTTTTATACTTTGATACTATAATTCTTATTGTATCTAATTATATTATGGGGCATTAGCTCAGCTGGGAGAGTGCTTGCGTGGCACGCAAGAGGTCAGGGGTTCGAGCCCCCTATGCTCCACTATAAAACACCTGCAAATCTAGGATTTGCAGGTGTTTTTTCATTCCTAAATATGAGATTTATCTATATCTATCGTATGTTGTTTGCCTGTCTCAGGCATGATAATAATATTCTATGTTTATTGTTAATATGAACGGGAAAACCCCTTGTAAGCAAGATATTATGAATAAACGGGGGGTGGACTTCACAACTTGTTATGCAGTTACCCATTAGAATATAGTAACTTCTATATAGTGATTTAAACGAATTAGGTTCTCATCATTGTCACTAAAAACTGCAGATAATACTACTCATATTTATAGGAGGAATGTATGATGGCACGTAATAAACAAAACAATGAAAAGAAAATGACCGTAGAAGAAGCTGGCCGAAAAGGCGGAGAAGCTACTTCAAGAAATCATGATAAAGAGTTCTATGAAGAGATTGGTCAAAAAGGTGGAGAAACCACTGCGGAAAATCATGATAAGGAATTTTATCAAGAGATTGGCCAAAAGGGCGGAGAAGCAACTGCGAAAAATCATGACGAAGAATTCTATGAAGAAATTGGTCAAAAAGGTGGAGAGGCAAGAGCAAAGCAGTCCACTAATAATTCCAATAAAATGAGTCAAGAAGAAGCTGGTCGAAAAGGCGGAAGAGCTAGAGCAAATAATCGGAATGAAAACGATAATTAAACAGTGCTCTATTAACATATAGAAAGCGGCCAAAATTGGCCGCTTTCTTTTAATAAAAGGGGGCTTGTCAAATAAAGTGTGTAAGTGCCTATTTACTCAAGGTACTTTAACACTCTATCTTTCAGTTCATCATGAAGAAGAAGCTGGTTCATAACCATTGCCCAGTTTTGAATGTAGCCACCTTCCCATTTGGTTTCAAGTTCTTTCACACGCAGATATAATACTTTCAAGAGGGCGTTCTCATTCGGGAATGCCCCTTTTTTGGTTACTTTCCGAAAGCTGGAATGGATACTCTCTACCGCATTTGTGGTATACATAATCTTTCGTATGGCACTTCCGTAATCATAAAGTTGTTCCACATGGCTAAAGTTCCTCGTCCATACATCAATGGCCCCTGAATAGGTGGCCCATTGTTGTTTAAATGATTCAAAGGCACTGATACAGGCCTTTAAGCTGGGGGCACTATATACTTTCTTTAATGCTTGAGTGAAAGCTTTATAATCTTTGCTTGGAACATATTTAATGGAATTACGAATCAAGTGAACGATGCAGCGTTGAATAATGACTTTAGGGAAAATAGCTTGTGCACCCTCCTCTAAGCCACTCACGCCATCCATCGATATAAAGAAAATATCTTCGACACCTCTAGCTTTTATCTCATCGAAAATCTGCATCCATTTATGCTTACTTTCCGTTTCGTTGAGCCATAACCCGAGAATTTCTTTATTGCCCTCTATGGTATATCCTAAAATGGTGTAGACGGCATATTTCCTTGTCTCATACTGATTACGAATCGTCGTGTACATACAATCCACAAAAACAAACGCATAACAGTTACTTAAAGGACGAGCCTGCCATTCCTCTAGATCTGGAAGGACTTGGTCGGTGATATCTGAGACCATTTCATGAGATACTGAAAATCCATAGATGTCCTCAATGGTTGACGAAATATCTCGCTGTGACATCCCGCGTGCATACATGGAAATTACTTTGTTTTCGATCGCAGAGACATCCTTTTTTCTCTTTGGAATCAGTTTAGGACGAAAGGAACCATCACGATCTCTTGGCACTTTGATATCTACTTCACCCGAGCTTGTTTTAATGGTTTTCTTCCCATAACCATTTCGTCTGTTTTCTGTTTGTTTTTCTTCTTTATTGTTTGCTTCATAGCCTAAATGGTGGTTCATCTCACCCTTTAACATTGTTTCAAACATTGGTCCAAATATATCTTTGAGTGCGTTCTGCATATCTTCTACGGTCTCTGGTTGGTAGTTTTCTAGAATCTGTTTCGCTAATTCAGCTGATTTCTGATTTCGATTCGACTTAGTCAATAGAATAACCTCCCAATCGTCATATATTTATTCTAACAATAAAAAAGTAAACTGCGAAGTAAGAGCCGTACGCTCTCTCACTTACACAGTTTATTTTACACTCCCATAAAAGGAAATACAGTTCTCTCTACATTGCAGCATCAATCTTTAAAAAAAGAACTCCCACCCTTCTTTAATCCCTCTTGCATAGGGTGATCTTGCCTTGTAAAGCAATGGTAAGTTATTTACTTCTTGCAGTTCTTTTTCCGCGTTCCCTACAATAACACTTGGATACCCTAAACAAAGCATATCTAAATCATTTCCTGAATTCCCTGCAACCAATACGGATTGAATGTATTTAAAATACTTCTGTAAAACAAAGGGATTAAGCCCTTATAATTGTGTAAATTGATAAAGACTCAAGACATAAAAAATGAGCCATATTAATTCCTTTGATACAATGTTTTTAACCACAAAAACAATTCAAGGAGGAATTAATAATGACTCACATTCAGTTTACCCTAAATTTTGATGATTTAAAAGAGAAAATCCTAGAATCTAGTCTTGATGATATTCTAAAATCAACGATGGTTCTGATTCTAAATGAATACATGAAACAGGAACAGTCGGACTATTTGAATGCCCAATCTTATGAACGTTCCGCTGAGCGTCGTGACTACCGAAATGGCTATTACGAACGGGAATTTCTTATGAACATAGGTAACGTTCCTTTACGGGTTCCTCGCACGCGAAGTGGAGAGTTTCATACAACTGCCTTTGAAAAGTACGAACGCAGCGACCAAAGTTTTCTATTGGCTTTGGTTGAAATGGTTGTGAATGGTGTATCCACACGAAAAGTGACGAACGTGGTCCAACAACTGTGCGGTGAAAGTGTTTCTAAATCTTTTGTCTCTTCTCTAACGGATAAGCTTGATCCTGTCGTGGAAGAATGGGCCGATCGTTCTCTTGGTGACATCTATTACCCTTATGTATTTGTAGATGCCATGTATATCAAGGTTAGAGAACATGAAAGAGTGGTCTCCAAAGCTGTCTATATCGCAACGGCTATTGGGGAAGACGGAAAGAGGCATGTGCTTGGTTTTAACGTAGATCATGAAGAGAACTACGAAGCCTGGAAAGATTTCCTGTCCCGATTAACTAAACGTGGTCTACAGGCACCAAAAATGGTTATTTCGGATGCCCATGAAGGTCTTAGAAAAGCCATTCAAAGGGTATTTGTTGGCACGTCTTGGCAACGTTGTACAGTTCATTTTAAACGGAATGTGCTGGATGCAATGCCAAAAAAAGGTATGCAGGAGGCGAAGAGTGATTTCAAACGAATCTATGATGCTGCCAGTCAATCAGAAGCACGTAACCTAAAGGATGCATTCATCAAGAAATATGAAGACAATCCTAAATTAGAAAAAGCTATTAAGACCTTAGAGAATGGCTTTGAAGATACCATCCAATATCTAGCTGAGCCTCATATACGGCATAAATTTATAAGGTCCACCAACTCTCTAGAACGTTTAAATCAGGAAGTACGAAGAAGGGAACGGGTCATTCGTATTTTTCCGAATAATCAATCTGCATTCAGGCTAATTGGTTCCATTTTGATGGACTATGATGTGGCCGAACAAAAGAAAAAAGTGCTTTACAAGTAAATCGCCCCCACCAAAACGCGCGCGAAAATTTTATTTGTTTGGAAAGGGTACCCTTTCCAAACAAATAAAATTTAATATATAACCTGGTTAAAGACTATCAAAGAGGAATAGTGAATTTACACAGGAATATGGACTTGACTAACAAAGGTCAAGGCCTCTCCTTTTCCACTGTTTTCAGGCAATATATCCAGACCTTTTCCCGAACTGTATATACCATTATGAGCTATGTTACGTTGTATTAATGCGTGAAACAAATCCTTTATCTCTTGCTCGCAAGTTACATGCAGGGAAATTCTTTTTGTATGAGATATTCCTGATTGCAGTTGTAGCCCTAGCTTTTTCACTACTCTTATAACAGATGAAGGAGACCAATTTGTATTCATTTTCTTCTTCCATTCTTTATCTTCTATAAATTCATCAGTCCCCGATTGTAAATAAATCGAGCTCCCTAGATCACAAATTAATATATTCGGTGTTGGTAACTTTTCTTTTCTAATTAATTGCAGGGCAGATGTGATATGTCTGCCCGTTATATAAACTAATTTAAGTTTAGTATGCCGCTTGTTGAAATACTGAAATAATTCTTGAACAGCTGATGTATTTCCCACGAGCGTACCATCTAAATCAGTTGCTAAGATGTACTTCTCTTTCATACTCGTTAGTTAACTCCTTATACAATAAAGTTATTCGATTGGTTATTCTATCCCAATTAAAATTGTTTTTAGCATATTCTCTAGCTTGTTTACCTAGTTTTCCGCGCACAAAATCGTTCTCATACATTTTTAACATTAAGTCGGATAAGTAATTCGTATCTTTTTTATCAAATAAATACCCAGTTACCTCATCTATTACAGCTTCCTGCAATCTGCCCACTTTTGTTGCTAAAACCGGGACACCTGTTGCTTGTGACTCTGCTGCCGCCATACCGAAGGATTCATCATACGAAGGTACGATTGTTGCTAGAGCATGAGAATATATTTTCATTAATTCCCTCTGAGGTAATCTCCCAGTAAAGATAATATTATCTTCCATTCCTTTAATATATCTTTTTACTTTCTCTGGTATATAAAAATCACCTTTATTCCTTGAACCGCCACCAGCGATAACTAACTTTATATCGTTTTCAGTCTTCAATTGCATCTTTTTAAATGCGTCTATTAAGGTTTGTATTCCTTTATCATCCTCTAACCTTCCAGTATATAAAAAGTATTTTCCGGGAATTAGGCTGGTAGTTGAAGGTATAAAGAATATGCTGTCTACACCTCTTGGTATAACTGCAATCTTCGCTTCAAGATTATAGTGATTGCGGATCGCTTGTTTCTCATCCTCAGTTGTCACTATAACGGAGTCTGCATTACTAAATATAATACTCTCAGCTCTAACTCTTAATTTATTAAACCTTCCAATTTCCTTCGCTTTTAGCTTCCCTAATGAATGACTTGTATGTATCCATGATAAATTAAAATCCTTTTTTATAATATGTCCTAAAATTCCCGATAACCAATAATCAGTATGGATGATATCATAAGTATTCAAATCTAATTTTTTATTAAGTTCCTGGTAAAAGTCGGGCAGTAAATAATACATTTCATCTTTTGGAACAAACTGCAATTTATCTGTTGAAACTCTAATTACCCTTAGATTATCGTTAATTATCTCCATCGATGGGTCAGTTGGGTTAGACCAATGGGTTAGAACATCCACTTTGTATGATTTTCTGCTCATTGCATATATAAGCTGTTTTATATAATCATTCTGGCCGCCCGCTTGATAAGAACCTAAAGAAGTGAGTAGATCCTCATAAATAGCAACTAATAAAATTTTCTTAACCACTTTTATCCCTCTCTTTGTTTAATCGCTACTAGTTATATTTCCTTCTTTTCATATTTTGAAACAAGTTAATTAGCTACCATTGCTTGGAGTAAACTTAAAGACAGTAATTATCCCTTACATTTCATGCTGGGAATAAGAATAAATTTACAGGAAATAGATCTTGTCGTTTTATAAGTAGCCTGGTTCAAACATTGCCGTAAATTTCCGGTTTGAATCTTTATATATTCTCTGGCAGAGGATTTGTTTGATGATATTTCCCGGGAAATGACGATAAGTGAAGATTTATGGCTTGTTATAAATAATCGCAGCAAAAAAGCTCCAGCGAGTTGATCTGCAGGAGCTTTTTTATTAGAATGTCACCCTGTTGATAAAGGTTGTCGAAAAGGATGATAGTGTAATTCCCTGATTTGTACATTTCCGGCCAAAAGTCTTTAGTCGCTAAAACCATAATAAAAAGCCAGCTGGCTGTTAAATGGAACAGACCAGCTGGCTGTAATTTTCACTTATCTACGTAATCAACCAGTATTAACTAGTCCCGCAGCTACCCCATTGATTGTCAGCAGCACATCGGTTTCCAACTCTTCAGAGGGATTTGGTGTTTCTCTTAATTTACGGATCAAGTCGACTTGCAGGATATTGAGTGGATCAACGTATGGGTTACGAAGATGAACAGACTCTTTAATATTTGGCGAATGACTGAGTAATGCTTCATTACCGGAAATCTGCAGCAGTGCTGCTTTTGTCCGCTCGTATTCATCGACAATATTTTCAAATATCCTTCTCGCTATTTGTGGATCTTCTACTAATTCCAAATACTCTTTCGCGCTCCCCATATCTGCTGTCAATAAGGCCATTTGCAGATTATTGATGGTCGCATGGAAGAAGGACCACTCTTTATACATCGTTTGCAAGATATGCAGATTTTTTTCGTTCTGATCAATGAAAGCTTGTAATCCTGTCCCTGCAGCATACCAAGCTGGGAGCAGGTGTCTAGACTGCGTCCAAGCAAATACCCATGGAATAGCCCGTAAGTCCTCAAAACGCTGGCTGTTCTTTCTGCTCATTGGCCGTGAGCCAATATTTAAGGCATCCAACTCTGTTAATGGTGTCGCTTGATTAAAATACGTCAGAAAATCACGATCACCGAAAACAAGTGATTGATACTTTTCCAAGGATTTTTCTGACATGACTTCCATCGCTGTTTCCCATTCTTCTTTACGCAACTCCATTTGGTCGGATGCATTTGCGACTCTGGCGCTGGACTCAAATAGAGCAGAAGCTGCCTGTTCTAAATTTCTGTAGGCAATATCTTCAAGTAAGTATCTCGATGAAAGCACTTCTCCCTGTTCCGTGATTTTCACACCATCACCTAGAGTCTCTGCTGGCTGCGAGAGAATGCTCGTATGCAGTGAACCACCACCACGGCCTAATGATCCACCACGACCATGGAAGAACTTCAAATGAATGTCATAGTTTCTTGCCATTCTGTGAATTTCCTTTTGAGCTTTAAAGAGTTCCCAATTTGCACTTAATGTGCCGCCGTCTTTACTTCCATCTGAATAGCCCAGCATAATTTCCTGATGGTCTTTTCGTGCTGCAAGCTGCTTGCGATATACGTCAGCTTCAAATAAAGTTCTCATGATTTCTGGTCCTGCTTTTAGATCATCTATGGTTTCCAGAAGTGGTGCAACGTCAAGATCGCTTTCCACTGTTCCATCTTGATTAATCCGGTATATTCCGACTTCTTTTGCAAGAACCATGACTTCCAGAAGGTCACTTGGGGCTTCTGTCATGCTGATTAAGTATACCTCAATTGCACGTTTTCCAAATTCCTTATGCGCTCTCTTTATCATTCTAAAAACACACATTATATCTTGAGTTGCTTTGGAATACCTGTCATTTGTGAGAAGAAGCGGTCTTGGATCTTCCAGAACTTGATACAGTAATTTCTGCTTATCAGTCTCGGTAAGTTTGGAATAATCATCTGTGAGATGAACTTTCTGCAAAATCTCGTGGATTGCTGCTTCATGTTCTCCACTATGGTTCCGTATATCCAAGGTTGCTAAGTGGAAGCCAAACATCTCCACTTGTCGAATTAACTTTCGAATTGTTTTCAGCTTTTTATTCTCTGGCAAATGTTTTTCTACATTTATCTTTATATCCTTAAGGTCGGCCGCTAATTCATCTGCATGCTGATACCCATAAGATGACTTTCCTTTTTCACGTAAACGTTTTAAAATAACTGCAAACTTGCGTCGATAGATTTCTGATTTGACCCGCCACTTCTCTTGTTCTTCTAAGTATGCTTTCTCCTCAGATTCTACCTTATCTATAAATACTTGTTCAATAGGCTGGCGTTCTGCAGACTGACTAAACCGTCTCATTAGTTCAATGACAGAAGCCTCATATTTTTTTAATATTAATTCCTGTTGCATTTCTAGGGTCGTCCAGGTAATTTCAGGGGTAACATTTGGATTACCATCCCTGTCTCCACCAATCCAGGAGCCGAAACGGATAAAGTTGGGCACTTGCCAGTCCTTTTCTGATATTTGGTCCTGCAGCTGCATTTCCAATTCCCAGAAGATATCTGGAAGTGTATCAAAAAGTATTTGGTTAAAGTAATAAAGACCATTTTTTACTTCATCCAATACTTCCGGCTTTCTATGCCTTAGTTCATCAGTATGCCATAAAGCGGTAACTTCATTAAAAAGACTATCTGTTATCGCTTCCTTTTCCCACTGAGTGATAAGCGGGTTATCCAGTTTTCTCAGATTTTCTGATATTCGCTTTTGAATTTCCAGAACAGTTCGCTTCGTTGCTTCTGTCGGATGAGCCGTCATAATTAACTCGATAGATAAAACATCTAGTACACTCTGAATCTCATCTTCACTTAGAGAATACTCTCTCACTTTACTGACTGCCTGTTCCAGTGAGAGTGTTTGACTTGTCCCTTCCTCCAGCAAGTATTGGCGTCTGCGTCTAATCCGGTGGTTTTGTTCAGCAACATTCACCAAATGGAAATAAACAGAAAACGCGCGGATTACTTGTTGTCTCATAGGCGATTCTAAGCCGCTGATTTCCTTTTTAAGCTCCGTATACATATCACTGTTGAATTCTTTACGAATGCTCTTTGTCATTTTTCTAATTCTTTCGACTTTATTAAGTAAATCTTTCCCACCATGGAGGACTAATATTTCACCTAATATATTACCAAGCATATTGACATCGTTTTGCAATGAGGTTTTATTCACTGTTTTCTCTATCACTCTATACCCTCCTTTATTGTATTCTTTCCATCATACCATTTTTCTTAAAAATTAATAAAGTCTTATATCGATTCTGGACATAAAATCTTGTAAAATATTGTTTTTTTATCTCTAAATCAGTCAAAAAAGTTGTTATTATAAGTTACTATCATTTTAGTTGGTTAATTCTAATAGATTTTGTACATTACTGTACCAATATATTCCATTAAGAAAAAAGGTGTGGTTTGACTACAATTATGATAGTAGCCAGCCACACCTTTTTAAAATTAATTATATAAAAAGTTTAATTCAATACGTTATAACCAAGTTTCTCAATCGTTTCCTTAATTTCCTCTGCTGAAATATCAGTTTCATTGAAAGTAGTTTTCACTTTACTTGAATTGAAAAGCACTTTCGCTTCCTCTACTCCCGGCATTTTAGCTACCTTTGTTTCAATCTTTTTTATACATGATGGGCAAGTCAGCGGCTCCAGTTGAAATTTAACTGTTGTCATAGATATCCTCTCCTTTGGTATTTATACTTTTATTATAAATTGCCTTATAATATTATTCATTGACCTGCGTCAATTTTGGCGCAATAACTTAAGCAGCTGCCATTAGCAATTCTTTTTCTCGTTGAATCGTCTTATGATTAAATCGCATTAAGCGCATTGCGTTTAAAATAACAAGCAGGACACTCGCTTCATGGATGAACATTCCTGATGCAAGATAAACCGTCCCCATTAGTACACCAATTAACAAGATGATGGCTGTTCCTACTGCAAAAAATGTGTTTTGCTTCATATTACGAATGGTGGCTTTTGACAGTGAGTAAGCATGTGAGAATTGCATGAGCTTATCCGCCATGAGAACAACATCTGCTGTTTCCATAGAAATATCTGTTCCGCCTCGCCCCATTGCAAGCCCGATATCAGCCGTGGCAATTGCCGGAGCGTCATTGATCCCGTCCCCCGCCATTGCCACAATGTGACCCTCAGCTTTTAGCTGTTTCACATGTGCTGCCTTGTCCTCCGGTAAGAGTTCTGCATGAAATTCATCGAGTCCTAAAGCGTTCGAAACAAGTTCTGCTGTATGCCTATTATCTCCAGTAAGCATAACTATTTTTTTAATTCCATTTTTACGCATTTCCGCAATTGCCCTTTCAGCATCTTCTCGGATTTGGTCAGCAATAGAAAATATACCGGCAACTTCACCGTTGACACTTGCAAAAACCGCGGTGTTCCCAGCCTTTTCTCGTCGTGTTGCATAAGCTTCAACCTTCGCTGGAATCGCAATTTCTGCTGATTCCATAAGTTTACGGTTACCGATTACAAGTTTTTTCCCCGCTACTGCAGCTCGAACGCCATTACCCTTAATCACTTCTCCGTTCTCTGGTTCAATCGTTAAATTTAAATCTCTCCTTCTTGCCTCTTTCACGATAGTCTGACCAAGGTGATGTTCAGATATTGTTTCAGCTTGGGCAACCAGTTCTAACAGTTCATCTATATGGAAATGTCCAAATGGCTTAATATCTGTAACTTCGGGTTTTCCTTTTGTAAGTGTTCCGGTTTTATCAAAAACTAATGTATCTACTTTAGAAAGCTTATCCATTACTTCGCCGCCCTTAATCAAGACACCATTCTTTGCGCCATTCCCTATCCCTGCAACATTAGATACTGGAGCACCGATGACAAGTGCACCTGGACATGCGACTACAAGAAAGGTAATTGCTATATGCAAGTCTCTTGTCACTAGATATACAAGCACCGATAGCCCAACGACAGATGGTGTATAAATTGTCGCGAACCTATCGAGAAACTTTTCCGTCTTTGATTTTGTTTCCTGTGCTTCTTCTACAAGCTCGATAATCTTCGCAAAGGTTGTATCATCTCCGACTCTTTCAGCGATAATTTCAATAAAGCCATGATCAACAATTGTGCCACTGAAAACGAGGTCCTCTGCCTGTTTCGCAGCTGGCACAGACTCCCCTGTAACTGCTGCTTCATTTAAGGACGCCTGACCAGATACAATTCTGCCATCAACTGGAACTTTACCACCTGAACGAATAACCACTCGATCACCAACAATTACTTCTTCTGCTGGAATGGTAACCCTCCTCTCTCCCCTTATTACAACGGCCTCTTGTGGTGCCATTTCTGCAAGTTCCCGCAAAGAAGAACGCGTCTTTTCTAATGTGCGCAATTCGAGGTAATCTCCAAATAAAAACAGAAAAGTGACAACCGCTGATTCGACGTGTTCCCCGATAAATAGTGCTCCGATTACTGCGATAGTTACAAGCAATTCAATACTGAACACTTTCATTCTGAGCGCCTGATATGCTTTGATAAAAATTGGTATTCCTGCAATTACTGTCACGGTCAGTAAAGCAATCGTTTTTAAAGTAGAATATCCAGTAAAATGTGTTATCAATGCAAGAATAAGTAAAAATGCTGAGAATGCTGTTATTTTTGTTTTTTGTCTATTTAACCAACGTATCATTTTCATTTCCTCCTTCTAATTTCTATGCTTCTCTATAATTTTATGATAGCTGGAGATAATCAATAAGTAATTGATGCCCGTCAATATTTCACAACATAAAAAAACAGGGCAGATAACTATCTCCCTGTTTTACATGTATTTCTTATTCACTTAGACAATCAGCGTAAATTGCCATGGCATCACGCATGAAGACTGCTAGGCCTTGACCAAATTGATCAATGTTCTTCGTAAAACGTTCATCGCTTACATACATCTCGCCAAGGTTTTTAAATACTTCAGGTGGGTAACTCCCTAATGTATTGAGCAGCTTATACCATTCATGAATTCTTTTTTGTGCTTCTTCTGAACCCGGCTCTTCGTAGCGAATTTCAGCCAGATTGCGATAGACTTCGTTGAAACGACTTTCAAACTTATTTAGCTCTATTTTTGATTTACTTTTAAGCTTTGCATTTGATTCATCGACTGCTTCATCTCCCCAGCGCTTCCTTGCTTCTTCTTCATAAGGTTTTTTACTGAAATCGAACCCTGCAAACTTTTCTTTATTTGACATTTCTATTTCTCCTTTCATATTCAACAATGTTTTATCGATTGTTTTGATTAGCTGTTCAAGCTGCTTTTGTTTTTTAAATAGCATTTCCCTTTGCAGCTCTAATGCATTTGTTTTATTAAAAGTTGGGTCATGGATGATTTCTTTTATCTTTTTCAGAGGAAAGCCAAGTTCACGGAAAAATAAGATTTGCTGCAGCTCATGAAGATTTCCCTGTGAGTAGACGCGATATCCTGCTTCTGTTATTTCCTCTGGAATGAGTAAACCTATTTCATCATAATGATGGAGTGTGCGCACACTAATGCCGACTAGGTCAGCAACTTCCTTTACCTTCATCCAAATCCCTCCTTGACATTAAATATAAAGTATAACGCAACGTGAGAGTCAATCGGTTTTTAAAATATTTTTAGCCCGCCCATTCTCTCGAAAATTAATCCCCATCTAGACATTTTCACCATATAGTAAAGTGTATCGTACAAATAGGAGGCTAATATCATGAATCATTACCCATATGACGATGATGATAGACAATTTAATTTACCTGGATTTTTATTAGGACAATTTTTGGGTGGCGGGCAGCAAGGACCACCGTTCGGACCGCCTGGCGGGCCACCTGGTGGTCCGCCAGGCGGATTCCCCGGTGGACCTGGAGGATTCCCTGGCGGGCCTGGTGGATTCCCTGGTGGACCTCCTGGTGGACCAGGCGGGTTTCCGGGTGGACCTGGTGGATTCCCTGGTCAGCAGCAACAAGGACCACCCACCTCTGCACCACCAAACTTCACCCCACAGCAGAATCAATTCCAGACGTTTGCAATCGATCCCGGGGCAATTCGCGGCTGTCTGTTTCGCTTCACTTATATATGGTTAAGACGCGATGCATTCTGGTTCTATCCTGTTTTTGTCGGCCGCAATTCAGTTGCAGGTTATCGCTGGAGAAGAAACCGTTGGGTATTCTTCGGAATTGATTTAGAACAAATTCAATCATTTCAGTGCTTTTAAAGAAAAATCAGCATACCGAAGGGTGTGCTGATTTTTCTTTATATGAAATAACACCCAAACTATGAGTTGCTGCATCTTCACCATCAAATAAACTATTATTACTTTTTAATTCAAACAAATTTTACATTAAATTAACATTCTTTCAGCAAACTCTCATTATATTCTAATCTGAATCACAGGATGGTCTTACTCTCCACCCCTAAGATAAGAATCAAGGAGGGAGATTGACATGGCCATTGAGATTTTTAGAAGAAAAGAACAAAAATACTTAATTACAATGGAACAATATGATGCACTGATTGAAAACATTGCCCCTTATATGCGGCCCGACAAATTTGGCGATGAGGGCAAGTACACCGTGACAAGTCTTTATTTTGATAGTGCTGATCATACCATTTACTATGAAACAAAAAATAAGCTGAGATACAGACAAAAATTGAGATTGCGAGTTTACAATGATGCAGACTTGAACTGTACGGCTTTTTTTGAGGTGAAGCAGAAACATAAGAAAGTAGTAAATAAGCGCCGAATGCTAATACCGCTTTCCGAAGCTTACCGCTATCTCTATTCAATCGAAGAAGATTTAACTTCCTTTGAGACTTCCAATCTGCAAGTATTACGGGAAATCGATTACTTTCGAAAGCTCTATCAGCTGGAACCAGAAATGGTTGTAAGCTATGACAGACATGCATTGCATTGTATAACTGATCCTGAATTAAGAATTACCTTCGATTTCAATTTAAGATGCAGAAATGAAGACCTTCAGTTGGAGAATGGAGACCATGGGGAATTGTTTATTGATAAGAATTTAGCTGTTCTTGAAGTGAAGGTAAATGACAGTGTTCCTCTGTGGTTAGCACGAATTTTACAGCAATTGAATTGCGAGCAGCGAAGCGCTTCAAAGTTTTGCACAAGCATGGAATTATTAAAAAGTGTTGCAACAGAGACTGAAATAGTCCGGGAAAACATTAACATAGGGGGAATATAATATGGAAACAATTAACCAATTATTTACGTTAAACGCGAGTGAAAGCGCACTTGGATTAAGTTTAGCAGCGATGACAATCGCAACTGTATTAAGTATTATCATCACATTAATTTACCAAATAACGTTTACAGGTGAACGTTATTCACAGAACTTTGTGCATACAATTATCATTATGAGTGTCGTTGTATCTGTGATTATGAATGTTGTTAGCGACAATGCTGGAGTAGCATTTGGATTATTCGCTGTCTTCTCGCTGATTCGTTTTCGCAGCGCGGTTACTGATGCAAAAGATATTGCTTATATCTTTTTTGGACTTTCAGTTGGAATGACCTGTGGTCTGTATCAATTTACACTAGCAGTTGTAATGACATTCTTTGCAAGTATTTTATTTTATATCCTTTATAAATTTAACTATGGAAAAGGTAAGGATACACAGATTCTTAAAGTAACCGTGCCAGAAAATCTCAATCATGAAAATCTATTAGATGATGTTTTTCAAGAATATACGCTTTCATATACTTTACGACAAGTAGAAACAACGAATCTGGGCACGATGATTATGTATACGTACGCGATTCGCACGAAAAACGACACCAAGGATAAAATGCTGCTAGATCGCATTCGGGAAAAGAATGCAAACCTAAAAGTATCTTTAGCTTATACTCAAAATGGAGCGTAAAACGAAGAACTGCCAATCTCTCTCAAAGAAAGATTGGCAGCAGCTCTTTATTTTGTTTCTTTTAAAATTTCCTCAACTGTAGACTCCACTTCAACACGAGTCATTTTTTCTTTCCCTGCATCCATCGCGCTTAACGTTTTCTTCGCTAGCGCTAGTGGTATTTTACAGAACAAAATGATATTTTTTGTATGGAGGTCTTTAATATATTCGTCAGCTTTTGTAAGATTATCCCAAGCATAATCAAACATGTCAGCGCGTGTCCAGCCATCTGGAAGAAAACGCACCCCGCGCTCAGCATCTTCATCCTGGTTACGCAGCATGTTTACCGCCTGAAGGCCTCTTCCATAACCGACAGCTAAATCATAATTCGTTTCTGTTCCATCATACCAGTTCCAAATATCAGATAACATCACGCCCACCAGACCTGCTACATAATAGGTATATTCATCAAGTTCTTCCTTTGTCGTTACTTCAAAGTCCCTCTCAACCCATTTCGCCATGCCACCTGCCATTTCACTTGTCGATTCCATGACCTTGGGTGCTATTTCATCTGGACAAATCTCCACCCAATCCGCAAGTCGGAGTGTTACCTCTGGCAAATCATTTTGATATGGTTCTAACAATGCTTCGTATGCTTCTCTATCAAAGCCTGATTTTGCTTGCAGCAACTCACCTGTTGCCCGCAGCAGACGAGACTTTATCTCGATCGGCAGTGTTTCATGGTCTTCAATCTCATCAATTGCACGCATGCATAAATAAGCAGCTCCAACCGTTCTCCGAAGTACAGGCTTCAATAACTTTATTGGTATATAAAAAGTTCTGCTGGTCAGCTTCAACACATGCATTGCTTCCTTTTGCAATCTTGCTTCCGTACTCAAAGCTTTTTCCTCCCTTTTCATTCGAGGTAATTCAATTATAGCAGAGTTATCAAGCTTTTTCTTCTTTGTTGTCATATTACGGAACTTTATAGCAGCACCTGTACAAAATCCTTTCTCTTTTTGAAAACTATGCTTGTTCTTGTGTATTTATAAAAATGCAATTAATATGGTATTTGTACTTATAATAGAAGGGTGTAACATCATGGATAAACGTGTATACTTTTTAATGACTGTTTCCTTTGTCGTAGGAATGGTTGAGTTAATTATTGGAGGTATTTTAGACCTCATTGCAATTGATTTAAACATAAGCTTAGGACTTGCAGGAATGCTAATAACAATTTTCTCATTAACTTTTGGAATTTCCGCGCCAATTCTGTTGGTACTTACAGCAAAAATGGAAAGAAAGCGCCTGATGCTTCTTGCATTGTCCGTCTTTCTATTTGGCAACATTCTGGCTGTATTCAGTCCGGCTTACAGCATATTATTTATCGGCAGAATTATTTCAGCTGCTAGCGGATCGATTTTAATTATTCTTTGTATTGTAATGGCTGCGAATATTGTTGAACCGAAATATCGAGGACGTGCAATTGGCATTGTCAGCATGGGTGTCAGCGGATCACTTGTACTCGGTGTTCCAATTGGACTGAGTCTTGGAAATCTCTTTGGCTGGCGTGCTCCATTTATTATGATTGTCATTCTGACAGCAATCAGTATGATTGGAGTTTATATATTTATGGATCGTGTTGCCCCACGGCCTGTCAGCTCTATAAAAGAACAAATCCAATCATTGAAAAACAAAAAGATTCTCTTCGCACATTTAACAATCTTTACATTATTATCTGGACATGCAGTGCTTTATGCATACTTAACACCCTATGTTAAAACAACAATGGGAATGAGTGAAAGTGCACTTAGCATCGTTTATCTCCTCTTCGGCATTGCTGCAGTCAGTGGCGGGGCAATAGGCGGCACCTTTGCCGATAAATTTGGTACGGCACGTGTTATGCTGATTTTTATCGCTATTTTTGCAATAACCATCTTTTTGATTCCTAGTGCAACAGCATTCATGCCAGTGTTTATGCTTGCATTGATTGTTTGGGGGATGATGAGCTGGTCTGTCAGCCCTCCGATGCAGAGCTATTTAATGACTGCAGCTCCCGATACAGCTGATATGCAAATCAGCATCAGCAATTCTGCCCTTCATTTTGGCATTGCTTTCGGTTCGTTTATCGGTGGAATTGTCGTAGATCAGGCAAGTGTTGCATTAAACCCTTATATCGGCGGTATCTTCGTTATCTTATCCCTGGGGACAATGCTCATTTCCATGAAACAAAGAAAAACAAGCGAAGGAAAAATAGCCGGGTGAGGTTAAGTTGGTTATTTTTCAACTTGAAATAATGAGAACGATTCAGACGTATTTTAAGTGAAGTCCCGATTACTTTAATGCAGGTTAATGTTTGTTTTGCTCTTTTACTCTCCGCTGCAGGTCCGCATTCCAAATGCCCCTTCGCTTTCCGCAGGCGGCTGATGAGCCCCTTCCGTGCTGACGCACTCCATGGTCTCATCTAGGCCTCTCTTCCTGCAGGAGTCTCGGAGCATTTGGAATGCTCCCAGAAAAAACAGAGATCTATCTCATTGAATGATGTCAGAAGATATGCACGTTAATTATTCTAATATTATTTTTTGACTACACACTGTCATAATTTCAGAGGTAATCCCAACAAGTTTTTTTATTTTTATTTTGTTACTTCAATAAGAACACTAAATAATATTTTCAGCACGAAGCAGCTCGAATACACGGAGACTCCTGTGGGATAAGAGGCATCGGTGAGACTGCGAGTGCTTTAGCACGAGTGGCTCACCAGCCCCCACGGAAAGCGTAGTGTATTCGAGCTGCGATTTTCCAGAGGGGCAAAATACTGAATTAAATTAATCAGGAGTTTGTATCAGCTTTGGTGACTTTGTGTTTTCCTTGTGCGAAAATTAGGTTATAATATGAACAAGTTATTCTACTATTTGACAACTTAACAAAAGGGGTAAACTATGAAACAGACTACTAGATTTATCAATTTTCTAGGAGGAAAAAATCTATTTTTTCTTTTTGCTTTATTAGCGTTAATTGGTGTGACCATTTTTATTTATAATAAGGTTGCGTTTGTTTTCCATCCATTTTTCGTAATTTTTTCAACTGTTGCTCCCCCGTTAATTTTAGCTTTCATTGCTTATTATTTATTAAATCCAATCGTTAATTTACTGGAAAGATTACGCATCCAGCGGATTTGGGGAATTTTAATTATTATTCTTGCAATTGGCGGTATTATCACAGGATTAGTTTTACTTACTGCTCCTTCAATCGAAACACAGGTTAAAGAATTAGCTGCTAATTTCCCAAGATATTTATCTGAATTAGGAGCAAGTATTACATCTTGGGTGCAGAACTCTTTTCTTGGTCCTTATTACGAAGAAGGCTATAATTGGGTTGTCAATAACTTCAGCGATATTCCTGGGATTATTGGCGGCTATGTAGTAAATGCACTTCAAAGCGTTCAAAACGTTGCATCTACCGTTACAAATGTCATTGTTGCCATTGTAACCTTCCCGATTATTTTGTTCTTTCTATTAAAAGATGGGACGAGATTTAAAGATTATTTCTTAAAACTCTTACCACCTGGGTTCAGAAAAGATGTGAACCAGATTCTGCATAATATGGATACACAGGTCGGATCTTATATTCAAGGACAAATCATTGTCGCAACATGCATAGGGATAATGTTGTATATTGGTTATTTAATTATCGGGATGGATTACGCCATTACACTCGCAATAGTCGCAGCGATTACAAGTGTTGTTCCATATCTGGGACCAACAATCGCTATTACACCGGCTTTGATTATTGCAATGGTAGATTCTCCATTTATGCTGATAAAAATGGTTATTGTATGGATTGCTGTACAGTTCTTAGAGGGGAACTTTGTTTCACCAAATATTATGGGACGCACAATGAAAATTCACCCGCTTACCATCATCATTGTCTTACTGGTTGCCGGTAATTTATTTGGGGTGGTTGGTGTCATTCTTGGTATACCGGGTTATGCAATTCTTAAAGTGCTTGTACAATATTTATTTGGTAAGTTTAAAGCAAGATATAATAAACATTTCGGTGAAAGTTTTGGATTTTATCCTATCGTCAAAGAAGAAAATAAGGATTAATTTTAAAAGCATATGGCCTGCACTAGGCTATATGCTTTTTCAAAAAGGAGAGTGACAATTTGTCAAAGCTTTTAAAAAAGGTATATTTCGACATGCTGGAGGTAAATAATGAAACCTCCATACTTGCTGCCACTGAAGCTGGCCTATCTTGGGCTGGCGGTTTTAATGAGGACTGCGCTGACATGGAGAACTGGTTTAAAAAAAGGATTTCTGATTTCACATTAGAGCATAATCAAGAAATACTTCAGCCCTATAAGTCTCAATTTATAGCATATTTTGAAGGTGAACTGAAGAACTTTGACTTTCCGTTAGACCTTCATGGCACCCCTTTTCAGCTTGCTGTTTGGAAGATGCTTGGAAACATACCATATGGAGAAACACGGACATACTCCGATATAGCTGATTGTATTGGCAATCCCAAAAGCATTCGAGCGGTTGGCACAGCAATTGGCAGAAACCCAGTTCTTATCGCCGTTCCGTGTCATAGAGTTATTAATAAAAATGGCGGGCTTGGCGGGTTTCGTGGAGGACTTCAACTGAAGCAATACCTCCTTGATCTTGAACATAATTAAAATTCAAAGCAGGTTGTTTCTCCTATGAAGAACGACCTGCTTTATTCATAATATCTACTTCACCTTTTTACGAAAAAAGAATACGATTACTAAGCCCAATCCTAAACCAAGTACACTAAATAACTGCAGATGATTAAAATAATAACCGAGTGCCACACCAAGAACTAAGAAGCAGAAAAACAAGCAGCCTACTACTTCATTTTTCATCCCCTTCCCCCTCTTTCTAGTGAACTTAGTACTAGAATATTAAACAAATCACAAATGGTTCATTATTTTCCGAAAAGAAAGCGCTTTAAAGGAAAACTTATCGATTCCCTTATTGATATCCTATTCTTTTCGTGTTTAAATTGATTAAATATAAAAAATTCAGCTGCTTCCTCAGGCAGCAATGGGGTGATGATATGGAAAATAAGGTTTCAATCGGATTATTAGGACTTGGTGTCGTTGGTTCGGGAGTAATTAATATTATCCAAAGCCATCAGGAAAAACTCAGACATCAGCTGGGTGCAGAAGTCGAAGTAAAGCGCGTTCTCGTACGTAATTTAGAAAAAGCACGTCATGCAAATATCGAGGCATCTGTGTTAACACTTGATCCAGAGGATATCTTAAATGACCCTGAAATTGATGTTGTAATCGAAGTAATGGGCGGCATCGAAATAGCAAAGGAATATATTCTCAAGGCATTTGCTGCAAGAAAGCACGTAATCTCTGCCAATAAAGATTTAGTTGCAATCCACGGTCCGGAATTACATGCTGCTGCCGAACAAAATAAATGCGACTTTTATTATGAGGCCAGTGTTGCTGGCGGTATTCCAATTTTAAGAGGAATTACTGACGGGCTTGCTTCAGACCGTATTCAGCGTGTAATGGGAATTGTAAATGGAACAACAAACTACATATTAACGAAAATGGCTGAAGAGGGCATGAGCTACGATGCTGCTTTACAGGAAGCACAGGAATTAGGTTTTGCAGAAGCTGATCCAACGGCAGATGTCGAAGGACTTGATGCAGCACGTAAAATGGCAATTCTTGGCCGCCTGGCTTTCTCAACACCTGTAGATTTAGGAGATGTAAAAGTATCGGGTATCTCAAAAATTACAAGTGAAGATATTAAACATGGGAATGAATTCGGCTATACAATGAAGCTTATTGGCTATGCGGACTTTACCAACCAGGAACTGGACATCCATGTATTGCCAACGTTTTTATCAAATTCACATCCATTAGCAACAGTAAAAAATGAATACAATGCAGTTTATGTGTATGGTGAAGCAGTCGGTGAAACGATGTTTTACGGACCAGGTGCCGGCAGTCTCCCTACCGCTACAGCAATTGTTTCTGATTTAGTTGCAGTTATTAAGAATATTCGTCTTGGTGTATCGGGTGAACAAATTGTTCATTATTATTTTGATAAAGAATTAAAGCCTGCAAGCAAGCGATTTTCTCAATATTATATGCGTGTGAACGTAAAAGATGAGGCTGGCGTTTTTTCACAGCTTTCTAAGCTATTTCATGATTATGAAATTAGTCTGAAACGTATCCTGCAAAGTCCTAAAGATAAAAATAAAACAGCAGAAATTATTGTAATCACACATCAAACATCAGAAGAAAACTTTACGAATCTATTAGAGAAGCTGCGAAAGCTGGATGCAGTTAACGAGATTTCCAGCTACTATCGAGTAGAAGGAGATGGAGCGGAATGACTTGGCAAGGTTTAATTCATGCATATGGAAGGTATTTGCCTATAACAAATGAAACACCAGCACTTAGCTTAAATGAAGGAAATACCCCACTCATCTATTTTCCAAATCTATCGGAAAAACTAGGAATTGAGTTATATGGAAAAGTGGAGGGTACAAACCCAACCGGTTCTTTCAAGGACCGTGGAATGGTGATGGCCATCGCTAAAGCAAAAGAGGCCGGCAGCAAATCGGTCATCTGCGCTTCTACCGGGAATACCTCTGCAGCCGCGGCAGCTTATGCAGCAAGAGCAGGACTTCAGGCTATTATTGTAATCCCTAAAGGGAAGGTTGCCCTTGGCAAACTAGCACAAGCCGTTATCTATGGCGCAAAAATCATTGAAATTGACGGAAACTTTGATGAAGCACTTACAATGGTACGGGAGATCAGTGAAACAACACCGGTAACTTTAGTGAATTCAGTAAACCCATATCGGATTGAAGGACAAAAAACTGCAGCCTTTGAAATTTGTGATGCACTTGGCAGTGCACCTGATATTTTAGCCATTCCTGTTGGGAATGCTGGGAATATTAGTGCATACTGGAAAGGCTTTAAAGAGTATCATAAAGAAAAACAAACTGGTTTGCCGAAAATGTTTGGCTTTGAGGCCGAGGGAGCAGCAGCCATTACGAAAGATGAAATCATTGCACAGCCAGAGACAGTGGCAACTGCAATCCGTATTGGCAACCCTGCAAGCTGGAAGCTCGCCACAGCGGCACGGGACGAGTCAGGTGGTATTATCACTTCTGTAACAGATGAAGAAATTTTAGAGGCGTTTCAGCTGCTTCCCAAAACGGAAGGTGTCTTTGCTGAGCCTGGTTCAAATGCCTCTATTGCAGGGGTCATCCAGCAATGTGAACAAGGAAATATTCCACAAGGAAGTAGAGTTGTTGCAGTGCTAACTGGAAATGGCCTAAAAGACCCGCAAACTGTGCAAGACAACCAAAAAATTGCGCCAGTCTCCCTGCCAAATGATGTAGCTGCTATAAAAAACTATATTGAAGAGCTGACAGCGGATGAATAGGTTTAAAATTATAGTTCCTGCCAGCTCAGCGAATCTTGGCCCTGGCTTTGATTCAATGGGCTTGGCAGTAAACATATATTTAACTCTAAAAGTTAAACAACAAGAGAATTGGGAATTTATCTCCCCATCTGCAGCAGCGGATTTGCCATATGAAGAGCATTTTATTTATCGTGTTGCTAAAAAGACTGCAGATAAATATGGAAAAGCGCTGCCCCCCTGCCGTGTTGAGGAAATAAGCAGTATTCCTTTAGCACGCGGCCTTGGAAGCAGTGCATCAGCAATTATTGCAGGAATTGAACTTGCTAACCAGCTCTCTGAGCTGAAGCTGTCCGATGAAGAAAAGCTTGCATATGCAACTGAATTGGAAGGACATCCGGATAATGTTGCTCCTGCTTTATTTGGGGGATTAATTATTTCTACTTATATAGACGGTGAGATTGACTGGATAAAGCTTTCTGATTTTTCCCCGATGCTTGCCGTGTATATTCCCGATATAGAATTGAAAACAGATACTGCTAGAGATGTCTTGCCAGCGCAATATTCAAGAAATGAAGCTGCACTTGCTAGTGGTGTCAGTAATCTTGTTGTTGCAAGTCTGCTGAATGGTGACTATGCACTTGCAGGAAAAATGATGGAAAAAGATCGTTTCCATGAGCCTTTTCGAAAAGAACTAATTCCGAATTATGATTTGATAAAATCTGAAGCAAGAATTTTAGGTGCTTATGGAACCACTATCAGCGGAGCTGGTCCAACAATGATTTCTTTTGTTCACCAGACGAATAGAAAACGCTTTGTTGAGCACTTTTCCAAAGTGCTGCCGGACTATCGTATCGAAGAGCTTGAGATGGATCGGACAGGCTTGAGAGTGGAATTTTTAGATGAAGAGGTGTAAATCGCTTCGGTTACTAAGCTAACAGGCGCGCGTTGCTAGTCCTTAAATTACGATTACGGCGATGGGGATACATTCAGGCGTTTAGCCTTGGCCGGATGGTTATAATTTCACTCACATAGCAGTCGGATGTATCGCTGCCCCTCCAATCAAAAACCGAGTGTATGCCAGTTGGTAGTCCTGGCTTACACTCGGTTTTCAATCTTTTTTAACTCATTAATGCCGTCATTAAGGCTTTCTGTGCGTGAAGCCGGTTTTCAGCTTGTTGGAATACGACAGAGTGTCCCCCTTCAATTACGGATTCTGTCACTTCTTCATCCCGATGAGCAGGAAGACAGTGCATAAATGTCACATCTTCTTTCGCTTTGGCAAGAAGCGATTCGTTTACCTGATAGTCAGCAAAATCCTTTCTGCGTTTTACCTGCTCCTCTTCCTGCCCCATACTTGCCCATACGTCCGTATAAATAAAGTCTGCTCCTTGTACTGCTTCATTTGGATCAGTACATAATGTAATCTTTCCACCAGATGTTTTTGCAAATTGCTGTGCTTTCTCAACAACTTCCTTATCAGGTGCATATCCATCTGGCGCGACAACGACAATTTCTATTCCCATTTTTGCAGAACCAATCATCAAGGAGTGTGCCACATTATTGCCGTCCCCAATATATACGAGCTTTTTCCCTTTTAAATCACCTTTAACTTCCATCATAGTCTGGAGATCCGCCAATACCTGACAGGGGTGGTACAAATCTGTTAATCCATTAATTACAGGTATTGTTGCATATTTAGCAAGCTCTTCCACATCGTGATGAGAGTAAGTACGAATCATAATTCCATCTAAATATCCTGACAGCACTCTTGCGGTGTCTGCAATTGTTTCTCCTCGTCCAAGCTGCATATCTTTTGAACTCAAGAATAATGCCTGCCCGCCAAGTTGAATCGTCCCAGCTTCAAAGGATACGCGTGTTCTTGTTGAAGATTTTTCAAATATCATTCCAAGTACTTTTCCTTTTAACGGTTCAAAGGGGATCCCCTTTTTCTTTTGTGCTTTAATATAAAAAGCTAAATCCAATAAATCATTGATTTGTTCAGGGCTATAATCTGCAAGTGTCAAAAAATCCTGCCCATATAATTCTTCATTATGTGTATTCAACTTCTTTATCGCAGGCGCCATGTATTCATTCCTCCATAAAATCGACTTTTGTATTATTATGCATTAAAACTAATATTCATGCAAGTGTTTTCTTGTTCTTTTATAAAAAAAGATTCACCCGCAATAGGTGAATCTGCTTTAAGATAGCTTTTCGATAAACAATACTTTTAAATAGTTTCCTTCTTTATAGAATTGACTTACTCGGAAATCCTCCGGTAAAGAAAATGCATCAAGAATCCGGTAATTACTGTTCATTCTCTTAAATCCTTGATCAATTAACTTTTTAAACTTGGCCATTCCGAATGTTGCTGTATTTGTGGAGGCAACTATGATTCCATTTTTTTCTGTTATTTCTATTGTCTCCTCGATTAGCCAAGGATAATCCTTTACTGTACTGAAGTTACGCTTTTTCGAACGTGCAAAACTTGGAGGATCAAGGATAACTAGATCAAACATCAGCTTTTTACGCTTTACATATTTGAAATAATCGAAGACATCCATCACGACAATATCCTGCTTTTTACTATCGATTTCATTTACAGCAAATTGCTCTTCTGTAAGCGGTCTGCTGCGCTTAGCAAGATCTACACTTGTTGTATGTGCTGCTCCCCCTAATAAAGCTGCCACTGAAAAGGCGCCAGTATATGAAAATGTATTTAATACTTTCTTTCCTTGTGCATAGGAATCACGAATTGTCTTCCTTACATTTCGCTGATCAAGAAAAATCCCTACCATTGCTCCATCATTCAAATCAACTGCATAATTCATCCCGTTTTCTTTTATAACAATTGGAAATTCTGTTTGTTCACCTTTAACAAAGTCATCACCTTCAACATATTGCCCTTTTGTGGCAAAGCGTTTTTTCTCATAGATTGCCTTATAAGTAATCAATTCATCAAAAACTGCAAGAATTTCTTCACGGAAAGAGTAAATCCCTTTGCTATACCAATTAATTAAATAATAACCAGAGAAATAATCAATCGTCAGTCCGCCAATGCCATCCCCTTCTCCATTAAATACACGGAAGGCAGTTGTTTCTTGATTCTCATAAAGTTCCTGACGATTTGCAATGGCAGCGCTGATTTTTTGTTTGAAAAAGTGCTGATCTATTTTATCTTTTTCTTTCCAGCTTAGTATCCAGCCAACTCCTTTATTTTGCATTCCGTAATAACCTGTACCAAGAAAGCGTCCTTCAGGGTCAGTCATTCGAATGAGATCCCCTTCATTCGTTAAGTTTTTTTCATTTTGTATCGCATCACGGCTAATTAATGGGTATTTATTTTGATAGGCTTTTAACTGCTGCTGTTTTATTTTTAATGTAATTGTTTTTCTCATCGGACTCTTCCAATCTAAATTAATTTTAACCTTGCTTCTATCGTAACAAATAATCTTCGTTTTGTTTAATTCCAAGCTAAAACGGCAATAGTTTAATGAAAGGAAGCGATAAAATGATTCAATATGATTATATAATTATTGGTTTTGGCAAGGGAGGAAAAACCTTAGCTGGAGACCTTGCTTCTAAAGGAAAAAACGTTGCAATGATTGAGCAATCCGAAGAAATGTATGGCGGTACATGTATTAATATTGCTTGTATCCCAACTAAATATCTGGTTCACTATGCTGAACAAAAGCAGGGTGACAATGATATGAAAACTTTTTATCAACAAGCAATCGAGGGTAAAGATAAAGTTACAAAGTCATTAAGAGAAAATAATTATAAAAACCTTGCTGATCAAGAGTCCGTAATGGTTTACACTGCAAAAGCAAGTTTTGTTTCAGATAAACAAATTCATTTAGAATCTGCAACTGAAACACTGGAGTTAACTGCAGATAATTTTATTATTAACACTGGTTCAGAACCAGTGATTCCACCAATCGATGGTATAGAGGATACCGATCACATCTATACATCTACCACATTACAACAAGTAAAAGAGCTGCCAGAAGAACTTGTCATTGTAGGCGGCGGCACAATTGGGCTAGAATTTGCCATGCTTTATGCCAATTTCGGTTCCCAGGTAACAATTATCGATAGTTCAGACGAATTCATGAAAAATGAAGATCGGGATATTGCTGAATCGTTGGAAAAGATTTTGAAAGACAAAGGTATTACGATTATTCACAGCAGTAAAGCAGTAGCAGTTAAAAATTATGAGGAAAGAATAAAGATTACACATGAGAGTAAGGACGGTGCTCAAGGAGAGCTCACTGCGGCAGCTTTACTCCTTGCAACTGGAAGAAAACCTTATACAGAGGGACTTAACTTAGATAAAGCTGGTGTCAAGCGAGACAAGAATGGGGCAATACAAGTTGATGAGAATCTAAAAACAAGTGCTGATCATATTTGGGCACTCGGGGATGTAAATGGCGGTCCGCAATTTACTTATATTTCCTTAGATGATTATCGAATTGTTCGCTCCCAAATTTTAGGTGATGGAGCGTATAACTTAGATAAACGGAAAAATATTCCTTATTCTATTTTTGTGGAGCCTGTACTTTCACATGTCGGGTTAAATGAAAAAACAGCGAAGGAAAAGAATATTACCTATAAAGCAGCGTCAATACCTGCTGCTGCAATTCCCAGAACGAAAATTAATAACCAGCCAAATGGTCTCTTAAAAGCATTAGTTAATCCAGACTCAAAAGAAATTCTTGGCTGCACGCTTTTCTGTGCAGAATCCAGCGAAATGATTAATATTGTAAGGGTAGCAATGGAAGCCAATATGCCATACACATTTTTACGTGACAATATCTTTACTCACCCAACGATGAGTGAGGGACTAAACAGTTTATTTGGTAAATTTGATTAAGCATTGCAGATTTTTTAATACGAATTTTGGCAGATGAGAGGCTAATGTCTTACATCTGCCATTTTCTATTGAATACACTCTTAGTCAATAATTTCCTTTACCCTGCCGACAATTTGATTATCCAGCATTACCTTAATCCCATGTGGATGTGTGGACGAGTTTGTTAATATTTTAGCAACTACACCTTCTGTCAGCTTTCCTGAGCGCTGATCCTGCTTTTGTACAATTCGCACACGTAAGCCAGGTTTAATATTTCCTCTATTTCTTCCATCCATATTCAGTAACCTCCTTACAGCTGCTTCCCTATTTATTCCCAGTAATGTAATATTAACAGGATATGAAGTGAATGAACAGTAACTATCAAATAGAAAATTATAGTTGTATAAAGATTCCCTGCATAATAAAATAGACATAATTATACACCACACCGGAAGAAATGGAGCACATCATTTATATGGATCAAATAATTATATACATTGTCGTTTTCTTTTTTATTATTGGAGCAATCGATAAAATTCTTGGTAATCGCTTTGGCTATGGCGAGAGGTTTACAGCTGGACTGATGACAATGGGATCACTTGCTTTGGCTATGATTGGAATTATCTCATTGGCACCAGTAATCGCGGCAGTGCTCCTCCCCGTTATTACACCTGTCTATGGTTTAATTGGCGCAGACCCGGCAACATTTGCGAATACAATTCTAGCAATTGACATGGGTGGACATGCGCTGGCAGAAACAATGGCGCTCACTCCTGAAGCCGGACTCTTCGCTTGGGTGCTGCTTGGAACAACAATTGGACCTACCATTGTTTTTTCCATTCCCGTTGCATTAGGTATTATCAAAAAAGAGGATCAAAATTACTTTGCTCAAGGAATCCTCATCGGGCTGATGACCATTCCAATCGGAACACTTGCCGGTGGACTTGCAGCAGGGTTTGAGCTGGAAATGCTATTAAGAAACTTGTTCCCAACTATTATCATTTCCCTTTTAATTGGATTTGGTATTTGGAAAAAACCAGACTTGATGATTAAGTGCTTTTCCATATTTGGAAAGTTTGTAGAGATTGCAGCAATAGTCGGTCTTGTTGCGATTGTTGTCGAGACGTTAACAGGATTTGTTGTGATTCCAAATCTTGCTCCAATAGAAGAAGGGATTCAAATCGTTGGAACAATTGCGATTTTCATTGCTGGTGCTTTTCCAATGGTACGATTTATCTCAAAGGCACTCAAACGGCCATTAGAAAAACTGGGGACATTTCTCGGCATGAATGAAACTGCAACAGCAGGAATGATTGCTTCACTTGCCCATATTATTCCAATGCTTGCGCTTATGAAAGATATGGACCCACGCGGCAAAGTTATCAACGTTGCCTTTGGTGTCAGTGCCGCCTTCGTATTCGGCAGCCACCTTGGCTTTGTGGCAGGAATTAATGCGGAAATGGTCCTTCCCATGATTATCGGAAAACTCCTCGGTGGCGTAACTGCTGTTGTACTCGCATTATTCATACTTAAAAGGAACACTAGGGCCAGAGCCTAGTATTCCTTTTTTTTAATCAATATACTCGTAATAAATGTTTGAATCAATCATTATTTTTTTGTTTTCCGGCACGGTTAGATACAACACATACTCCCCCGTATAAATAGAGAATGAATCTAATGTTTCTTCATTTTGTTTATCATCAATAAGCTGTGTAAAAGAAAATTCTTTTTCAAAAGCATCATATTGATAAAGTACAGGGCTGGGAGGAGTAATTAAGGCTATATAATAAAATTCCCTAGAATACAATAGGACCGCTAACATTTTAGCAGCACTTTTTTCTTTAAGTTGGTATAGTTAGGAACGGGTTTGATATGCTATAGGAAGAATAATTAGAGGAGGGATGGCTTTGAAGATATTTGTTGATGCAGATGCCTGCCCGGTAAAAGATATCATTATTGAAGAAGCAGCCAAAAGAGAATTAGAAGTCACACTTGTAACGAGTATTTCACACTTTTCACTTCAAGAGCACCCAGCCGGTGTGGAAACAATCTACGTCGATAATGACAGTGAAGCAGCCGATTACCGCATTATGAAGCTGGCTGGAAAGAACGATCTTATAATTACACAGGATTATGGTTTAGCATCACTCGCTCTTGCCAAAGGATGCGCTGTTATGCATCATAAAGGATTTATGTATACGAATAAAAATATCGATGACCTGCTTCAAACAAGGTATTTAAGTGCTCAAGCGAGAAAAGCTGGCCAGCGTACGAAGGGACCAAAAGCATTTACGAAAGATGACAAAGCACTATTCAGAGAAAAATTTATTAAATTGCTTGAGACAAAGTAAAAGCAAGCAGTGAAATTACCAACTGCTTGCTTTTAGGGTTATATTCTCGGATTACCTTGCTGACGGGTATACATCAGCAAATTCATAAATTGCCTTTCTTTGCTGATATTCATACAATGCTTCCCTTAAATGTTCTTCGCCAAAGTCAGGAAAATACACATCAGAGAAATACAGTTCCGTCATTGCACTTTGCCAGAGCAGGAAATTACTTAACCGTTGTTCTCCTCCTGTCCGAATAATCAAATCAGGATCAGGCAAACCGCTCGTATAGAGATAACGTCCAATTAATTCTTCATTCAGCTCCAGCTTCTGCTCACGCATTTCACGTATAACTTGCTGTACCGCCCGAATGATTTCAGCCCTTCCACCATAATTAAAAGCAAAATTAACTATCAATCCAGTATTTTTTTTCGTCTCCTCTATCGCGCGCATCAAAACTTTTTTCGTTGCTGCAGGAAGTCCATCAATGTTACCAGATATCAATATTTTTACATTTCGTCTTATGAATTCAGGCAGCTTTTGCTTGAAAAAACGGATAGGAAGCCGCATTAAATAATTTACTTCTTCCTTTGAACGAGACCAGTTTTCTGATGAGAATGCATATAAGGTCAATACCTCAATATCGAAAGCAATACTCGCATCAATTACTTTTTCCATCGCTTGAACTCCTGCATAATGACCCTGACTTCTTGTCAGTGCATTTGCTTTTCCCCATCTTCCATTGCCATCCATTATAATGCCTACATGTTTCGGCATACGTGATACCATGGTTCCACCTCCAATAAGGTTTAGAGCTCAAGCTCTTCTAACATTTCTTTTGCTTCTTTTCTAGGAAAGTTAAAACCTTGCCAAGATTCTATATCCGAGTCATGCAAAATTGATTTTTTTTCATATAATAACTGCTTTAACTCGGGATAATCAGGGTCTTGCTCATAAAGCGAAACCAGCCCTTTCATTCCTTCTGCTCCAAGATATTCTAAATAATAAATATCTATTTTTCCGGTTTCCTCATAGCGCCCCAAATTATTCTCCACAATAATTTCTTCCAGGTTAATTACATTTAAGATTGTATAAAACAAAAACCCGCTGATTAGATAAAAGTGCAGTAATGATAAGTTCTCCAGCCATACGCGAATGAACGTATAAGCAAAAATCACAATTAAAAATAACATAAAAGAATGTGCAAGCAAGCGGTCGATTGTATAGCCATACATTTCCTCATAAAGGCTTAAACGCTGATAGGCGGATAGCAGCAGAATGCCACTCTCAATAATTAAAGCAGAATAAAGGCTTTTTACAAAAACTTTTAATCCTTTGCTTTCCGGCTTCACACGTTTTAAGAAGCCAATTAGAATCGTCCAGTTAATCATTGTAACGACTAGCAGTTCAAAGAAACCTTTTCTAGCATAGTCTGCATACGTGAATCCTTCTTGTAAGCCACCATTAAAGAAGTAGCTGAATTGCACGGCTATAAATAATAAATATACGGTATTAAGCGATGTCAGAATCGTTGCAGCCATGACACCTGGCATGGCCTTCCTGCCTGAAACTTCTTTTATTTCAAGTTCCCGCTTCGTTCTTCTGCCAAGCACTTGAAAAATACAAAAGAAGAACAATGTCGCAACAAGAATAATTCCCGTACGAACTCCAATATCAATCACGCTAAATTCAAAACGTAAAAAGAACAATTTTAGCATGAGATCATGAAACATATCATCCGCAGACATCAATAAGCGAATAATGATGAATAACAGTGGTAACGCAATGACTGCCCCAAAAAACATCTGACGAAGAACATTGCTTCCTTCCCGTTTTTTGCGCCGCAGAAGCTTTCTGCTGATTATGCTTAAATAATGAACTAAGTAGCTAAGCGCATCAAGCAGCTTAGCAGTCACTAACTTCACAAATGAAAGCTTACTCCAGTTCAACTTTCCCGGGCTTGTGATTAAAACAATTTGGAAAAACACAACTGCAGGTATAACCAGGACATTCAATACGCTAAAAACCGTGCTGTCAAAAAACAAATATCCGCCAGCTAAAATCCAAATCCCTGTCATTAATAAAAGACCGATCCGCCGATGCTCAAAAGAAAAGCGGAAACGCAAGAATAGCACTGCATAAAATGCTGCTATAAAAATGATATAGGAGATTCCAATTCTTCCGTTAAAAAAGCTTCGTTCTGCCAATACTCCAAGCCCTAAACAAGCTAACAGAAATATCCAATCTCTTTGTTTTGTTCCTATACTCATCACAAAAACGCTCCTATGCACATAGATATCCTATGTATATAGATATACTATGTACATAGGTGTAAATTATGATTCATTTTCGGACTGATGCACCTTCTATTCACATTCAGCCCGTTTTAAACTGATGCCTTTCTTCCCCAGCGATATCCTAACCAGCTAATCGGATAAAGCGCGGCAGTTGAAAAAATACAAATAAGAATAAATGAACCATTTAATAATGGATCAAACCATTCATAAGGAATTAAGCGAAAAACAATTAAATACATGAGCAATAAATTAGGTATCACACAAATAACAAATGTGCGATTTAAGATTTTTCTTCCCCGGGCACCAAATGCTTTACCAATTTCATAGCCAAGCAAACCCCAAAATAACATGTAAAATAAAATAACAATGGTAGTTGCTTCAGTTAATGTTTTCCATAACGCTTCAAGCCAATTCCATTCGAGTACATTATATCCTATCGTAAATATAGCACCACTTAAAAATAACGCAATATTCAAAAGCACAAAAAGCCGCTGCATTTTTCTTGGTGTGACAGACCTTTCTTCCTTCCACAATGCTGCAAGCTCTTCTGGTGAACCAAGACGATCAACCAGGAAATCATAGACAGAAATATTTTCTATACTCGTGTCTGCCAGTAAATCCTGCACATGCATTGTATATTCCGCTATGATTTCATCCTTTTTTGAATCATTCACCAGCTCTTTTGCTAATTCTTGCAGAAATTGCTGTGCCTCATCATTCATATTTCATTTCTTCCAATGAGATTGTTCATCACTTGAACATAGCGGTGCCACTCTGTTGTACGCTCTTCAAGGATTTCCTTGCCTTCTTCTGTAATTCGGTAATATTTACGAGCAGGTCCCTTTTCTTGATGCTTCCAATAATGTTCAATGTATGCTTGTTTTTCCATCTTGTGAAGTGCTGGGTATAGCGTGCCCTCTTTCATTTGCAAGCTATGGTTACTTCTTGTATCCATTTCTTTAACCAGCTCATAGCCATACATATCGCGTTCATTTAACAGTTGGAGCACAAGCAAGGATGTACTGCCTTTTACTAATTCTCGATTAAACATATTCTCACCTACCTAGAATAATTAGGTATCTATAATATAAAGCAAGCAAACTTCTTTGTAAAGGAATTTTTTACTTTTTTATATTTAAAGGTTTCATATTTCAGGAAAAGGGTATAGTAATAATACAAGGTGAACTACTATTAAAAAAAGCCGACAGACAACTTGTATTGAATTAGCTCACAACTTGTCAAAAAGCAATTTTTAATAGAGAAATGCACAGCCTTGGCGGAAAATTTGCTTTATGGCGGATTGGGAATACCCGTCAGTATTAAAAAGGGATGAAAATCTCTATGTTAAAAAGGTAAAGTGATTTTTTGGCAGATAAGAAAGCATGGAACTTTCTTGCTGCAGAAGTGCTATTTAGACTGTCATCTGTACATTTGATGACTTACAAGTTTTTAACGCAATTTGCAAGACCATGCTATTGTGAAAGAAAACAGTAAAAGTAAAATCAAGACGGGCTAAGAAATTCCGTCCTCATCAAAAATGGAAGAAATTTTCCGCGTGCAACCTCTGGCAATATGCGGAGGAGGAAAAAGACATCTCTGAAATAATTGGGGTGTCTTTTTCCATTTTCTTGTGCTACAATACACGTGTAAAGACAATTGGAAAGGGTGAACTAAGGGAACATGAAAAACTAATCCTATTTTAAAAAGCGAAACGAACTTTAGAATTAATGAATGAGTCGGCAGCAGCCAAGGTCTGCTTATTTCTCATGCATCATTCTTGTTTCGGAATAGGATTGAATAATTGAAGTAATGTTGCCAAGGGATTCCCTTGTCTATTTATTCTTGTCTCCTATTCTGAAGCTATCATTAGGGGCATTTTTTATGCCTAAAAATGGAGCTGATATGAATGGTTATCACCGAAATCAATCAATTAAAATATGAAATACAGGGCCATATCCTTTTTGAAATTGAGCATTTACAAATACATGCAAAGGAACGGATTGGACTTGTCGGTAAAAATGGCACTGGAAAAACAAGCCTGCTTGAGATCATTGCAGGCAAGAAGCAGGCACAGTCAGGAAAGATTGGTGGAAACACCACTTCTTCCCTTCTCCCCCAGCTGAAAGATACAAATACAATAAAAAGCGGTGGAGAAGTAACACAAAAATATATTGATCAGGCACTCTCTGAAAAAGCAGCATTACTGCTTGCAGATGAACCAACGACTAACCTGGATACAGAAAAAATTGAAAAGCTTGAAAAGAATTTTTCTCGCTATCATGGCGCAATTATTCTTGTATCACATGACCGTGCTTTTCTTGATGCAATCTGCCAGACAATCTGGGAGATTGATAATGGAAAGGTAACTGTATATAAAGGGGATTACTCCGCTTATGCAGAGCAAAAAGAGCTGAAAATCCGGCAGCAGGAAGCAGCTTATGAAAGTTATCTGCAAAAGAAGCAACAGCTGGAGAATGCATTGGAACTCAAGGAACAAAAAGCACAGCGTGCAACAAGAAAACCGAAAAACGTAAGCAAATCCGAAGCTAAAATTACGGGAGCAAAGCCATATTTTGCTAAAAAACAAAAAAAGCTGCAGCAAGCGGCAAAATCAATTGAAACAAGAATTGATAAATTAGAGAAAGCAGAGAAGATTAGAGAGCAGCCAAAAATTAAAATGCTGCTGCCGAATGAGGAAGCACTAAAGGGCCGGTTTATTATCCGTGCCGAGAATATTCCCGGGGAGATTGGCGAAAAAACATTATGGAATGCAGCTGATTTCCATATTAAAGGCGGAGATAAGGTAGCTTTACTCGGCAACAATGGAACAGGGAAGACTACTTTAATCAAGAAGATTATTAGAGGAGATGCTGGAATCTCTGTTTCTCCTGCTGTGAAGTATGCTTACTTTAGTCAGAATTTAGATATTCTGGAAACGAATGAAACAATCCTGGAAAATGTGATGTCCACTTCGATTCAAGATGAAACTACAGTAAGAACCGTTCTAGCAAGACTGCATTTCTTTCGTGATTCCGTCTATAAAGAAGTTAATGTACTAAGCGGTGGTGAAAGAGTAAAGGTTGCCTTTGCAAAGCTCTTTGTCAGTGATTGTAATACATTGATACTTGATGAACCAACGAACTTTCTTGATATTGATGCTGTTGAAGCACTTGAACAGCTGCTGATTGATTATGAAGGTACCGTGCTTCTCGTTTCACATGATCGAACATTCATCGGTAATATAGCTGACCGCATTTTTGCTATCACTAACGAGAAGCTCACCACCTTTGATGGAAACTATGAACAATTTAAAAATTATAAACCAAAGCCTGCAATGGACACTAAGGAACAGCAGCTGCTTGTTATCGAAAATAAAATAACAGAAGTGCTTGGTAAGCTGAGCATAGAGCCTTCAGAGGCACTCGAGCAGGAATTCGAAACGCTCATTCGAAAAAAACGCAAATTATTGAATGATTGAACAGGTCTCTATTTCCTAAATGTGTAATGAGAAACCCTTCCCCTTTATATTAGCATTTTAAGGTTATCCTATTAGTAGACGTGCAGAGATAAATCCCTCTCTCTGCACGTCTATTTTTCACTCAAGTCGTTAATAAAACTTCACACCTACTTATTTTTTCCGATATTTAATTTCATCTAAAAACTCAACATTCACCACTGTCCATGCCCTTTTATAAACTGCTATAAATACGGAGGGAAAATTCAATTGGAGAAGAACAGGCTCCAGCAGAACTGCCTGAAGAATAAAATGGAAGTGAGAAAGAATCCGGTTCTGAGATTCACTGGGGTGTCGACTCTGCCAGTTACACAGATGAAAACTTATTTAAATGTGCATTTCTGAGATCCAAAGGTTTGGGGACGATATCTAGGAGAGCGTGAAGGAATCCCCGCTGGATTGGATGCCGAAGAGAAAACACACTACAACACGCTCCATCCCTCTACAAAAAAGCCCGGATTAACTCCGGGCTCATAAATAGAAATAATTAACGACTTGTATAACCTGCATCAGCATGAATCGTTGTACCAGTGATATAAGAAGATGCATCAGAAGCTAACCATAAAGTTGCTTCAGCAATTTCTCTAGCTTGTCCAAAACGGTTTAATAGACTCAACTGTGGAGCATATGTTTCTTCATCTAGACCAAATTGTTCTAATGCGCCACGAAGCATCGGTGTATCAATCGCTCCCGGTGCTACAGAATTGACCCGAATGTTATATTGACCATTTTCTAATGCAGCAACCTTCGTCATACCGACTACTCCATGCTTAGCTGCAACATATGCAATATTATTCGGTTGTGGACGGTAGCCACTTACAGATGAAATATTAATGATTGATCCGCCATTACCTTGTTTTTTCATTTGCTGTAATTCATATTTTTGGCATAATGCAGCACCTTTCAGGTCTACTAACATTAAGCGATCCCAATAATCTTCATCAAATTCGTCAGCCGGTTTATCATCCGGAGTTAATGCAGCATTATTTACTGCTACATCAAGCTTGCCATAAGTATCGACAGCAAATTTCACCATTGCCTGTACTTCTTCAGAGTTAGAAACATCTACCTTTACAAAGGAAGCATCTCCACCAGCAGCTTTAATTTCCTCAACAGCTTCTTGGCCTTTTTCTTCATTGAAGTCAGCTATAACTACTTTTGCCTTGGCTTCAGCAAAAAGCTCTGCAGTTGCTTTCCCCATACCCATCGCTGCTCCAGTTACAATAGCAACTTTACCTTCTAATGCAGGAAATGTCATTTAAATCATCCCTTCTCATTAATGTTTCTATCATATTCTATTATATGTTCAAATATTCACAATTTCAAGTGAAGTGCTTTTTGTTGCTAAAAAACTTCACTGCAGACGTTTAGTGCCTTCTGCTTTTTCTCTATTATAGTAATAGTCTTTTTGGTAAACTCTATATAATACCGAATACATTTGAAAGAGGAATACTTCTATGGAAAAGGCAATCGAATTTCATCATGTTTATTATACGGATGGGCCGACCGAAATTATTAGAGGACTATCTGGTTCTATTGCAAAAGGAAAAATCACTACACTGGTCGGTCCATCTGGAGCGGGAAAAACGACATTATTCCGTCTGTGCAATGGACTGATTTCACCAACTAAAGGGGATATATTAATTGAAGGAAAGAGTATTCAAAGCTATGAACCAACTTTACTTAGAAGAAAAATCGGCCTTGCATTGCAAAGTGCAACGATGCTGAGTGGTACTGTATTTAAAAATCTCTCTCTGCCTAAGGAAATTATAGGAGAACGGCTGACAAAAGATGAAGCTAACACCCTCCTATCTTCCGTCAGTTTAAAACCAAGCTTGCTAAAGAAAAATGTAAAAGAGCTTTCTGGCGGGGAACGGCAAAAGTTATCTATTGCCAGGACATTGATTAACCGGCCTAAAATATTACTTCTTGATGAAATAACATCCTCACTTGACCGGATTTCAAAGCAAGAAATTGAGGAATTAATAGTACGAATTAATAAGGAATTCAATGTAACTATTATCTGGATTACCCATAATCTCAGACAAGCGACTCAAATCGGTGACGAAGCTTGGGTAATGATGAATGGGGAGTTATTGGAATCTGGTAACAGCAATCTATTATTTAATCCCCAGACGGAACAGGTGCGCCGCTTTGTAAAGGGGGAATTTCAATGAGCTTTCTAACATTATCTTTAGCACTTATCTTTGTGCTCATTCCGCTTTTACTCACAAAAACATTGAAGCTCGGGCTCGGTAAAGATACAATCATCGCAACGATTCGATCCATTGTCCAATTGCTTGCGGTTGGATACATACTTACATTTGTATTTGAAGCAGATAATTTTATCTATATCATTCTGATGATTGCACTAATGATTGGAGCGGCAACCCATAACGCAAGAAAAAAAGGCGCTTCCATTCAAGGCATTACGTGGAAGTTAATACTTACATTCACATTTGTAGAAGTATTGACACAAACTATCCTTCTCGGTTTTGCCATCACACCTGCAGAAGCACAATATATTATACCAATCAGCGGAATGGTCGTGGGGAATTCCATGGTTCTGTCCATTCTTTTCTTAAATCGCTTTACTGCAGAAATTGAAGCTCGACAAGACGAAACAGAGCTGATCCTATCGCTTGGCGGCACACCAAAGCAAGCCATTCATCATGCTTTAATCACATCGATTAAAGCTAGTATGATTCCAACAATAGAAAGCCAAAAGACAATTGGACTTGTGCAGCTTCCTGGTATGATGAGCGGACAGATTATCGCAGGAGCAGACCCTGTACAAGCTGTACAATTTCAGTTGCTCATTCTTTTCCTATTGCTGACTACTGCTGCGGTCACAAGCATTATGCTTGGATTTCTTTCATACCCTGCTTTATTTAATAAACGCATGCAAATGCTCAAGTTAAGTAAAGCAGAATAACTAGCATCACCCTATATAGGAACGCTTGACAGTCCAAGAGATACATCTTATAATATAATTAATTAAGTAATTCGTAATTCAGTATATTGTTTTTTAGTTTATTCGAAAGGAGAAATAACAATGAGTGAAAACTTATCATTAAAGGCTTTTGTTGTTATTATGAAAGCATCAAAAACATTAGAAGAACTAGTAAAAAAAGATATCGCAGATCATGGTATGAAAACTTCTGACTTCGCTATTCTTGAAGCTCTATATCATAAAGGCAGACAAACAATTAAACAAATTTCCGAAGCAGTATTAATCAACACTGGATCGATTACCTATGTTATCGATAAACTGGAGAAAAACGGCTACTTGCAAAGAATACATTGCACAGAAGACCGTCGTGTTGTTTATATCGAGATTACACCAAAAGGGAATGATGTAATGAATGAAATCTTCCCTAAACACCAGAAAATGATTGAAGAATTATTTACTGATATAACAGATGAAAACAAGAGAATATTGATTGATACTGTTAAAATGATTGGTAAAAAAGGAGAAATCATCTAATGAAGAAAACAGCTGGAATTCACCACATCTCTGCAATTGTTGGTCATCCTCAAGAAAATACAGATTTCTATGCTGGCGTATTAGGTCTTCGCATGATTAAAAAAACAGTGAATTTTGATGATCCAGGAACCTACCATCTCTATTTTGGAAATGAGGCTGGTGAACCCGGAACAATAATCACCTTCTTCCCGTGGGCAAATGCTTATCCAGGTGCAGTTGGCGGCGGCCAAACAGGAGTAACATCCTATGTCATCCCTCTAAATACAATGGATTTTTGGGAAAAGAGATTAGAAAGCTTCCACATTCATTATACTAAAGCGGAGCGCTTTGGAGAAACCTCTTTGCGTTTCAATGACCCTCATGGCTTAAAACTGGAACTTGTTGAAAGAGAATCAGGCAAAGAAAATGGCTGGAGCTTTGGAGATATTAAACCTGAGTACGCAATTAAAGGATTCGGCGGTGCAACTCTTTATTCTGTACGACCAGAAAAAACAATGGAGACACTTACAGAAGTAATGGGACTTGAAAGAGTTGGTGAAGAAGCTGATATTGTACGTTTCAAAAGCTTCGGAGATATCGGCAATGTAATTGATGTTCGTAAATTTCCCATGCCGCGTGGAAAAATGGGTGTCGGAACAGTCCATCATATTGCTTGGCGTGCTGAAAACGAGGCAGACCATCTTGACTGGCAGAAAACAGTTCGAGAAGCGGGCTATATGGCAACAGAAGTAAAAGACCGTAATTATTTCAATGCCATTTACTTCCGGGAATATGGGGAAATTTTATTCGAAATTGCTACGGATCCTCCGGGTTTCACAGTTGATGAAGCACCTGAATCACTGGGGAGTGAATTAAAATTACCTCCACAATATGAAGCACATCGTGAAACACTCGTTCAATCACTTATCCCTATTAAATTACCAGGGGTGAATGATAATAAAGGACATAAATAAAGGAGGATTTATGTGCTTTCCTTTGACCCAAGAGATAATACAGAGAGAGAAAACTATAAGCTGCTGATTGGCACTGTTATCCCCCGCCCGGTTGCATTTGTAACTAGTATATCACCAGACGGGATTGTCAACGCAGCACCTTTCAGCTATTTTAATATCGCTGCGACAGATCCGCCAATGCTGTCTGTTTCGTTTCAGCGCAATAATGGCATTCAAAAGGATTCAGCGAGAAATATTATTGAAACGGGCAAATTTGTCATTCATATCGTTGATGAAGACAATGTTACAGAAATAAATAAAACCGCAGCAACCCTGCCCCCCGAGAGAAGTGAAATTGATATTACAAATCTAGTGCTTATCGACAGCGAAACAATTGATGTTCCAGCTGTGGAAAATGCCAAAGTACGGTTTGAATGTAAGCTGGAAAGAGCAATAGAACTCGGACCAGATGGAAAAACAACTGCTGACTTTATCATTGGAAGAATTGAAAGATTCCATATTGCTGAACATATTTATGAAGCAGGAAAGATAAATTACAATGAGCTGCAGGCTATGAGCCGGCTTGCTGGCCATGATTATGCAAAAGTTGGCGAGGTTTTCACTATTGAAAGACCGAAATAATTGTCCAAAAAAGAGATTGATAAGAAGGGAGAATACAAAAAGTGAAACATGTATTCCAAAAAGGAAATGATTCATCAAGACCAACATTACTTCTATTGCACGGAACCGGAGGCAATGAACATGATTTATTGCCCTTAGCTGAAATTATTGATAAAGATGCAAATGTCCTAAGTGTTCGTGGAAATGTACTTGAAAATGGCATGCCTCGATTCTTCAAAAGACTTGCTGAAGGTGTTTTCGATGAAGAGGATTTGATTTTCCGTACAACCGAATTAAATAATTTCCTTGATGAGGCTGCTGAGAAATATGAATTTGACCGCACTAATATTACTGCTGTTGGCTACTCAAACGGTGCAAACATTGCCGCAAGCCTCATGTTCCATTATGAAAATGCGTTAAAAACCGCTATCTTGCACCACCCCATGGTACCAAGAAGAGGAATTAAGCTGCCAAACCTTGCAGAAAAACGCGTATTTATTGCAGCGGGGACAAATGATCCAATCTGTCCGCCACAAGAGTCAGAGGAATTGAATAAGCTTCTGGCTAATGCAGGCGCTGAGGTTGAACTGCATTGGGAAAATCGTGGACATCAATTAACAATGAATGAAGTAAATGCAGCAACTGCTTGGTATAAATAATAATCTGCTGCGTTAGAAGAATTATAAAAAGCCTGGGCAAATGAAATATAATAGATTAAAATCCGAACGATATCTCATTTTCGTTCGGATTTTAAATTGACTCTTGTATTCCTAAATTTAGAGTAATATTAGTCTCATTGTCTAATTATCTCCTTTTGGAGGTCCACATTTCCACTGGATGAAGAAGTCAGTAATTAATAAGTACTAAAGAGGTTGGGATTTAACCAATACCAACCAAATAAAAGAAGAACATTATCGAATAAAGAGCTTTAAATGTTAACTTTTTATAACTGGAAAATGATTCATAGTCGATAGAAAGTGCTGATTATCTTAATTCAGGGTAACTTTAGATTTGCCTTCTACCCTATTGGCTGGAAGTCCGCAGTCCAAATACTAACGGTTATTTCATTGAATTTTGGCAGGATATGCATGTTAATCTCACTAAACTATTTTAAAGCATACACATAAAGGTATTTCAGCTGATAGCTTAAGATAAGGAGCCACTCTTTTATAACTATAATTAGAACGCAAAATAAGCTAATCAGCACTTAGCAGCCCGAATACACGAAGACTCCTAGGGGAGGAAAGGCCTAGGTGAGACTGCGAGTGCGTTAGCGCGAGTGGCTCACCAGCCGCCCCTGGAAAGCGAAGTGTATTCGGGCTGCGATTTTCCAGAGGTGTCCGTAAAGCACTGAATTGAAGTAATCAGGATTCCACTTAAAATCCGAACGAATTTAAAGTATCGTTCGGATTTTTTTAAATTATATTTCTTTTGTTCCAACGTTTTTTTATTATTACTTAATGACAAAGCGTATTTTAATGCCTGAGGGATCTTCAACAAAGAAGTCACTTTCTATCTTAGTTATCTTTACATTCATTCCCCGTAACCTTTCCAATGTCTCTTCTCTCTTCGCTTCATCTGGAAAGACAAGTGAATACCAATTTAACCCTACACTGCTCGGACTTGGCTGTGGCGCGTTTTCCCCATTCCATGTATTCATTCCAATATGATGATGATAACCATTATGTGATGAGAATAGAGCACCAGGAAATTCTGTAACAATATCATAGCCAATTCCATTGACATAGAAGCTGCGTGATTTTTCAATATCTGCAACATGTAAATGAATATGACCTATGACAGTTTCTTCAGGCATCCCTTGCCAAGGAGCATTCATATCTCTAAGCAACCCTTCTGCATCAAGTGCAACAGTCGCCATTGAAACCTGACTTCCCGTCCATTCCCAATTAGCAGAATCACGGTCAGCTGCAATCTCAATTCCATTTCCATCTGGATCATCAAAATATAACGCTTCACTAACATAGTGATCAGACGCGCCCAAGCGCATATTACCACCAGATTTTTCTACAATATGCTGAAGCAGAGCAGCTAAATCTGCACGCTTTGGCAGTAAAATTGCGAAATGATATAAACCAGTTGTTCTTTCTTGTTTTGGCATGACATTTGCAGGCTGCACAATTGTAAGGAGCGGATTCTCACCATCTGCTGTTAATACAGCTTGTTCTCCTGTTTGCTCTAGTACTTTAAAACCTAAAAAGTCACGGTAAAAGTCTAAAGATCGCTCTAAATTTGTAACATTAATATTGACCTCCCCTACGTAAATTGTAGGCTTGTTAAAAAACTTTTTTTCCATCTATATTCACCCTTCTGATTTATTACCTTTTTCAACTAACTTACTTTATGTAACTAATATATAATGAATTAAGTGTCTTGTCAATCATTCGGATTTATTTTTTGCTGAAGGGGTATCTTCTATACTATAGGTAAAGGATTTTTGAAAGGAGTTTAAAAATGATTATTAGAGAAAGTGAAAGAGATTTTATCATGATTCGTCAGCATGACCATGCAGCGGTTTCTAAAAAAATGATTGAATCTGTTCAAACAAAGTTTTTTCCAGATCATTCTTTAAAACAATCTGTACTTTACGCTGTCCAAATGCATGACTATGGCTGGAAGAACTTTGATAGTGAGCCATTTTGGAATGATGAGAAGGCTGCACCCTATTCTTTCATTGACTTTCCTAATGCAGGAAAAACAATTCTTTATAAACATGGGATAGATGAGGTAGAAAAGCACAATGCATATGCAGGCTTATTATGCAGTGAACATTATTTACGATTTCTTGCTGAAGATTCCTCAGCAGCATCTCAAGCATTTGTCGCCAATGAACAAGTAAGGCAAGATGCGATACGCAATAAGATGAAGATAGACCCTGATTTATTTACTTTTCATTTCGAACTGCTCAAACTCGCTGACAACCTTTCTTTATTTCTTTGCTTACATGCACCCGATTCCAGCAAAGAAGAGACACACTCATTTTTCATAGATGGAATTCGGCTCCCTGCAATGCTAGCGGAACAATTAGGAAAGACAATTGAATTAGAGTGGATTGATAATGAAACGGTTTCCTGCGAGCCCTCTCTCTTTCAGAAACCTGTTACACTTTCGATTCCTTTTAAAAGAGTTGCCAAAGAAAGCATATCAACAGTGGGCTTACGCAAAAGCTATACAGAAACTGCAGAAGAGTTTTTAAAGTTGAAAGTCGTATAATATGAAGCCACTTAAAAAGGGTATTATGCGCATTCATTTTCGCATAATACCCTCTTCTATCATTTCTCTTTTAACTCTCTCTGCAATGTATAAAGTTTTTCATTCAAATCATTCATCATAACGTCCATCGCTTCTTTTTTCGGCTGATCCTCCGGCAAATAAATTGGATCCCCGAAAATTAATTTTGGCTTCTGGAATTTAAGCAAGTCCTTAAAATTATTCGGTCCAACATATGCAGCTGGAACAATCGGTGACTTGCCATAGGCGGCAATGGTTACTGCCCCGCGTTTTAACGGAACTTCTTCAGTTGAACGTGTGCCACTTGGGAAAATGCCGATTATCTTTCCTTCCTTTAGAAGCTTGCGTGGTATCTTTATCGTACTTGGGCCGGGATTATCCCGGTCAACTGGGAAGGCATTCAGCACAGTCATCAGCCATTTTGTAAATTTCGTCTGGAATAGTTCCTTCTTTGCCATATAATGAATTTCTCTTGGCAATAAGGCAACTCCCAGCCAAAGAATATCTACCCAGCCTGTATGTGTACAAGCAATAATGTAACCGCCTGATTTTGGTAATTTGTCTTTTTTATAAACTTTAATTCGTCCAAAGATACTTAAAATTAATTTAACTACATTCGCTGCAAAACGATACATTCTTCTTCCTCCTAGACTCCGACACTCCTTCTTATTTTATCATAAAGCATATGGAACGGGTATACCTAATCCAGGAGGTGAGATGGACAGTCTTAAGATTCTTCTGTGTTCTCTTTTCCATTTGGCATCATTTCTTCTGATTCAACCTTAAGACGTCTGGTTGGTACAGCGATTTCTACCCTTTCTTCAGTCAAAATATCATATATTTTATAGTTTATATCCTCTTTTACTTGTAAATATTCTGCCCAAACCGTTGTCTTCGTAAAGAAGTAGAGAAGAATTTCCAGCCCATTATCCTGATACTGGTCAAATTTAACAAAAATTGTTTCTGGATGTACCCCTTCATGCTCCTTCACTAATGTTTCAATACGGTCAACAACACGACGAACCTTCTCCGTAGGTGTGTCATAAACAAGCTTTAGAGTAAAATTAACTTGTCTTTTTCCCATTTTACTCCAGTTTGTAATATTTTCATTTCCTAGTATGGCGTTTGGAACGGTTACGAGTGCGTCAGCGAAGGTCCGAACCCTCGTACTTCTAAAACTAATTTCTTCAACAGTTCCTTCGACAGACGGGGTTAGAATCCAATCACCTATTGTGAAGGGTTTTTCAGAAATAAGTACTATTCCACCAACCATATTAGCAAGTGCGTCTTTCGCTGCAAGAGATATCGCAAGACCACCAAGGCCTAAACCTGCAATGAAACCTTCAATATTGTAATCAAATTCCTGCAGTACAATCGTTAAGGTAATTGCAACGATAATAAACTGCAAAGCTTTCGATAACAGTGGAATAAGAATCTCATCAATCTTCAAGTTTGTCTTTTCATTAATTTTATAGAACAGTGTTGATGATGATGAAGATAGATTAAACAAACCCCATGCCGCTAAGATAATAATAGAAGATTTCATCACATGCTCAAACAGTTCATTTTCGTGATTGAGATATGGGTAAGCGCGAACGGCTAAATAAATACCAATAATAATAAACAGCCATTCTACTGGCTTCTGAAATGATCGGAAAATGTTTGATAAAAAATTGATTCTTGTTTTATTAATCATCCGCATGATGATTTTGAATATATACTTCGTGAAAAGTTTCCGAAAGAGCAAGAATAACAGAAAAATCCCGATTGCAATTCCGAGATGCTTCAGATGCTCCTGGGAAATGAAAAAATTTAAAGTTTCCATTTTGAACATATTGTATTACCTCCAAACCAACTTGCATTTGTTGCTGGAACCTTGTATGCCATTTTATAGCAGTTCCATGTGTTTCGAACCAACTCATCTATTCCGCTTGATGGATTAATTGGAGAATTTCTTTGAGTTTATCGACAGAAATTTGTCCTGGAGCAGAAGCTTTTTTCGCGGATGCAAAAGTAATTGCAGAACCAAATAACTCACCACTAAATCGGGATAGCATACCTAAACACCCCATTGCAATCATAATAAAAGCCTGATCAGGATATTTTCGTTTCAACTGAAGATTAACAGCACATACTGTAAGTACATCCTCTTCAGATTGAGGCATTACCGCAATTTTGGGCAGGTCAGCGCCCCGTTTAAGTGCTTGTTCTATAATAGATATCATTTTCTCTTTTTCAGGTGTTTTATGAAAATCATGATTCGAAACAACTGTATGCACTTTATATTGTTTTGCCGTTTCTATCAAATTCAAAACAATTTTGTCTTCCATAAATAATTCGATATCGATTAAGTCTGCATAACCTGATGCTGCCACTGCCTTATTAAGCAAGAGATAATATTCTGAAGGAATTTCTTTCTCTCCCCCCTCGCCTTTCGTCCGAAAACTAAAAAGCAAAGGCAAGCTCCCTAAAGCTTCTTTCAGCTTGGGTAAAGTATGTAAAACAACATTCAAATCAGTTGCATCCTGAAAAAAATCCACACGCCATTCTGCAAGATCTGCCGCAGATTTTCGAATTACAGTACACTCTGATAATAATTCTTCCACAGTTGTTCCAGTTAAAGGGGTGCAGATTTTTGGCATCCCTGTACCAATAGGCGTTTTATTTATTACTATACCCTTTTCCATGACGCATCTCTCCTTCACTTTCACTTTACACACTACATCTCTATTTTATAACCTCTATTGTAATTTCAGCAACATCAACAGAAATTATAATTTAAAAATTAGTCTTTTGCTGTTTCATCAAGCGGTTCTGCAGGACTAATTACATCCTGCTACCATTAGTATTATTCTAAGTTATCTGTATGCAAGAAACAAATATAAAGAGCCCCTCAAGTTCTGTTCCTGAGGGGGCTGCTTTTAGTGTTCTTCAATTGGAGTTGACAGGTTTAGCACTCTGGCAAGTATACCCGTAATCAGAATAACGATTAGGGCTGGGAGCAGCCAGCCTATTCCTTCATTATAAAAAGGTAATATACGCTCATAAAATTCCACGATTGGCTTGATGAAATGAAACATTTCAACTTCCAATGAATCAGCAAGTGCTTTTATTCCATCAACGATAGCAATTAAGAAAGTAACAGCTATCGTTGCAACATACACAAAACGTGCATGATTAAATAACGGTGATAAGAAGGTCAATAAAATTAATACAATTGCCAGCGGATATAAAAACATTAATATTGGCACGGAATATGTAATAATATTTTCCAAACCGAAGTTAGCAATGGTAAATGTAAAGAGAATAAAAATTACTACAAACGTTTTATAACTGATCTTCGGTAACAATGTATGAAAGTATTCTGCGTTTGCTGTAATTAAGCCAATTGCAGTGGTTAGGCATGCAAGAATAATCATTACGGCAAGCAGTACAGAACCTATTGTACCAAAATAATGGGATGCAGCACCGCTTAATACCGGTCCGCCAGTATCAGACAGTCCTAATGTTGTAACACTTGTTGCACCCAAATATGAGAAACCTACATAGATAACTGCCAATAAAGAGATGGCAATTACTCCAGTTTTTACTGCAACCGATAGAATTTCTCCTTTACCTGTCACACCATATGCTCGTATTGCATTAATAACGATGATAGCAAAGACGAGGGAGGCAATTGTATCCATCGTATTATAACCTTCAAGGAACCCTGTTAGAAATGGACCACTCCTATAGCTATCCTGTGCATCGCCAATAGAATCCATCGGGTTAATAAATACGGCAATTAATAAGATAACGATTAGAAGTACTAATGCAGGTGCTAATACTTTCCCAACCGTATCAACAATTTTTGCTGGAAAAAGTGAGAATAATAGTGTAACAAGGAAGAATAGCAAAGTAAAAATAAATAATCCTGTTTGTTCAAATCCCTCTGGAACAAAAGGCAAAACCCCTGTCTCATATGCCACTGTTCCTGTTCTTGGCGCTGCAAAGAATGGCCCAATAGTTAAATAAAGCAGTGCAGTAAAAAACACCCCATAAACTGGGTGTACTCTGCTTGCTAGTCCTTGCAAGTTTTTATTGCCGGAATACGCGATTGTTACTACACCAAGCAAAGGAAGCCCGACCCCTGTGATTAAAAATCCAATAATTGCTGACCAAATATTCTCGCCAGCATACTGTCCAAGCTGCGCTGGAAAGATAAGATTTCCAGCTCCAAAAAATAGAGCAAATAACATAAAGCCAATGGCAAATTGACCAGATGCCGAAATTTTATTTCTCATAAATCTGTTCCTCCTTATAGCTGCTTTCAATTAAGAATTATCAAATAATTCAACGCATTTTATATACAGTAGGTTTATAACCGGAATATACTATACTATTTCCCGTAAGAAAATACAATACATAGACTTTAGGCTGACTGGAACTCTCGCACTCTAGTTTAATGTCTTTTACCAATATATTGCATATTACATTTTTTTGTCATATGATACTATTAATATTAAATAATAAATGAAGGGGGAACAATTGGATGCCAATACCTGAGAATCACACCAAATCTGCCAGAATTACAGCAAAGGATAGTGCGTATAATCAAATCCAACAATGGATAATAGAAGGCACCCTCCTTCCCGGTGAGAAGCTGCATGACACAGAGCTTGCTGAAGCAATTGGAGTTAGCCGAACACCGATAAGAGAAGCATTACAAATTCTTGAAATGGAAGGTTTTGTAAAGATGTATCCTGGTAAAGCCACACAGGTTACAGAGATTGAGCGAGAAGCAATTCATGATTTATTACCTCCATTAGCCGCATTGCAAGGACTTGCAATCAAGCTGGCAATTGAAAACATAGAAAATACTACAATCACTAAACTGGAAACGATTAACGAACGCTTCGAAACGGCGATTCAATCTGAAAACTTCTTTTCCGCACTAAAAATTGACGAAGAGTTTCATCAAGTTATTATTGATGCTGCAAACAATCGGTATATTACAGAAATTGTCCGTTCCCTGCAAGCCCATATTCGCAGACATTTCTTTCATAATGCAATTGTCCTTACAGAAGAATCTATCAATGATCACAAACAAATTATCGACTATTTAAAGGTAAGAAATGCCGAAAAAGCAGCTCAGATTATAGAAGAAAATTGGCTGCGAACCCTTGAAATCTTTTCATTGGATTAGGTATATAAAGCGAATAGTCTTATAAACTGACAGCAAAAGCAAAAAACCATATGAACCCAAGAACAAAAGAGTCTTGAATACATATGGTTTTTTATGATATTCCTGCAATTAATTTACTTCAGGTGCACTTGATAAATTAAATACTTTAGAAACTACAGCAGATATGATGATGGTAATTATCGCTGGTAACAGCCAGCCTAAGCCTTGATCATACAACGGCAATGCCTTTTCATAGAAATCAATTATCGGAACCATAAAGCTAAAGTAGCCGATTTCCAATGAGTCACATAACGCCATTAAACCATCAAAGATACTAATTAAGAAAGTAACAGCAATTGTTGCAACGTATACCATACGAGCATGATTAAACAATGGCGATAAGAATGTAAGGAGCATTAATACAATCGCTAATGGATACAGGAACATTAGCACTGGCACAGAATAAGTAATAATATTTGCTAGACCGAAGTTCGCTATAATAAAAGTAATCGTTGTAAAGAATACAACCAATGTTTTATACCCAATCTTCGGAAATAGTGTATGGAAATACTCTGCATTAGCTGTAACTAATCCAATCGCTGTTGTTAAACAAGCTAGAATAATCATAACTGCAAGCAATAAAGAACCAACAGATCCGAAATAATGTGATGCAGCCCCACTGAGCACGGGTCCCCCAGTATCAAATAATCCTAATGAGCCAACACTTGTTGCTCCTAAATATGCAATCCCTACATAGATAACTGCAAGCAATGAAATTGCAATTAAACCTGATTTAATCGTAGCTGATAGAATACTCTTTTTATTCGTTACACCAAATGCGCGGATAGCATTTATAACAATGATTCCAAATACCAATGATGCTAGAGCATCCATTGTGTTATAGCCTTCAAGGAAGCCGGTAACAAATGCGCCGCTTGTATATCCGTCTTCCGCAGTTCCGATTGCATTCATTGGATTAATAAATGCTGTTACTAATAATACTAGAATAAGAAGCACAAGTGTTGGCGCCAAAATCTTACCAACATTATTAACAATTTTCGCTGGATAAAGTGAGAATAACAGTGTTACAGCGAAAAATACTAAAGTAAAAATTAACAATCCTGTCTGCTCTGAACCAGCTGGCACGAATGGCATAATCCCGACTTCATATGCAACTGTCCCAGTTCTTGGTGCTGCAAAGAATGGTCCAATTGTCAGATAAAGCAATGCTGTAAAAAACACACCATATGCAGGATGCACTCTGCCCGCTAACTCCTGCAGGTTAGAACTGCCTGAGAAGCCCATCGCTATAATTCCCATTAAGGGAAGTCCCACTCCAGTAATTAAAAAGCCAAATACCGCTGTCCATATATTTTCTCCTGCATACTGTCCCAGCTGTGCTGGAAAAATCAGGTTACCAGCGCCAAAGAATAATGCAAATAACATAAAGCCGATTGCAACGTATGCAGAAATCGAGACTTTGTCTTTCATAAATTTTCCCCCTAGATGATGCCTAGCTCTGAGTTGCGAATTATCAAACAATTTATAGCGAGCTATATGCAATATATTAGTAATTGAAATCTACTATACTACCTTCTTTAGAGAAAAACAATATATAAACTACAAATTTTTTGATTTTTTCCGCTAAAGCGATTTCAATTCTATCTTTCTCTCTTACTTAACTGTCACGCCGGGAGATTTCGTCAGCTTTTTTTACATAACAAGGCTAGAAGATGGTAACATTCGCCCTCGATATTACCGATTCTTAAGAAGAAGAAAATACTGATTGTAATTAAATCCATTTCTAATATTTGAGGAGAGAAGTATTTTTCTGTATGATAAAACGTATACTATTATGTTATCTAAAAGGAGGATTATAATGAGTAACCAAATCAGAATTGGAATTATAGGCTATGGAAATTTAGGAAAAGGAACGGTGAAAGCCGTTAAACAATCCTCCGACATGGAAGTCGTTGCTGTATTTACTAGAAGAGATCCAGATAGTCTTCAGCTCGAAGATGCAGCTATTAAAGCATTGCATATTGATGACATTCAAAGTTATCAGGATAAGATTGATGTGATGATACTTTGTGGCGGTTCAGCAACAGACTTGCCCGAGCAAGGACCACAATACGCTCAGCTTTTTAATACAGTTGACAGTTACGATACACATGCAAAAATCCCTGAATATTTTGCGGCTGTAGATAAGGCTGCAAAAGCTGGCGGTAAAACAGCAATCATCTCAGTTGGCTGGGATCCCGGTTTATTCTCAATAAATCGCGTAATCAGTGAAGCAATTATTCCAAATGGTGAAACGTATACTTTCTGGGGCAAAGGCTTGAGCCAAGGTCATTCTGACGCTGTTCGCCGGGTTGAAGGCGTTAAAGCTGGTGTCCAATATACAATACCATCAGAAAAGGCGATTGATCGAGTTCGAAGCGGTGAAAATCCTGTATTGGAAACTGCAGAGAAACATCGCCGTGTTTGTTATATCGTAGCTGAAGAAGGCTATGATGAGAGTGAAATTGAAGACACAATCAAAACGATGCCAAATTATTTTGATGAGTACGAAACAGAAGTACATTTCATTACAGAAGAAGAACTGACAGAAGAACATGCCAAGTCACCTCATGGCGGATTCGTCATCCGCTCAGGCAATACTGGCAAGGATAATAACCAGCTTATTGAATTCTCATTAAAGCTTGATAGCAATCCAGAGTTTACATCAAGTGTGCTTGCAGCTTACGCAAGAGCTGCATATCGTTTAAGCGAAGAAGGAGCAATCGGTGCAAAAACAGTATACGACGTTGCACCTGGCTATATTTCTCCACGTTCAGCCGCTGAATTGCGCAAAGGATACTTATAAAGGCAGTACAACCCGTATTGGATTCTTATCCAATACGGGTTGTATATTTTCATGATTCAAGTCATTAATATCGATATATCAATATCCGTTCATTATTATTTTTTTCATAAAATCCATCCAGCTTAATTTCTTCGATTAATTCAAATGCAGTATTTTTTTCCAGGTAATAAATATATTCCTCATGAGGATAATAAAGAATAATATTAACCGTGCGCGGGGATTGTTCGACAGAGCCAAGAATATTATTTACTACCTTAGTAAAAATCTGAACGGAAAAAGGATTAAAGAAATAAAATAAGTTATCCTTTCCTGTAATACGATATTCTTCTGCAAGGCAGGCAATAAATTCAATCTTCTCTGGATTGCCTGGATGCAGTTTTAAATATTGTTCCCGGTTCACAATCGCATCTTCAATAAACCGTTCGTCCATCTCAATTCCTTTTACCACAGCACCAGTATAGTGGTGCAGGAAAAAGTTCAAACGTCCCTTTCCACAGCCAAAGTCAACAATATAATCCTTAGCAGTGATTGCATCGTTTTCTAATAACGCCTCAAGCGCATCATAGGATGTGGGCTCATATGGATTGTAATGCAATGAAGATGGAAGAAGTTTATACTTATCCTCTCTCGTCTTAATGCCAAGTAATTTATCATATTTATGCTGTTTCATTGTATCGATTCACTTCTCCTTTTACAGTGGAAAAATAATGGGATTATAAATATCATCACCGCAAATAATAGCAGTGGTGAAAGTTTGTACCATTTCGTCCACCCTTATCCCTTCAACAGTAAGTTTAAAAACTTCCTATAACCATATTGGCAGATTCGGAATGAGATGACAACTTCCCCTAATGAGAAGAGTTCGTATGGAAAGGATATGGGGTTATAAAAAAAGAGCCCTCTTAACTATGAGGACTCTTTTTGGATTAGCGATATTTCTCTTCAAAGTCTCGCATCAAGTCTACAAGTTTTTGAACTCCTTCAATTGGCATTGCATTATATATGCTGGCACGCATTCCCCCGACGGAGCGATGCCCTTTTAAGGTCTCTAAGCCTGCTGTCTTGGCTTCTTTTATAAACGCTGCATTTAGTTCGTCTGACTTTGTTGCAAAAGGAATATTCATTAAAGATCTACTGCCTTTTTCTACTGGTGATGTAAAGAAAGAAGAGCCATCTAAAAAGTCATAAAGCAATTTCGCTTTCTCACGATTCATCTTTTCCATCTTTTTAATTCCACCTAGCTCTTGCAGCCATTCAAAAACCAACTTTGCCATATAAATTGCAAATGTTGGTGGCGTGTTATAGAGCGAGCCTTTGTCACTATGTGTCTGGTAATCTAACATTACTGGACAACTTTCCCTCGCTCCACCAATTAAGTCTTCACGGATGATTACAATCGTTAAGCCTGCCGGACCAATATTCTTTTGTGCTCCGGCATAAATCACCCCGAATTTGGTAATATCAATTTCCTCAGACATAATATTAGAAGACATATCAGCAACTAAAGGAATTTCTCCTGTCTCTGGAAATGCAGCAAATGCCGTTCCTTCTATCGTATTATTTGTAGTTATATGTACATAATCATAGGATTTATCCAATTTCCCATTTTCCAGCTGGGGAATATAGGAAAAGTTCTTATCTTCAGAAGAAGCAACCATATCAATATCACCATATTTTTTTGCTTCTTTTATTGCTTTTATTGACCATGAACCGGTATGTATGTAAGCTGCCTTGCCTTTTTTCATTAGGTTCAATGGCACCATAGAAAATTGCTGTGTTGCTCCGCCTTGCAGGAAAAGCACTTTATACTGTTCCGGAATATTCAGCAGCTCACGGAATAGCTTCTCTGCTTCTTCGATAATCTCTACAAATGCAGAAGAACGGTGACTTAATTCCATAACAGACATTCCAGTATCTGCATAGTTAACAAGCTCTTGTTGTGCCTTTTCCAATACTGGCAGCGGCAGCATTGATGGACCTGCCGAGAAATTATATACACGTTTCATCTTAACCCGCACCCCACTTTTCTAAATTCCACTCAACTTTCGGACTACATATAATAAATTGTTTATATTTATGCATTATAAGAGATAATGATACAGGAAGCAATAGGGTGCTCCTTGTCATATCCATATTTCCAGAATAAGTGCCCTGTCCTACACATTACTTTCTTTCGTACATTCCATTATTTTGTATGAATACTATTAATCTATCTCCCATTCAACTGGCTCACGACCAGCACGAATTAGAAATTGATTTGCTTGCGAAAATGGTCTGCTGCCGAAAAAGCCGCGATTTGCTGAGAAAGGACTTGGATGGGCAGACTTAATAATTAAATGATTCTCGTTTGTTATGAATGATGCTTTTTCCTGGGCATGTCGTCCCCATAATATAAATACAACTGGATCTTCTTTTGCATTGACACGCTCGATTATCTTGTTGGTAAGCTGCTCCCAGCCTTTTCCCCTATGTGAACCCGGCTGCTTCTCTCTTACAGTCAGCACCGTATTCAGTAATAGGACACCTGATTTCGCCCAATTTACTAGGCTGCCATGTTCTGGGATAGGTATTTTTAAATCTGCATGCAATTCCTTATAAATATTGCGCAGTGATGGAGGAATTCGCACACCATGCTGCACTGAAAAACTCAAGCCCTGTGCCTGGTTCGGTCCATGATATGGATCCTGTCCGATAATAACAACCTTTGTGCCCTCATAGCTTGTATAATGCAGTGCATTGAAAACATCCTTCATCGGCGGATAGATAGTCTCATTTTGATACTCATCTTTTAAGAATTCGCGGAGCTCCAGATAATAATGCTTTTGAAACTCATTCTGCAGCAGTGGTTTCCAGTCATTTTTTAATATACTCATCGATTCCTTTACCTCCCTTTCTAAAACATATCAGTAATCCAACGAAAAAGTCGAATAAAAACGCGTGGAATAAACAAAAGCAAATCACCGATAAATATCCACCAGTCTAAACGATCTACTCGTTCCTCCATATTCCTCTTTTTTCTTTTTTCAGCACGTTTCAACTTAAGACCCTCCCCAAATTGCTAACACACTAAAAACAATTGTTGCAATCCCTAATAAACTGACAGCTGGAATGAACAGCAAGCGTTTAAAGCGCAGCCAAACCTTTTCCCGAACATTCTCATTGATAGGAACAGCAATGAAAAAATGCTGATTAAGCATCTTTTCAAATAATCCCCGCAGCCAAGAATTATATTGAAGGAATAAAACTGCGATGATGAGAACCAGCCATTTTGCCCATATTGGCAAAACCATAATGGCAAAGAAAGTCAGCCAGATAACCTGAAGATAGCTGGTCAGAAACATGGAATTACGTATAAAGCCTTTAAGCAATAGCTCGAATAATCCATTTTCAGGAGTTCTCTTTCTAAAAAACCTCCTGCTTTTTCTATTAAATAACGGGCGTTTCCCTATACGAATTGATGGCTTATCCACTTCACTAGATAGACCAAGAATAAATTTTGCATAGCGCAGACGCTCCTTATTTTCATCTGATACTTCTTGAAAATAGAAGCGCTTTGCTGGTATAGCTTTCATCACATACCAGCTGCTCCAGAAAATAACTAAGATAACACCCGCTAAAGCAAGATACATATAGGAAACCGATCCAGCAAGATTAGCTGAGAAGATATAAACGAAGATGAAGATAATCCAGCGTAAAACAGGATGATAAATCATTTTTTTTATTGTATATATCGTTAATCGATAGCCAATTAAAAAAAGGAGCAGAAATAGGATTTCTTGAAGTTCAAGTCCATAACCTTGGACTAAAAACGGTAAGGCAATAATTATTAACAGCACAGTGCCAGCTATTAAATGGAAAAGCGAATAGACAAAGCTCCAGCTTCGCAGGCTTTTATACAGCTTTGAACGTTCCAGTAAAAATAAAATATCGGCCTCCTGTATAAATGTGCGAAACCTTCCATGCAGCGAGAACAAAAGAAGTAAATTGACAACAGCAGAAAACGGTATAAAAGGAAACCAATAAGATGTAATGTCTCTCCAGACGTCAATATAGATAATCACTGCAAAAATAAGTGGAGACAAAATTATATAGAGTAAAACAACCCAGTCTACAACCGTGCTGATGATTTTCCTCTGAAATTTAAAATCATCAAATAAACGCGTTCTAAATAATGCCCAGCCTGTCATTTACTTCACCACGTTCCGTTAAGATATGGAAACAATCAAATAATGAAGCATCTGGAAGTTCACTTTTTTTCTGAATGTCTGTCAATGTACCTTCAGCAATCAACTTTCCATGAGAAATCAGCAGAAACCTGTCACAAATTTTTTCTGCAGTATCAAGCACATGAGTTGACATCAAAATTCCTGCTCCGCGCTGCTTTTCCCATTCAATCATATCTAATAATTTCCGAACGACCGTCGGATCAAGCCCCATAAAAGGCTCATCAATTATATGTACTTTTGGCTGTTGCAGAAAAGCAAGCATGATCATCGCTTTTTGCTGCATCCCTTTCGAATAACTATCAGGATATTGATGAACAACCTTTTCTAATTGAAATTCCCGCAACATCTTTTGCATCCGTTTTATGAACTCTTTTTCTTCTATTTCTAAGGTAGATAATAGAAAATGCAAATGCTCCATTAAGGTTAAACCTGGATAGAAAAATGGCCGTTCAGGGATATATGCATAGTTTTCTAAATCAATCTTTCCATCGACATAATCAATAACACCAAGCAAGGATTTAATTGTGGAGCTCTTCCCCGCTCCGTTCGGTCCGATTAAGCCAACAAGCTCACCTGGCTGGACAGTGAATTGAATATTTTCGAGAACTGGTTCGCGTTTGCTGTAACCGGCTGCCGTCAGCTGACAATGAAGAACCATTTGAATGCCTCCTTTTTTCCTATTAATAATCTATACGATAGCAAGGAAAAAAGGTTTCATAGTATAATGGTCGTTGAATCAAAGTGCAAGTTGGATTGGAAGGACGGGTAGAATGAATAGTTATGTACTTTTAGCACTCTCAATTATTGGAGAAGTGTTTGGCAGTTCTCTTTTAAAAGCAAGCAATGGCTTTAGGAATCTCCTCCCTTCGCTTGGGGTTGTTGCCGGTTATGCTGCAGCCTTTTATATGTTATCCATCACACTGACCGAACTGCCAATTGGAACTGTTTATGCAATTTGGTCTGGGGCCGGAACAGCTCTTACAGCAATGGTAGGAGTGATGCTTTATAAAGAGGCATTTAATCTAAAAAAGATGATGGTCATCATGTTAATTATAATAGGAGTCATTCTGTTAAATATATAATCTGGATTTGCTTCGATACTATTGAAAAGGAGGATAAGACATGAAAGGTTATAGTTACTTAGCGATATCAATTATTGCCGAGGTTTTTGGAACAGCAATGCTCAAGCTCTCTGATGGATTTACTGCCTTCCTTCCATCACTTGGGGTAGTTGGCGGATATGGGCTTGCATTTTACTGTCTCTCACTTTGTTTGCGTACAATTCCATTAAGTCTTGCATATGCAATTTGGTCTGGCGCAGGAACTGCGATAATCGCATTGATTGGGTATATATTTTGGAATGAAGCATTTGGAATGTTAAAAGTAACAGGTTTTTTACTTATAATTGGTGGTATTATTGTTCTTAATGCAAGTGACCAAACTGTACAAAGAGAAAAGTCATCAATCTGAAAGTTACCAGGTTGATGACTTTTCAGGTATGAGATACTGTTTCGTTTAGCAATGTGTCACTCTACCGGGCTATTACAGTGCCAATATACATCGATTACAAACAACTTCTATTTAACTCACTGGCAGTATATCAATTACTTTCTTCACATCTTCTGCTGATTTATCAAGCTGTTGTTTTTCTTCGTTTGTAAGCGGCAATTCGATTATACTTTCGATGCCACTCCCGCCAAGGATTGTCGGAACTCCTAAGTATATATCCTGATAGCCATATTCTCCTTCAAGATATGCGATACTTGGCAAGATTCGTTTTTTGTCATTTACAATAGCATCTGCCATTTCTGCTAATGAAGCTGCTGGGGCATAGTAGGCACTCCCATTTCCAAGCAAGCTGACAATTTCTCCTCCACCTTTTCTTGTCCGTTCAACAATTTCATCAATCTTTTCCTGTGGCAGCAAATTGCTGATTGGAATTCCCCCCACATTCGAGTAACGAATGAGCGGCACCATGCTGTCACCATGTCCACCCAAAACAAATCCAGTGACATCCTCAACAGATAGATTCAATTCCTGCGCAATAAATGTATTAAACCTCGCAGTATCAAGTACGCCAGACTGTCCAATCACACGATGCTTAGGAAACCCAGTTGTTTTAAAACAAGTATAAGTCATTGCGTCTACCGGATTACTTAAAACAAGGATATAGCTCTCCGGGGCATATTTTGCAACCTGTTTTGCAACATCAATCATAATATTCGCATTTGTTGTCACAAGATCATCTCTGCTCATTCCTGGTTTCCTGGCTATTCCTGCAGTGATGATTACCATATCTGCACCTGCGATATCTGTATAATTTGCCGTTCCAACAATGGAGCTGTTAAATTTCTCAACTGGTCCGGCTTCCAGCATATCCAAAGCTTTTCCTTTTGTCGGATTTTCAAAGTCTGGAATATCCACTAAGACAACATCACCCAACTCCTTCTGTGCAAGCAGGAATGCCGTCGTTGTACCAGTGAATCCTGCGCCAATTACCGCGAATTTTCTGCGTTTAAATTTCATCATGAAACCCCTCCATAAATTTTATTATATTAAGAAGTAATAAAAACAATTATTATGATTTCGGAGATTCAGAAGACATCTTCCCAAGGCAAAATAGCTTGCGATACCTCTTTTCTTTTAAACACAATTGGCTTAGCAATATAGCTTGATACCATTAGAGTTTTACACTCTCTTCCGCTAGGTTTAAGTGAGGCGCTTGAAGTTCTTCATTTTTGTTATTTTTTCCCTGAGTTCTCTATTCATATACTCATCTCCTTTAACACGTATTCCCCTGTTACAGCTGCAGATAACAAAAGTATTAAAAAAACGCCTTATACAACACCCATCTTGTAGAGATGAATAAAGTATAAGGCGCCTTGGCCTGTAATTTATTGTTAAAAAAGTCAGACAAAAGAGACATAACCGTATTCATCCGTCTCTTCTATACACTTTTCAAAACAAACCTATAAATATATATATATTCGCCATTGAATATTTTGAATTATTTAATATTACTCTATTAGAAAAGAAAGAGTTTATCAAGACAGTGCAAAATCCTGTCCACTATTCACTCGGCTTAATTTATTCCACGCATAAATTTCTTCAATTTTGGTGAAAGGAACATTAAAACAATCCCTAGAACAATTGCAAATCCACCAATTACTCCAAAGTAGATTACTTCTGTCTCTACTGAGTAGAAACGGACTACTTGCGCATTGATTGCCTGTGCAGATGCGTTGGATAAATTCCAAAGACTCATCATCTGTGCAGCAAAGGCAGCTGGCGCGAGCTTCGTTGATGCGGATAATCCAACTGGTGAAAGCAGTAATTCCCCCATAACAACGAGGAAGAAACTAAGCACGAGCCACATTGGACTAACCAGTGATTCCGTTCCATTAAATATTGCTGGGAAAATCATAACTATAAACGATAAACCAGCAAAAATTAGTCCTAGTGAAAATTTCAATGGTGTACTTGGCTGACGATCACCCAGCCTCACCCATAACCAAGCGAACATTGGTGCAAAAGCTACAATAAATAATGGGTTCAATGATTGGAACCACGATGATTGTAACTCAATTCCCAAAAAGCTTAGCTGTGTTCTTTCATTTGCATATGTCGCAAGAATATTAGAGCCTTGTTCCTGAATTGCCCAGAACATCATGGCAGCGATAAATAAAGGTATATATGCTAATAATCGAGAGCGTTCATCAGCTGTTGTCTTTTTGCTGCGATACATGACAATAAAGTATATAGTTGGAATAATAACCCCAAGAATACTAATAGAGAAAATGACTCTTTCAATACTTAACCATCCTTGTGAGAAACCAAGCCACCCAAAGAAGCCAATAATGAGAACAGAAGCAAAAATAATCCTTGCCATTTTTCCTTTTTCTCTTGAAGACATCGGGTTTGGCACCTGCATACCAGCAAGTCCAATATATTTTTTACGTGTTATTAAGTACACGACGAGACCTGCGAACATACCAACCGCTGCAATCGCAAATCCTAAGTGGAAATTGTAAGTTTGTCCAATTGTTCCGACAATCCAAGGTGCGAGGAATCCACCCATGTTTATTCCCATATAATAAATACTAAATCCAGAGTCACGACGCGGATCTGTCTTACTATATAATTCCCCAACCATTCCGCCAACGTTAGGTTTTAATAATCCTGTACCAATTACGATAAAGAGCATAGATATAAGCAAGGCTGTAAACCCGCCAGGCAGAGACAGTATAATGTGACCAATCATAATTAGAACTCCACCATAGAATACGGTTCGGTTCATACCAAGTATCCTGTCCGCAATCCACCCGCCTATGATACCTGACATATAAACAAGTGAACCATAGATTGCCATAATCGAGTTAGCAGTGGTCCTGTCTATTCCTAATCCACCCTGTGTAACCTCGTAGTACATATAGTAGAGTAAAATTGCACGCATTCCATAATACGAGAAGCGTTCCCAAAACTCTGTGAAAAATAAAGTAGATAAACCTTTTGGATGCCCAAAGAAACCCTTCTGTGGGACAGTTTTCAGTATGGCATCTCTTTCTTTAGAGTCCATTACGTTGTTAATCCTCCTCTAAGTTGTAATAATTGTCTAACGACTCTGTGTATAATCGCCCTAAACTATACGTAGCCTATTAAAAGCAACATTACTAATTTTATTCCAAATTTGTTCAGATGTAAAGGGTGATGGCAGTTCTATATTTTGACAATCTGTATAAAGTGCACCTGCTGTTAAATTGAATAGAGCGTCCCATTAAGAAGAGGAAACGTCCCGATTTAGTTTTGCTGAATCTACGCAACCTCCAACTGTTCCGGAACAGTTTCGCCCAAAGAGTATATGTCTATGTGGTCAGCGATGGACTTGAAATCTGAAGAGTAACCCTGTAAAAGCTGCATAAATACTTCAATATCCAAATTTAGAAGCTATCGTTGGTTTTGTTATCGCAGAGTCCAGGCGTGCGATCCCAAGATGGGGCAGTCGATGTGAGAAAACGCACGTGAAGAAGGATAGGAAAGGACAAAAAAATAGTGATAAAGAAAATGAATAGTTGCTCTTTAAAGAAAAGAGAAAATACTATTTAATATGGATTAAATACGAAAAAACCCGCAAACCAGCTCTGGAAAAATACGAAGAAACTAGCAGGAGAAACTGTATCAGTAAAACCAGCGGAACGAAAAAAAACGAGAAGAGTCACCAGCCGCTTTCGGGAAGCAACGTATATTTCCAGACAGCTGGCGAAGCTCTTATTCTCGTATTTTTACCAGATATTCAAAAGTATGCTCAACCTCTTTCTTACTTACCTTGCACCAAAACGTTGGTCGGCAAAGGATTGAACACTTTCCGGCAAGAAGTAACGATAAAATAATCCCTTATATTTTAAGTCAAAAAATAGCGCAATCAGTAAAATAGACAAGATTATTCCTGCGAAAAGACCTTTTTTAGTTTCCACTTCAGTTGCTGTATTCGGATTCATTGTTTCTTGGATGTTAATCTCAGCCATTTTATATTTCCTCTCCTTTTTACTTCTCACTTTATTTTATCATTACAATTTAACTTGAACAAATGAGCTATTTATAGCTGCAGCTCTCTTCAATCAAAGGTTTTATATTCGGCTGTTCTATCTTGAATCAAACATACTTTTACAGACTGCTGTTCGGTAAAATTGATGACTCAAACTGAAATGAGAAATATTTAAAGGCAGTTCTGTATTATTTACAAAGTGAACAGTAGAAGGAAATTCACTTTTCATACCGCCCTTCTGATTATCAACAATGCTTTTTATGTGATGGTAGAACAGCCATACACAGTCATCATTCGTCGGCGATTTCGTTGGAAAGGCATAAATACCTCCTGAAGTATTAACTGGGATAGGTACTTTATTTTGAAAGTTTGTTAAATACTTCACTGCTTCTCTTCTCCCCTCATAGGAAGAAAAATTGTGATAACAAGAGGCCTTAATAATTTCAAGTGGGGTCAGCTTTATGTAGAGTTTTTCATTAGAGGTTAATACAATGGTGCGATACTCATTACTATTCGCTGGCAGTAATGCAATCACATTATCCTGAATCGTGTAATCATCTAGAACATTTATTACATTCTCCTTATTATTCATATTTCCTTTGTTTTTCAAGAACCTCATTTCCTTTCCTTATCCATTATATGTTTTAGTTAGGGTGTTTTTGAAATATTTAGTTATTTTATAACAGACCTAAATACCCTATCTACTGATTATAATATGAGTAATAAGAATTAATTTCAAGTAAAATGATTTTAAATTATGAAATTTATGTAAAATGGTGATGAGATAAAAGAAAAATAACATATTAAAATCCGAACGATACTTTCGCTCGGATTTTAAATAGACTTCAGATTACCTTAGTTCAGAGCAACTTCTCCTCTAAAGATACCAAAACCGTGATTAATAAGGTTGCGCTTAGACAAAATAAAACTGGATTTGATACGTTTTCTCTCTGCACGAAGAAGTCAGGATTGTCCTTTAACAGGGATGGGAACACCTTCCTCTATAAGACAATAACTGCAAGATAAGTCGTGAAATTGTCTATGAGAACACCCCTATAAGACAGTAACTGCTAGATAAGTGTGAAACTGTCTATGACAACGCCTCTATCAGACAGTATCTGCTAGATAAGTCGTGAAGCTGTCTATGACAACGCCTCTATCAGACAGTAACAGCAAAAAAGTGGAGAAACTGTCTATGAGAATACCATCTGTTCAGAAAAGCAGGGTTACTTTGAATTAAAATTATCAGCACTTTATACCAACTATTAAAAGTTAACAATAAATGCTTTTTATTTTATAATGTTCGTCTTTTATATCGTTGTCATTGTGTCTCATTAACTCAGTTGCTGTTCGGCAAATTTTTGGTATAGTTCGTGTTCGGATAGCAGCTCTTGATGTGTACCTGATCCTGTTATCTTTCCTTTTTCTATGAAGATTATTTGATCTGCATCAACAATTGTAGAAAGGCGATGTGCAATAACAAATGTTGTGCGTCCCTTCATTAAACGGGATAAAGCTTCTTGAACCGCATGTTCCGATTGACTATCGAGACTCGCTGTTGCCTCATCAAGCATTAAGATGGTTGGGTTTCTTAAGAAAGCGCGAGCAATATTGATTCTCTGTCTCTGCCCCCCAGATAATTTGACCCCACGTTCGCCAACCTCAGTGTCCAGACCTTCCTGAAAACTGCGGATAAATGTATCCGCATAAGCCATTTCGGCAACTTTCCAAAGTCTCTCATCTGAAATTGTTTCTGCATTCTCCAGTCCATAGGTTAGATTTTCTCTTATTGTACCAGCCATCATCGCACTTTCTTGTGAAACATAGCCGATTTGACTTCTCCATGAACGAAGGGATAAATCTCTAATAGATATCTTTCCAACCCTTATTTCTCCATTGGTTGGTTCATAGTAACGTTCAATCATACCGAATAAGGTTGTTTTTCCACCTCCGCTTGGACCAGCAAAGGCTATCATTTCTCCAGGCCGTGCCTCAAAAGTAATATTTTCAAGCACTGGTTCTCCTTCCTCATAGCTGAACGACAGATCTTCAATATATAATGTTTTATCAGTTATATCTTTAGATAAACCTTCCTGGCCATTTTCCTCTTCGATATCAAGAATTTCAATAATCCGTGCTGTCGCGCCCTTTGCTTTTTGTAATTCAGTAAAGAACATCGCAAATGAAGTAATCGGAAAGATAATTTGAAATAGGTACAACAAGAATGCGACAAGTGAACCTGTTGACATTGTGCCATCTGCAACACGAATTCCGCCATAACCAATAATTGCAACGATGACAAGCATCATCACTGTATAAATTAACGGGCCAATTAGAGCAAACACTTTCGCTTCTTTTAAACCAAAGCGGTATAACTTATCGATGCCAGCTTTACCCTGTTTTTCCTCGATATGTTCAGCTGTAGAAGACTTCATTAATCTGATTTCACCTAAAGTCTGCTGGATATCCCCTGTAAAGTTTGCTGTTTCATCCTGCAATCCTTTAGATATTTTGGCCATTCGGGAACCCAATGGCATCATCACTAGAAAAGTAACTGGAACTGCAATCAGCATTAATAAAGTCATCTTCCAGTCCATGATAAGCAAAATAACAACTGCTCCAATGATAGTAATAATACCTGTAATAAATTGTGGGAAATGATTTGAAATCAAATCTTTGACAATACCTGTATCATTAACAACACGGCTAACAGACTGGCCACTTGGTGTTTTATCAAAATAACTGACAGGTAAGCGGATCAGCTTATACCACATTTTTTCTCTAAGACGGGCGACAATCTTCTGCCCGACAGCTGCTAGTATATAGGTAGAGAGGCCATCAATAACAGCCTGTAAAATAAACACAGCAAAAATGACAACGATTAAGGTGACACTAATTGCCTCGATAGAAAATCCATCGACTAGCTCTCTTGTAAGCAGCGGGATTGATAAATTAACAAGCATAGTAAGAATACTTCCCACTAAGCCAGCTGCAATCGCCCATTTAGAGATATTAGTAGAATAGATTAATCTGAGAAATGGTTTCATGCCAGAATCTTTTTCTTCCATACATACTCTCCTTTTTAGAACCATTGTATCGGGGACCTGCCCTTGTTTATCCAACAAGACATAAAACCCATGAGGTCCCGTTTATTCGACTGTAATGCGACCATTCACTGTTCTTAGATTGACTTTATTTTCGCCGTCCCCAATATTGGTATGATTCATCTTTTCTCCAAAGATGTTTGCAGATCCATTAACTACTTCTGCATGAATTTCTGTGTTTACTGGTTTTTTATCTGTTTGAATAACAATCTTTCCATTCACTGTTTCAAAGTTGATTGTGCGATCAATGCTATCTGCTTCGAGTTCAATTTTGCCATTTGTTGCTTTTGCCTGCAATTCACCTTGGACAGCTTGAAGCTTTATCTTTCCATTTTCTGTTTTCGCTATTATATTTTCCGTATTCAGATTCCTAAATAGAACCTTTCCATTCGTCGACTCCGCCTTTACAGATTCTGCTGTAATATCGTCGATAGTAATTGCACCATTTTCTGTTTTTGCCATTATTGATTCATATGTCTGCTCTGGCAGATAAATTTTCGTTGTAAAAGATTTAATATTGAAATCAAAATTAAAAAACTGCAATACTTTTTCTTTTACTTTTACCCTTAATTCGCCATCCTCAACAGTTGCCTCAAGTGTATAACGAGATTTTCTCGAGGTATCATATAAAAATTCCACGCTTGCTGATTGATCGGCTGAAGGGCTGATTTCAATCTTTGAGTTATCCGATTCCACAATTAAACCTGTAATCGACTCATCAAATACCCGTTCTTCTGTTACTGAATGGGAATCAGCAAAGGATTGATAAGTCACCGCTGCACCTGCAACTCCAATTGTCAAAAGCAGAAGAGCAAGTGTTGTAACTTTTTTTACATTAAACATCCTTCATTCCACCTCTCACCATTCTCAAATTATATTTAAAGTACCTGACAAACACTTTTCTCGTCCATGCTGTAAGATAAAACATTGTTATGCCGACCAGTAAGCCGAGTCCTGCGAGCCCAATGGAACAGAAAAGATTAAACAGCTCAAATATCTCTGGATAAATTGCAGTATTGATGAGCACACCAATTGGTGATAATGTAAATGAAACCGCGACAATCCACCCTGAAAGAATAATAGCTGCCAATACAAGAAAAGGACCAAGTACAATGATTAAATTAAAGAAGCTAAGTCCAATAATTGCCCAAAGTGCACGGAAAAAGTTACTAGCAGATCCTTTATCTTCTACTGTCTCCACATGATAAGCCACACTTAGATCCCTTCCAAGCTGTGCAGGCGAACCTAACGATGCTGCTATTTCTTCCTCTGTTTTTCCATCTTGAAGTCCGATAGAAAAATACTCCTCATAATCACTTAAAATATCATTTTGCTCTTCTGAGGGGAGCCTTTTTAAAGCAGCTTGAAGTCTGGATAAAAATCGTTCTTTCGTCATTTTAAAATTCCACCTCATTTTCAATTAATTTATTCACACCATTAGTAAAAGCTCGCCATTCTTTAAGTAATGCATCAAGATACATTTCACCCGAGTCAGTTAACTTATAATATTTCCGAGGTGGCCCTTCCGATGACTCCTGTAAATATGTTGTTGCTAATCCCTCTTTTGTTAAACGTCTGAGCAGCGGATAAACCGCTCCTTCCGATATTTCAATCTGATCTGAAATCTGCTGTACCAGTTCATAGCCATATTGATCTTTTCTATCTAAAAGCACAAGCACACAGAGTTCCAGTACTCCTTTTTTAAATTGTACATTCAAGTCGTTCACTCCCCTATAGGCATGTTTTTTAGTACTATCCTTTATATACTACTTGACTATAAATAATACCATGCTGTAATTTGTACTCGAATAGAATATAACATAACGTTTTATGTACCGCAATAAGACTTGAGGCGTAAATTAAAATGCGGGACAGTCAGGATTTATACCTGCTGTCCCACTTACTATATGAGTCGTTTAATTCTTTCATCCAAGTCTGGGTGAGTCGAGAAAATGTTTGATTTTCGTTTCCCATTGATTTTTAACGTTGCAATTGATGTATCTTCTTCAGCTTTTATTCTATGAGAGTATGCTTTCAATGATTCTAATGCATGTCTCATTTTATCTTTACCGGCCAAGTCTGCTCCACCGCGGTCAGCATGATATTCACGATGCCTTGAATATGCGAAGACAACAAGACTTCCTAAAATCGAAAATACAAGCTGGAAAATAATAATCGCTATAAAGTGAATAATTGGTGCAAGTTCTTCTTTGACAAATCTTGAAGCAATGAATGCTGCAACCCGTGCCAGGAAAACAACGAATGTGTTTACTACACCTTGTAAAAGTGTCATCGTAACCATATCACCATTCGCAACATGGGCAACCTCATGAGCAATTACGCCTTCAACCGCATCATCATCCATCTCTTGTAATAATCCTGTCGAAACCGCAACAAGTGAGCGTTTCTTTGATGGTCCTGTAGCAAAAGCATTTACTTCAGGTGAATCATAGATACCAACCTCCGGCATATGAACAAGACCCGCAGCTCTTGAAAGACGATGCACTTTCTCAACAACTTCTCTCTCGTATTGAGAGTTTGGCTGATTTGGATCGATTACCCGTACACCCATCATGCGTTTTGCCATCCAGCGTGACATACCTAAAGAAATAAAAGAACCAGTAAAACCGATTACCGCACTAAAAATCAATAACGTGCCGAAATCAATTCCACCTTGTGTATTAATATAACCTAATCCTCCAGGTATTAAGGAAAAGATAATACTGATCGTCAGTAAAACTAGTACGTTTGTTAATAAAAAGTAGAAAATTCGTTTCCCCATAATTCACACCCTCTATAAATTCAGAATCTTTTTTCTGTATTCCTATTATAAGGGCAATCGCTCTCTGTAACAAGTGAGAAGGCAAGAAGATCAGAGGTGGACACTTTGTCCCTCTCTTACTTTTCTCCCGTGAAGGTAGTAGTATATTGGCAAAGAGATGAATGCAATTGCAGCCATTGTGATATATAATCCACGGAAGCCTGTTACTTGGATAAGATAGCCTAAGATAAATGGTCCAGCACCCATGCCAAGATCATAAAAAACAAAGAAAGTTGAAGTTGCTAATCCTACCCGATGGTGTGGAACCTGGCTCACAGCAATAGTCTGTGCACTGGATTGTAATGTACCAAACCCCACTCCGATAATTGCACCAGCGGCAAGCAGAATCAAGGTATTACTCGCTTGACTAAGCAGAATCAAGCCGACCCCAAACAAAACAATCGAAGGATACATGACACTATTTTCTCCCCGCAAATCAAATAGCCTTCCAGTAAGTGGACGTGACATCAGCAGAAAGATTGCATACATCACAAAGAAGAAACTCGCCGCATCCACGAGATCAATCTCAACAGCATATGCACTTATAAAGGATAAAATACTTGAATTTGCGATACCTACAATCAGCATAAAAGTTGCAATTGGAAATGTTAAACGTTCAAAGAAATCACTCATTTGCAACTTCTTCTTCCCAACATCTTTTTGTTTTTTTGGAAGTTCTGGCACATTCATTCCCAATGCAGTTATTAGCGCAATAATAGATAGGATTGTAGTTGCAGCGAAAATCATTCTATGATCTAAATATTGCAGAATGATTAATCCCGCAAAAGGCCCAATGGCCATCGCCAGATTATTACTCGTTGCAAAGTAGCCCATTCCCTCTCCGCGTCTGCTAGGAGGAATAACATCGACCACGATTGTTCCAGTCGCTGTTGTAGAAATCCCAAAAGCAAAACCATGTATAAAGCGGAAAAATAACAGCCAGCCAATACTTGTAATCGAAAAATATACGACAGAACCTAACAGGAATATAATCAAGCCAATAATAAGCAGTTTTTTTCTGCCAATCGTTTCGATTAAATTTCCCGCGAACGGCCTAACTAAAACAGCACCAAGTACGAAAATACTCGATGCCAGACCAGCAATACTATTCGAAACTTTAAATTGCTCGATGGAGTACATCGCAAGTGTCACCATCAACATATAAAATGAAATAAACAAAAGGAAATTGGAGGCAGAAACCATCACAAAATCCTTCGTCCATAATTTAGGTCTATTACTCAATTCTTCATTCCACCTTCTTACATTTTCTCTTTTATTTTTTGAATTGTTTTTAAGGCAATTTCCAAATCAGCATCTGAAATATGCTTTACTAATTCTGCTTCAAAATGTGAAACAATTTCTTGGGCATGTTCAAATACTTCTTGCCCCTTAGAAGACAAACGAATTCGTCTTGCTCGCTTATCCTCACTTGCTATATCCTCAATAAATCCTTGTTCTTCCAGCCTTTTTACAGTTCTGCTTATTGTTGGCTTTTCTACATCAAGATAATTGCTGATTTCTACCAAAGTCACGGACTGTTGTTGTTTAATGCAATAAATAACTAGCCATTGCGAGTGAAATAAACCCGCTTCGGCGAGTTTCTCATTTAATTTCTTCTTAAATGAACGGGTAAATTGCGCCTGCTGATGAAAAAATAACTCCCTCATATATCCCACTCCCGAAAATTAGTTACCTAAGTAACCATATAACAAAATTGTCATTTTGTCTATACCTCAGCTCAATTGCAAAGAATATAGACATTTCCGCTAATCATATACAGGAAATGCCTATTTATTCGTTTTTATGTGCTGCTCTGTTTTAAATCATGATACATTTTCCACGTAAAATAAATGGCAGGGAAAAGGATAAATATAATCATTATTCCCATAGCTGAACCAAAAGTACTTTTCTCCCCTAGCCCATTTTGGATCATTACATCATATATCATGGCAAATAAGATACTTACTAACAGATTCATCATTGTCAGCATTCGTGCAGCATTCTTCTTTACAATCCGAATTTGCTTCACTTTCAATTCATTCTTTTTAATAAAGTGAAACTTCAATCAGTGGGAGCTTTTGCATTTCTCCCACTGATTGTTAGTTGAACCAATCGGGCGATTAGTGGCAGTTTATCCCCCACTGAAATGTTCGTTTCTTCTCCATTTTTAGGGTGGGGGATTTACTGCCATTTAACCTGCGATAAAGGGAATATTGATTAACTGCAAGCTGTCGACTGTATCGTCAGAACGAATAATTAAAAAGTAGTTCAAAACAAAACAAAACAAAGCAACACAGTATGGAAATGCAGCACAATTAATCCAAACAACATCCCCTTATGCCCCCCACCCATCGGCTTCTCCAGCCAGATTAAAATATTTAGGTATTTCAGCAGGAAGGGATTGAAATGAAAGAATTGCATATAAAAACGCTCCAATCATGATGCCAAAAGTAAGTATATCAATCCATGGCGAATAATATCTTCGAATATTTCTCCACATACACTAATCAGCCCTCCCTATATATCTACTCTTTCTATTACGAGTATAGCGTGCAGAAGATTTCAGTGGGACGACAGAAGCTATCACCACTGTCAATATTTCGTCACATTCTCGCGGATTCGGGACAGAAGTCACAAGTCAGCTGTGATTTACATCACACAGCTAGTGAAAAAGAAAGCGTACACTATAGATAAGAAATAAATAAGGAGGGTGAATGAAATGGAAACAACAGAAAATTTAACTATAGAGGAACAAGAAGAACAGCTTGATAAAGAGTCTCTAAAAGGAACATTATTTTCCTCAATTGTCTTTGTTGGAGGAGGAATTGTAGCATTCATTCTATTATTAGTAATTGTATATATGGTGAGATTATAAGGAGGGAATCAAAATGAAAATGCCACGTCAAGAAGAAATTTGGCTTGTACTGAGTGTTGGTATTCTCGTACTTTCAATGGTATTTACTGGTTACCAGACCTTTGCTTTAGGTATGGGGCCTCCAAGTAATAAAGAAACAATCGATCCACAAAAGGTCGATGAACATCACTTGTTCAGTGAGCCAGGCGTTTATAAAACCGGTGATAATGAATATGAAGTTGTTATGACACTTCAAGCATTTAGCTTTAATCCTGGAGACATTGAAATTCCAGCAGGAGCTGAGGTAACTTTTATCATGACATCTAAAGATGTTGTTCACGGATTCCAAATTGCAGGGACGAACGTAAATGCGATGGTTATGCCCGGACATATTCAAACAATTACAGAAACCTTCAAAGAACCTGGAGAGTATCTCATCATCTGTAACGAATATTGTGGTGCAGGTCATCAAATGATGGCAACGACAATTACGGTGAAATAGACGGGAGGGAAATATAATGGAAGCTGTTAAATTAGAGAATATCAAAGAAAAAACGAAACAAAAGCTCGGCGTGAATCCACACGATGCAAGACTCACATTAACCTATTTTTCATTAGCATTTATCGTATTATTTATTGGTGGTTTTCTCGGATTATTACAGGGGCTTAACCGTGCAGGCGTATTAGAGCTTCCGGCATGGCTGAATTATTATCAAGTTCTGACTGCACACGGTGTACTGCTCGTACTCGTGTTCACGACGCTATTTATGATTGGATACTTTTACGCGGGCATATCCCATATGCATAATGGACTTTTACCAAAGGTCCGCAAAATGGGCTGGGTTGCCCTCGGATTACTACTTGTTGGGGTTGTAATGGTAATTACAACGATTGTAATGGGTGAAGCATCTGTAATGTATACCTTCTACCCGCCAATGCAAGCATCACCTTGGTTCTACATTGGTCTCGTTTTTCTTGTGCTTGGTATCTGGGCTGCTGTAATTGGCGTCTGGACGAGTGCGATTAATTGGAAGAAAAATAATAAAGGGAAACACTTACCACTTTTCACTTATTTTGCAGTTGGAGCGTTTACGCTTACTTTCCTTGGCAGTATCGGTGTAACGGTCGAGGTACTCTACCTTATTCCTTGGGCATTCGGCTGGGTTGAAACAGTTAACGTTATGCTGAGCAGGACATTGTTCTGGAGCTTTGGCCATACGATTGTTAACGTTTGGTATCTTGTTGCAGTATCCGCCTGGTATGTAACAGTTCCAAAAATTATCGGTGGCAGACTTTTCAGTGATACATTGGCTCGTGTCGTAGTTATTCTCTCTGTTGTACTAAACGTGCCTGGTGGGTTCCACCATCAAATTGTTGATCCTGGTTTCTCAGAAGGCTTGAAATTCATGCACGTATTTATGAGTCTATCTATCTCACTTCCATCACTTATGACAGCATTTGCTATGTTCGCAGTATTTACTCGTACTGGTATCAAAAAAGGTGGAAAAGGTCTGCTGGGCTGGGTTAAAAAACTGCCTTGGGGCGATGTGCGCTTCCTTGCTCCAATGATTGCGATGATTGCATTTATCCCCGCCGGCGCTGGTGGTATTGCGCAAACAAATAACCAATTAAACCAAGTTGTTCATAACTCATTATGGGTTGTAGGTCATTTCCACTTAACTGTTGGGACAACTGTAGCATTAACATTCTTTGGTGTAACTTATTGGCTTATCCCATATTTATCTAAACGTGTGATGACAAAACAAATCAATCGACTAGGTATCATACAAACGATTGTTTGGGCATTAGGCATGCTGCTTATGTCTGGTTCCATGCACTGGGTTGGTCTGCTCGGCTCACCGCGGAGAACCTCTTACAGCACATACGGGGACAGCGCCACCGCACTTGGCTGGGATCCATATCTCATCTTCCTGGCAGCTGGCGGTACATTACTAATGATTGGTGTCGTTCTAATGGTCTATATTGTCTTTAATCTGATGTTCTTCGCTCCAAAAGGCAATACAGAATTCCCTGTCTCACAGCCTGAGAACTTCGCTCCGGAAACACCGAAATGGACAGAGCGCTGGGGCCTATGGATTCTCGTTGCGGTACTCGTTATCTCAATGGGTTATGTCATCCCTGTTGTTGACTTAATCGTTAACGCACCTCCAGGATCACCTGGTTTTAAAACATGGTAAAAAACGAAAGGCGGAAGCATTTAACTTCCGCTCGCCTTCGCACAAAGCGGGCTTAACCTTCCATTTAAGCTGATGGAATATCCATGAAATAATAAAGAAAAGAGATATTCTACTCAAGTTTAAGAATATCTCTCTTTTTTTAAAAATATACAGGAAGTGATCAAAATGATCAAAAAAAGGCGCAACTTAACGGCGAGCATCATTGTTTTCCTATTTGGCATCATTTTACTCTTTACAGCTACAGATGGTTTCCAAGCTTATACTGTAGAAACAGCTCGTGTCAACAAACTAATGGAAGAACAACCTGTTTTCCCAGCAGTGACATTGGAAGACAGCAAAGAGCGCGTATATCCTTTCTCGGAATTTGCAGGAAAGTATGTCATGCTTACTTTTATCTATACAGCTTGCACCGACGTTTGTCCTGAGCTGGAAATGAATTTGGCACAAGTTTATCAATCTATACCAGAACAGTATATTGGCGAAGATATTGTATTTATGAGTATTAGCTTTGATCCAACAAGAGACGATCCTGGGACACTGGAAAAGTATCGTTCTTACTTTGGCAGCGATGGTGAGACATGGCGAATGGCGCGAATTACAGAAGAGTCTGAGTTAAGCAATTTGCTGGATGAATTTGGCGTTATCGTTATACCTGATGGTTATGGCAACTTCCAGCATAACTCTGCGTTTTATCTTGTTGATCCAAATGGTATTTTAACAGAAGTGATGGATTACACAGAAATTGAGGCAGCTAGTGAAAAGGTTATTTCTATTCTTGAACAGAAAGCGAGGGATTTATAATGAGACAGCCTGTATACGGTTTAGCACTTTTTATTTTTCTGATATTGCCTCCTGTTGTTACACTGGCAGAGTCAATTATGGCAATTCATATGCATATGCAGATGCCATTATTTATGATATCGGGCATGCTCATGGCCCCATTCTTTCAAAAAAGGTTTCCTAAGTTCTTTGATAAATGGAACAGTAATGGAATTCCAGGAATCTTATTATTTATGGTTATTGTCATATATTGGATGATTCCACGCACAATGGATGAAGCACTTACGATTACTGCCGTTGAAATTTTCAAGTTTGTCAGCCTCCCTTTCCTTGCCGGTGTACCGCTTAGAGACAGCTGGAAAAAGATTGGCATTGGTGTTCAAAATACAGTGTTCATTATTCTTAGTGTGACGTTTGGATTACTAGCCTGGCTCTATATTGCATCACCAACTCAACTTTGTAACAACTACCTCATCGTCGAACAAAAAACACTCGGCTGGGGATTCGTCTTCCTCTCTGCATGTATCTTCTTCTACTTCGTCCAAACCCTATTCATTAAAATTGAAGACTGAATGTCCAACACTACAAATAAAAAAGGCGGCTTCTCTTCTGGAATAATGAAGAGAAGCTGCCTTTTTAAGATAGAGATGATCCATCCCGCTAAATTGTTACAATCATCGCTAGCAGAAATACAATCATTAAGTAATTCACCGAAATGAGGAAATTCTGCTGCGCCCATCTAAAGGTATCTTCTATATAGAAGCCGCGAATAACAATAATAAGCCAAGCTATATTTATTAACGTCATTACAATTACATAAAGCCAGCCAAGTGATAACAGCATAAATGGCAGTGGCATTAAGCAAATGATATAAATAAGCATCATTCGTTTTGTCACAAGCATTCCCTTTACTACAGGGAGCATTGCGACATTTGCCGCTTTATACTCATCATATTTTCTAATTGCAATGACATATGTATGTGGCATTTGCCAGAAAAATAAAATGAAGAAAAATGCAATTGGTACAATATGTAAAGTTGAATCAAAGGCTGCCCAGCCTATCATTGGTGTTACTGCTCCTGAGACGCTTCCAATTATTGTATTCCATGTATATTTTCTCTTTGTCCACATCGTATACGGAAAAACATACGTGAACCAGCCAATAAATGAGTAAATAAGTACCTCCCAATTTGTAAAGCCTAAAAGACCGAATCCTATTAATGTAGTAATAACGCCAATTGATAGCACTAAAGATAATGACAATTCGCCTGTAACGGTTGGCCGTGTTTTCGTTCGATCCATCACCGTATCAATATCCGCATCATACCAATTATTAATTACAAGTGCTCCGGCTATGACAAGTAAACTACCAATCACTGTTAATAAAACAATAGCTGTATTCCCGGATAAAGGAATGTCATTTAAACGCATGACAAGCCATAGACCAGCAATCACAGGCAGGACGTTCGCAACTAATACTTTAAATTTAAAGAGTAATTTCAAATTGGAAATCAGTGACTCTTTGTTTTCCTGTATAAGTTTTTCCTTCATAACAATCATCCTCTGCCCGAATGTTTAAAAACAATCGGATTCTCTTTCTATGTAACTGTAATACAAGCTGTCCCATTTAGCTGCTAAAGAAGACAGCATATACATTATTTCTCAGTTTCCTGTCCTCTCCCTCCATTATATTGGAAAACTTCATTGTCACCAAGCTTTTAGTAAAAACTTAAGCTGACCTCTTTGGCTGCAAACTATAATATGCACTTTTACTAAAGAAAAAAGGCATCATAATGCGGGGTTAATGACCCAACATTAAAATGCCCAGTTGATAAGTTTTCAGTTCACTTCTTACCAATAACAACCCGCCATAATTCCGGACCTTTTTCAAGGTAATCCCAAGTAAACTCATTTTCACGCTCTATCATAAATTGATAATATAAAGGTTTTGGGTCATGATCATTGGATAAATGCATGAATTCACCTATTTCAAGCTTATCAAACATTTGAAAAATCCGAACATGACGCACTTTAGGTGTAATATCCGGCGCATGAATCTCCACTGCATAAATTATATCATTCATTTTAAAAAACCTCCATTATTATTAAGTAATTATCAAGTGACCATACAGCACTTCTCCCCAAATTCTGCTATTTAATATGCTTACTCTACACTTCCATCATAGAACAATCTACATTGTTACGCAGTGAGCATTAGCACGCTTTGTTGTGATTTTACTCACACTGTCCGGCAAAATGATATGATAGTATATAACAAGAAACAAAATATATTTTAGGGGGGTATTTCATGAATCAAACGTCTGTCAAAGAACTCCTGCAGCGCTTTCCATTATTTAAGAATTTAACAGATTATGAAATGGAACCAGTGCTTGATATTGCCAGAAACCGTTTATATCGCCAAGGCACACATCTCTTTATGCAAGGCGATCCATTAACGAATGTATATTTTATCCTTAACGGGAAAATTAAAATCTATCGTACAGATATACAAGGTAAAGAACAAATCGTTAACGTGCTTGGCGAAGGCTCCATGTTCCCCCACCAAGGTTTTTTTAGAAATGATAATTATCCTGCACATGCAGAAGTATTAGAAGAAGCAACGCTCGTCTATATTCCAATCCCGTTATTTGAGCAATTTCTCATAACGAATCCAGAGGTTAGTGTCAAAGTGTTTAAAGTACTTGGTGACATCATCGTCGATTTGCAAAACCGACTCGAGGAGCAGATATTACATAATACATATGAACAAATAATTTTGCTGTTGCTTCGCTTAACAGCAAGTCATGGGGAAATAATAAATGAAGAGGAAGTATCCATTACCACCCAATTTACTAATAAAGATTTAGCTAATATGATTGGTTCCAGCAGGGAAACCGTCAGCAGAACACTGACCCAGCTGAAAAAAAATAAACTCGTCTACAATGACAGGAACGGGAACATGGTTGTAAATCGGGAAAAACTCGAAGAAGAGTTGCTCAGAGGATAAGCGGGACATTCAAGGTCTGATCTTGGCCGTCCCGCTTAATTATTAATTTACATAGATGGAGTCAATGATTGTACGTTTAAAAGTATTCCCTTTTTTCGTGACCCCTTTAATGTTGATTGTAATTGTATATACTGTGTCTCTTTTATCAACATTCAGAGTCTGTGTAAGCGAGGACGTTCCTTGCTTTTTCCATGTCTTCTTATTAGCAGGATTTGCAGTTTCTGTAACTTCGTATTCTACTGTGAGTTGATCTGTTGCTGCTCTTGCTGGGTCAATTTCAAACTGCAGTTTATTTGTTTGTACTAGTCCTGATTTCTGCACTTGTTTTGCGTAAATAAATTCTTCTGTTTTATAGTCAGCCACTAACAAATAAGCATTTTCTTTTGATGCCGGATCTAGGCTAATTTTCCATTGCCCTGCCGCTGGTGCAGGTATTGTGACAAGATAGCCGATTGCACCTTTAAATACACCTTCTTCATGAAGCATTTCCTTTATTGTTGGATTTATTTTCTTCCCTAAAGGATCCATAATCTTCAGATCACCAAGTTTATCAGCAGTCAAAAGATGTAAAGTGATTTCATTTACATCTTCTTCCACTTCCAGTGAAACTGTCTTGGCTTTATCTAATTGTCCACCTTCAACCCAGCGATTCGTTACAGGTACTGCATTATTTTTCTGAATGTCCGTATTCAACTTGTTCGTATCTGAATTCAGTTGGTTTCCACTCAAATAGTCTGCAAAAACTGGAAAAGTCTCTCCCGTCCGCACAGTGGTATGATTCCAGTCACCGATTGCTAATTCATATCCCCCTGGAAGGTTACTGCTTGCCGCTGTAACTACACCATCATTTATTCCATAACTGGACAGGTACATTCCACCAAACCAGTTAGCCGAAAACATCGCTCCCCAATCTGTACCACCAATCGTAAAATAATCATTCATATATGCGTTAGCATGTGCATCTATCTCACTGCGAAAATTGGACATATAGGCTGTTTGCATAGCAGCAGTGCCTTCACCTTGGACACCTATCAAGTCTGCGAGCCAACCCGCTCCAGAGCTATAAGCTAAATCTGCAAGCTGGGAGCCGTGATGCGGACTTGAAAGTGTAATGACATTGCCTACATATTGTGAGGCATCATAATAGGTAAGCGCAGTTTGTGTATCCACACCACCCTTACTGTAAGCGACAATAGTAATGTCCTTTCCATTATAATAGTTCGAGATTTCTCTGATTTTGGAAGCAAGCAAACTGCCATTCTCCCACATATCTGCTGATTCACCACCCGCATCATATAATTGAAGAAAAGCAGTCTGATAGCCAGCATCATGAGCTGTCTGATACATATTATTTTCTTCCCAGAAAATTTGAGCAACATTATTTAAACCAGGGACAAATAACAAAATTGGAGCTTCTGGCTGAAGATTTCCAGGTGTTGCACCGCGATACCACTCTCCTGGTGTCTCTTCGTTCCCATTGCTTCCCTTACCGGTAATATCTAGCTTGTCATTTTGTTTAACGAGAACGGGTTTTGGAGGTACGGAGTCTGCAGCAGCAATCGTCGAATTTCCATAAAGTATTCCAATGAAAAGAGTTGCCAAACCAACCTGCAGTATGCGTTTCATTTTTCACTCTCCCATTATTTTAATTATATGAACATCATGCAGCATGATGGAGTTTTGGGAAATGCTGAAAGAAAGCAATTGATATACTTTGGCTCTTTATGGTGTTTTAACTCTGGTGTTAGAAGAATCACAATACACGTTGAGGAATATGAATGGAAGTATTTCTTTACACTTTAAATTATCTATTATTATATAGTATAAATAAACAAAAGGGAAAAATCATTCTGCCATTTTAAAAACTAAAACAGGTAAAAGAAACTGTAACGGATGGCTCTTGAATCATTACTATTCACTTAAGCCCAAATCCCTTTACAGCCTCTATTAAACGCATTTCGTTTCCTCTGTTTAATACCGTCAAAGTCCTTCTGATCTCACTTTTGCTCTCGTCTTTCCACCGCCTGCCAGATGATTTTATTTATCTCCGATGAGTACAACACTATTCAAACTCTGTGCGTTTTTATTTTTCAGTTGCTCATACAGTGTATTCGTAAGTACTTGAATTCTTGTAGAAGTTTTATCGAATACTTCACGAATTGATTCTGCATATGCTGTTTCCCACTTTCCGTCCTGCAAATAATGTGCATCAACTGTATGCTCCTGAGTGATTTTCCAGCCCGCTGTTTTAAGCATTTTCTTTAACTGGTCTTTGCTGAAAATGTGCTGGATATTCCCATCATTTTCGACAAATTCACTATGCAGCGCTAATATTTGCACTGCATTCAAGTGCGCGTGCTGCTCTAGCGTAAATTCACTTACATCCCATTCTGCAATACAAACGCGTTCAGTCATGCGATAAACTTTTTCAAGATAAAGCCGTAATTGTTCTGGACTCTGAAAATACCAAGAACAATGTGATAGCACGACAATATCAAACTTTTCTTCAGGAAACTCAAGGAATTCCGTACTTAGATAAAAATCAATTCGCTTACCCAGCTTTGATTTTAGAATTGTATTCGTCGCTTGCCCCAGAGTAATCGGCGCGCCGTAATCAGCATCTGCTAAATCGATAGCTGTTACATGCCCATCTTCCCCAACCGCTGAAGCTAGTGCAACCGTTGTATCTCCCTGACCACAACCTATCTCAAGTACATTCATGCCTGGTTCAACAGAAAAGGCATTCACCAAATCTAGCCGATGCATTAACTGGTTACGCTGGACTTCCTCATTCCCTATTATTTTCATGCAATGCAGCAAATCATCAATTGACATATGCTCACCCTCCTTTTTCAGAATATCATTTTCTTCCTCAGTTATCCGATTTTAGTATTATACGTTCTTACGGGCAGTTAGGTTTCATTAATAAGGTATGTGAAATAATAATATTTTATTGACTATAATGTGTGTCACACAGTACAATAAATAAAGGAGTTGATCACATGAGTGAAGTAAATCAGCATTTAGAGAAGTTAATGCAGGAGTTAAGACGTGGAACACTGACAATCGCTGTGCTCAGTCAACTTTCAGAGCCACAGTATGGCTATTCCCTCGTAACAATTCTTGATGAAATCGGCATACCAGTTGAACCTGGAACCTTATACCCCTTATTAAGACGGCTCGAAAAGCAAGGTATCTTAGACAGCAAGTGGGATACCAACGAATCCAGACCAAGAAAATACTATTTATTAAGTACAACAGGTAAAGAAGTATACGATTTACTTATCAAAGAATGGAATGGGATTGCCTTCAGTCTTGGTCAAGTAATTCAATCGAAAGGAGAGAAGTAATATGCAGCTAATCGAACGATATATTTATGCAGTGACACAGAAGCTGCCACTAGCGCATCGAGAGGATATTGCTCAAGAATTGCGCGGCCTCATCGAAGATATGCTAGAGGAGCGCACTGGAGGGCAACCAGCAACAGAAAGTGAGATGGAGACGGTTTTATTAGATTTAGGCAGTCCGAAAGAATTAGCCCAAAAATATCGCGGGACAAATAAGTTTTTGATCGGTCCTGAATTATTCGATTCCTATATACTCGTATTAAAAATTGTCATTACTACTTTAGCAATTGGCATTAGTGCGAGCTTTGTAATTCAATTTATAGTTGAACCAGTTTCTATTTTAGACATTTTTATTCATTCCATTGTTTCTATTGTTACAAGTATTCCAGCTGCCTTTGGCTGGACGACATTAGGCTTTGCAATTGCTGAACGTTACAGCACCTTTAAAGCCGAAGACCTCCGATTTGAGAAAGCATGGACACCAAGAGATCTCCCAAGCATACCACATGTAAAAGGAAAAATTAATCGCAGTGAACCCATTATTGGAATTATCCTCTATACAATTATGATATTGTTTTTCACCTTTTCTATGGACTATTTTGGTGTGTGGATCTTCAGAGAGGGTTTCACTGGAACAATACCTTTTATTAATGAAAATGCGAACTTCTTCTTTCTTCTGTTTATTATTCTTATTCTTGGCTTCGGTATCCTAAAAGAAAGCCTGAAGCTAATCTACGGAAGATGGACCACACTGCTGGTGACCTTAACATTTATTTTAAATATTATTTCCTTTATTGCCGTTATGTTTATTGTTGTTCAGTCTGACTTCTGGAATCCTCATTTCATGCAGGAAATGATACAATACAATCTAGTCTCTGAAGAAAGTGATGGATTTGAAGTTGTTAACACAATTTGGGAACAAACAACAAAATGGATCCCCATTTTTCTGGCAACTGGACTAATATGGGATGCAGCAGATGGACTATTTAAAGTAAGAAAAGCGAAAAGGGAAAATTAATTTATTCAACTGCCAAGTCCCAAACCTATATCAATTGTGTTAAAGTTAACAAAAGATATCTTTTAGTAAAGAAAGGATTTTATCATGAGTAAAACAGTAGTTCTAGCAGAAAAGCCTTCTGTTGGCCGTGATATTGCGCGTGTACTTCAGTGCAATAAGAAAGGTAACGGCTATCTGGAAGGCAGCAAATATATCGTAACCTGGGCACTCGGTCACCTGATTACACTAGCTGACCCTGAAGTGTATGATGATAAATATAAAACATGGAAGCTCGATGACCTTCCAATGCTTCCCCCACATCTAAAATCGGTTGTCATTAAGAAAACGGGCAAGCAATTTAATGCAGTGAAGGCACAATTAAATCGAAAAGATGTAACTGATATTGTAATTGCAACAGATGCCGGGCGTGAAGGAGAACTGGTGGCACGCTGGATTCTGGAGAAAGCACGAGTAAAAAAGCCAATAAAAAGATTGTGGATTTCATCTGTAACCGATAAAGCAATCCGAGATGGCTTCAAACAATTAAAACCAGGTGCAAAATTTGAAAACTTATACGCTTCAGCTGTCGCTCGCTCTGAAGCAGATTGGTATGTTGGACTTAATGCAACTCGTGCCTTAACAACAAAGTATAATGCACAGCTTTCTAGTGGCCGGGTACAGACACCAACATTGGGCATGATTGCGGCAAGAGAACAGGAAATTAATGCGTTCCAGCCTAAATCCTATTATGGCCTTCAAGCAAAAGCTTCAGGAAATATCAAGTACACTTGGCAGGATGCTAAAAATAATTCACGTACTTTCTCTAAAGAAAAAGCCGAAAATCTTTTGCATAGCTTAAAAGGTTCGGCACTAAACATTGAAAAAGTAGATAAAACGGCTAAGAAAAAGTTCGCACCGCAGCTTTATGATCTAACAGAGTTACAAAGAGATGCAAACCGTTTATTTGGATTTTCCGGGAAACAAACATTATCTCTCATGCAAAGACTGTATGAGCGTCATAAAGTATTGACCTATCCAAGAACAGACTCACGTGTTCTTTCAAGTGATATTGTCCCAACATTAATAGACCGCCTAGATGCATGTGGAGTCGATCAATATGCACGACACGCACAAACCATTCTTCGTAAAGGCATAGGAAAACTGCCGAAATCTGTTGTTGATAATGCGAAAGTAAGTGATCACCATGCAATTATCCCAACAGAAGAATCCGTAAATCTCTCCGAATTGGATGATAAGGAAAGAAGAATTTATGATTTAGTCGTTAAACGTTTCCTTGCTGTTTTAATGGATGCATACGAATATGAACAGACGACGATTCACGCAAAAATCGGAAATGAATCCTTCACTGCTAAAGGAAAAATTGTTAAAAAGCAAGGCTGGAAAGCTGTCTATGACCGGAGTTTTGAAGAGGAAGATTCAGATGATCAACAGCTTCCAAGTGTGAAGCAGGGCGACGCTTTCTCCAACATCAGCCTTAGCTTAACAACTGGAGAAACGAAGCCACCCGAGCGCTTTACAGAAGGTGTATTACTGCAAGCAATGGAAAATCCTGTGCGTTACATGAGCCAGGAAGAGAAACACTTAGCAGGCACATTACAGAAAACAGGTGGTATCGGAACAGTAGCAACTCGCGCAGATATTATTGATAAACTGTTCAATAGTCAATATATGGAGCTTAAAGGGAAGCATATTTTCATTACATCTAAAGGAAAACAATTGCTTGACCTGGCACCAGAAGATTTGCGTTCTCCAGCTTTAACTGCGGAATGGGAGCAAAAACTCAGCCTGATTGCAGAAGGAAAACTTAATAAAAATAAATTTATCGCAGAAATTAAAGACTACACAAAAGAAATCGTTCAAGAAATAAAGACAAATGACAGTAAATTTAAGCACGACAATATTACTGGAACGAAATGTCCTGATTGCGGCAAGCTTATGCTCGAGGTAAACAACAAAAATGGACGCATGCTTGTTTGTCAGGATCGTTCATGCGGGCATAAGAAAAACATTGCAAAACGAACGAACGCACGCTGTCCAAATTGCCACAAACGTTTAGAGCTGCGCGGGGAAGGTGAAGGACAAATCTTCACTTGTTCTTGCGGGCACCGTGAGAAACTTTCCAGCTTCAATAAGCGAAAGCAGCACGAGAAAAAACACAATGTATCTAAACGAGATGTTAATAAATTTTTAAAAAATCAGGATGACGGCTTTAAGAACAATGCACTTGCTGAACAACTCGCTAAATTAAAAAATAAATAAATATAAAAAGGATATGATTCCCGCATTCAGTGCGGGAATCATATCCTTTTCCAATTCCATTCACTTTGCCTGTAGTTCATTAATTATGAACATATCAATGCAGTTATTTAAGGCTTTGCAGCTTTTTACGATAGTAAATCCCTAACAACTGTTATTAACATGAAAGTTGAGAATCAAACATCAGCCATTTTAAACTTCTTTTGCATCTGGCTTTCTTTGTGTGAAAAACATCTTCATCATCGGCGGTGTGACAAGGGTCGTTATAATTACAACAACAATCATTGTTGCGAATAGATCCTGTGTTATCAGACTTGCTTCCAGACCAAGTGCAGCAACTATTAGAGCTACTTCTCCACGGGACACCATAGCAGAACCAATTCCCATAGAATTTCTCCAGCCATACCCGGATAGCTTCGCTCCAGCGCCAGCGCCGACAAACTTTGTCAAAATTGCAAATACACTGAGCAGGATAATTAATACTATATTATCAAGAATTCCACTAAACTCTGCTGAAATCCCAATATATGCGAAGAATATTGGAACAAACAAGGAATAGCTTATCGTCTCTACCTTCTCAAAAACAACCTCTTTAAAATTCGTTGTTCCAATTGCAATCCCAGCTATATAAGCACCGATAATATTCGCTACACCAGTTAACTCTGCAACATACGCATAAACAAAACAAATAATTAATGCCGCAGACATAACTGCCTCACTTACTGGCAGCTTCGCAAATGTTCTCATAAACCAAGGGACTACCTTCCATGCTACTAATATTGCTCCAATAAAGAATAATGCTTTCTTCACAACGAGCATAGTTAGCGAAGTCTCCCCTCCCATTGCAAAGCTCATAAGGAAAGCCAAAATTATCATCACCACTACGTCATCGAGAACAGCAGCACCTAATATTGTTGTACCTGCTGGCGTTCTGAGCTGATTCATCTCCTTTAACGATTGAACAGAAATACTTACACTCGTTGCAGAGAGCATCACTCCTAAGAACCAAGACTGTAAAGAAGTTAAATCCATCATGAGTCCCACCATATATCCTAAGAAGAGAGGGAAGATTATTCCTCCAAAGCCGACTAAAGTAGCTGATTTTGCCGACTTTTTAAATTCCTGCAAATCTGTTTCAAGCCCCGCAATAAACATTAGTAAAATTACCCCAATTGTACTAAATGTACCAAGTAGATCACTTGCTTCAATTAACCCTAAAACAGAGGGACCCAACAGGACACCGACAATTAATTCCCCCAGCACAGATGGCTGTCCGAATCGAACACTGATTGCACCTGCTAACTTTGCAGCAATAATAATGATTGCCAGATAAAGAATAAACATAAAACTCCACCTTTCCTATGTACTTTGAAAAACGAAAAAGGAGTCTGCCAAAAAAGGGCATACGTATCCCTTCGTGACAGACTCCTCCAATTGCATTTTTTCAGTTGTAAGCTTAGTTTAACCTATTATTTAAAAAAGTGAAAGCAATACCTATTATTTTCCTAAAAAAACAGCCACTTCCATAATTAATCAGCAGCATAAAGTAAATAGCGAGTTGTAAAAATAGAATAAGATTAATTATCTTCCACAATACATAACAAGAGGACTTTTCTTGGATTAAGATATTCCGTCATTTTAACAATCTCGCCTGAAATTGTCTAAAGTGGATAAAACAAAGTTTCTCTTTTGTTTACTTCATACTCAAAAAAATATATAATATTTATATTATGCTTCATCTCAAGAATAGAAGTAAATTTGTAGATATTTTTAAATTGAGGTCTGATAAAGTGAAAACAATAAATAACTTATTTATCCTAGAAGCAATGAAGGATTGTACAGTCTTAGCCGGCCATAGAGGGCTAACCAGAAATGTAGAATCTGTTAATATATCTGATACACCTGATGTTATAAAGTTTCTTAATAGCAATCATCTATTACTTACTACCGGATATGCTTTTAAAGATGATGCACAACTATTGTGTGATTTAATTAGACAGATGCATGCTTTAAATTGTGCAGGCATCGTCATTAAAATAAATCGATTTTTAAAGGAGTTACCTGAGGAAGTTAAGTTATTAGCTGATGAATTGGCTTTTCCAATTATAGATCTTCCTACAAGCATTACACTAGGAGAGCTGTCCCGTCATATTCTGAATTACCTAAATGATCATGAAGCTGAACAATTGTATTATGCCCTGCATGTACAAAGAGAATTTTCAAATATGATGTTAAAAGAATACAGTTTAAATTCGTTAGTTGAACAATTAGGTCATTTTTTAGATCGTCCAACAATGTTGTTAAATCATAGAGGAGAAAAAATTGCACATAGCCGTGGGTTTAATAAAGACTCCATGCAAATTGTTGCACAGGAGATTACCACAATGGTAAAAGGTGATTTAGACCGCGCTAGAAAAGGAACAACATTTTCAATACCATCTAAAAAACAAGAATCAATTACTACTTTTCCTGTACAAACAAAGAGACAATACGATAGCATGCTAGTCATCATAGATTCATCTAGTCTGCCTTATCCTTCATCCCAAATGGCAATCGAACAAGCAGGAAACGTTATTTCATTTACAATTATTAAAGAACAGGCTATTGAGGAAAATTCACGGCTATTAAAAAATAACTTTTTTGCTGATTTAATTGAGATGAGAGTCAAATCCAACGAGGAAGTTTTAAGCCGGACACACTATTATGGACTGCAAGATAACATGGAAACAGTATGTATCATATGTACAGTTGACCCAAATGGCAAAAATTATGAAGCACTGCAATTATATGAAAAAAGGTTTGGAGAATTACATAATAGCATATATGATCAATTAGAAGACGAAATTGTTAATGGCAATATGAAAGCCACTTTATTTACAAAAGAGAAATACTTCGTTATGGTCTTACAATTCCCTCATTATAATGATGCTGAAATTAATAACGTAACTCAATTCGTTCAAAAAGTGCAAACTATTTTACAAAATAATAATATTCGTGTTTCATTTGGCATTAGCAGCGCAGTACAATCTCCAATCGACATTCCTAGCGCATACCATGAAGCAGTTGATGCGATTAGAAATGGATATGATTTAAATCGTTTAAATTTTATCAACTTTTATCGAATGAGAGAAATTGAAGAGTTGCTGACTACATTACCAAGAAAAGATTTAATTGCACTGTATGAAAACACGCTTAAATCTCTTGCCTATCCAAAAACGAAGGATGAAGTTGATTTAGTAAAAACGCTTGAAACTTACTTGGACTGTCAATGTGAAATATCTGAAACATCCCGGAGAATGTTCGTCCATCGAAATACAGTTAAATATAGAATTGCGAAAATGGAAGAAATACTGAATTGCTCATTCCGCGATCCTACTGACTCACTAAGAATCCGCGTAGCACTATTAATTGGAAGCATTCTTGAGATTGAATAGTTGATTTTGACCTTCTCTTCATGTTAATGTCTCATGAAATACCCTATATAAAAAGCAAGCAGAAGGAACTTTCCGCTTGCTTTTCATTATTCTTCACAGAGTCCTTAAGAAGAACACAGGGAAAGGGCAGAACGCTTTAAGCATTCTGCCCTTATTCTTATTAACAGATGAATGAGATGATTCATTCACCAAAGTTCACTTATTTTATTTAATTTGAAGGCTTCATATCCCAGGTAAATAAGTTTTCCAATAAAAGTGCCAATACTATTCCAACTATTAAGCCATTACTTAATAACGGGCGAATAATTTCAGGCAGTGAATTAAAATAAGTAGCAGGCAGCGTCATAATAATAATCCCCACCATAAGCGGTATAGCTGACCGGTAAATATTATCTGTACTCCACTTAATTTGCCTAAAGAAATTCCATGATGAATTTACGAGTTGCAAGTAGGACACAAACAGTACCGCACTACCAATACTTAAAGGAAGTGTTGAGAAAAAGGCACCGACTGGAGGGATAATCCCCATCATGAGAAATAAAAATCCACCAATAATGAATGGCATTCTTTTTATAATACCTGTCTGGTTTAAAAACCCGATAGACGAGACGAATGGTGAATAGGGAACAAGCCCAAACATTCCTCCTATCCCAGTAACCAAACCAGTAATCGTGAATGAATTCCGATAATGCTTACCTGTTGCCTCAGAACGATACATGCTATCCGTCCCCTTTAAGGCACCAAACGTGTTAGCGGTATTTAATAGCCCTGTAAGGACAACCGTTAAAATAATACCCGTTTCCCATGTCAGTTTTCCAAGTGGGAATAATTCAAAATTGAATGGTTGTGCTTGAGATAATGATGATGTTGAATCGAAAATAAGTTCAAAGGCAATCCATCCGATGATAATACCGATTAATAGACCATATTTCTTAATGCTTGATGGAGCCTTTATACTAATCACAATTACAATAATCGCGATAACAATTGACAGCAATGAAACAGCCGGATCAATTGTAACATTTCCTTCAACGTTTCCGAATGGAATACCGAGCATTCCCTTCATAAAGATTCCGACCAATTGGGCCGAAAATAGAAACATAAATACACCCATCACGCCTGGGTTAAACAGCTTAGCAATAAGCGGGCCAAGTCCAGTTATCCCAATTAAAATGGTGAGTACAGCTGAAATAATGATGCCAAGACTCAGACTTCCACCAAGTACTTCAAGTGGCATACCTTGAGCTAATGCAGTATTAGCAAGAGTTAGAATCACTCCCCACCAAAGACCTGACTGTCCTTCTAAAAGGGCACGCTGATGTCCAATTAAAGCTTGAATAATACACGCCAATCCAGTCACAATAAATGATAGCTGAAGCATCGATATGATTGTCTCCTGCGGAAGATCAAATGCCGCTCCTACCGTTATTGGGATAACAATTATATTCGTAAAAATAAAAAAGAGCCACTGTAAGCCCGATATCCAGTTACTATACTTTAGTAACTCATTCATAATAACACCAACCCATGTAATTTAATTTACAGTTATTTTTAACATATAAACCGTTTCATATGTCTTCTGCTGTGCGAGATACGTCAGTAAAAATCATTTCACAAAAAATAAAGTGAGAATAATATTCACGTATCGCAATATTGCTCTTTATCGTATTTGAGTCTCTGTTTCCTTCATATGTTTTATGCCAGAATACTTCACTTTGTAAGTTTCGCGCAGAATGGTGAGACAGACTTGTACACTTCCTTGCAATAAAACTGAAAAACGAGTCCTATTTCTTTTCACTGCAAACTCGCTTGGGGATACTTACCCTATTTTCCTCCAAGCAAGCTAATAATTATGATTGTTTTTCTTTTTGGTAATGAACTTAACCTAAAGCCTTTAATCGGGCTAAAAGCGTATTACTTTTCATCATTGACCCTCTTATCTATTTTACACAAGTTTACTAAAAATATCATTGTTTAAAATGGCCAAAGGAGATACGGCTTTTTATTTACTTTATACTTATAATTTACTATGATATCGCAGATTACTGCCCCTCGAATAAAACAACTTGACCTACTAACAGTAAGGGATGGATAATTTCTGAATTAATAAAGCAAATACATGACTTAAATTGCACAGGCATTGTCATTGAATTAGAATGTTTTGAAGAGAATTTCCAGTAAAAGCAAAACTTTTCACTTATGAACTGGCGGTTCTAATTATTAATTTACAATCAGATTTAATATTGGGTGATTTATCCCGTCATATACTAAAACACTTAAATAATCATAAGGCAGAACAGCTATATTATGCACTTCATGTTCAAAATGAAGACGGATCACTGTCGTTGGAGAAGTTTGAAACTGTCAAGCTGTGTCTTTAAAGATTTTTCCGTAAATTTATTCGACTTTCGTTATAATCACATGTTCAAATCCAGGTAAAATTATGTGAGTATTCAATTGCACACATCTCTTTTTTGTTTCTTGTTTATTCGTCTAAACAAATTCTAACAAAAACTGGAGATTGCGTGTTTTTTATTGTCTGCATTCTTTCTTTACCCCAATATATATTTTAAAGCCTATATTTCAGAGCCAGAAAAACAAGCGGCATGCTAATATGCCGCTTGTTTTAATCTTCTTTCATTATCTTCCTTCATAAATTGTTCCTTTTTTAAATTTGGAACCTTTGAATGCATATTTCGTAATAAGTGGATAAATGATGAGTGCAGAGACAAACCCAATAATCCATGCTAAGTCTACAAAGATAAATGCTAGTGCAGCAGCAATAAGCATTGCTATGATAGCAGCAGCGTTTGTTCCAGAGAAGTCTCCATCCTTCTTATAGAGCTCATCAACATCAATTTTTTGTTTTCTTAAGAAATAGTACTCAATAATTAGAATTGCTACCATCGGTCCTAAAAATGCAGAGTAAATTAATACGAACATATCCAGACCTTTTGCATTGTCATCTTGGACAAGCAGCCAAGGGAATGAAACCATCGCTAATAGTCCCGTAATGATAACAGCAATTTTATAATCTAACTTTGTAAATAATTGAATCACATATGTTGGTGTAACAATATTTGCAACCATATTCACCGCAATAGCTCCAAATACAATAAATACAGAAATAAATAATTCGACATACACATTATCAAATAATGCAGGCAGGCCTAATGCCGGGTTCGTGTAGCCAGTTGCACTAGCAAGCATAGCACCAACTGCGATAACTGAACCATAAGCAATTATAATTGGAATAAAATATAATAAACCTCTTTTTTTATCGCTATACCCTGTTTTTAATTCACGGGAGTAATCAGCTGCACTTAAGAAGATTGCTGCATAGTTCCCTAGGAACACCATAACAAATCCAAAGAATGGCAGACCCCAAGACCCTTTAGTATCAACCCATATATCTTTTACAGCTTGGCTGTGGTCTTTAAGTAAAATCACAAATACAGTTATGATGATGATCATTAATACAACGGATGCAACAGATTCAACCCACTTGATACTATGAAATCCTTTCATAGAAAGCAGTATTTGAACCACTAACAGAATGATAAATCCAATCACTACGTTATCAAAGGCACCATTAGTTAGAATTTTAAATACTTCGTTTAAAGCAGTACCACCAATCCAACTTTGAATCCCATACCATATAACAGCTGGTACAGCACGAAGCAGAGAAGATATCAAAGACCCCTTCTCACCAAATGAGATTTTTAAATGGGATACATAGGGAATACCATTGCGGTAACCAACTCTATCGTTTAACGTAAATAATGTAGAAACAATTCCTATTGCAAGTAGTGCTGCTGCCATTGTCTGCCATATATTTAGCGTTGCAATTCCTGCTGCAATTACACTGGCACCCAATGTCATATTTCCCATGTTTACACCGTCACCAACCCATAGTGACATATATCCAAATGCGCCCATCTTTCTATCTTTTTCTCCCAAAGGCCTAAGTGAATCTGTTTGTGCCGCTGCATCAACATTTTCCCGAGAGTTGTTATTGTTTAGATTATCGGCCATCCTCATTCAACTCCTATATTTAATGTAGTAATTTTGTTTTTTGAAATATTTAATATATATATCAGCTTATTTTGTCATTAAACCCCAAATAGCTGCGTCCATCAAGGAATAGGACGTTATAATGCAAGTTTTTCCACAGTGATTGTAATCAAATCTTCCTGTCGAAAAAATAGATATCACATGCAACTACATCAAAACCTTCAAAAAATCTAAACCACTGCATGTTTTATTAGAACCTTTGAGAAGTGTGTGATGCTGTCTGTCCATCCGTACGTCATATCTATTAAATTTTCATTCTTAGTGGATAGTTTGTCTACTTTAGCCTTTCATTATTCATAACTAAAACAGACAGTACTTATATGCAGCCTATTTTGTCATTAGTTCACCTTTTGGTTCACCTACAATTCCTTTTTCAAGATCAAAGACTACATTTCCACGTAAAATCGTTTTTGTCACACGACAGTTAATTGTTCTGCCTTCGTATGCACTATGTTTATTTTTGTAATATAAATCATCTCGTTTTACTGTGTAAGACTGGTTTGGGTCAACGAAAATAATATCCGCGTCTTTAGCAATTGCAATTTCACCCTTGTTTTTCAAATTAAAGCGTTTTGCAGGTGTTTTTGCAATAAGTTCGACGAATCTTTCAATTGGAAGACCTCTTTGCTTTACAGCGAGATCGAACATTAAATCGACATTATTTTGCGCACCACTGATTCCTCCCCATGCTTCGAAAAGATTGTCCGCATTTGTCTTTAAATCCTCTGTACATGGTGAGTGGTCAGAAGTTAACCAATCGATATTTCCATTCATTAATTCTTCCCATAAATTATCATGGTCTGCTTTCTTGCGAAGTGGTGGCTGACATTTTGCATACGGGCCAATTTTCTCAACATCTTCAGCAGACATTGCAAAATAATGTGGACATGATTCAACCGTTACATCAAGTCCTTCTTCACGTGCTTTCAGGATTTCCTGCACAGCTTCGGAAGTACTGATATGAACAATATGCAGTCTGCATCCAGTTTCTTTAGCAAAGAGCAATGCACGCTGTACTGCTTCAACTTCGGTGAATACCGGACGTGCATCTGGATAGTCCATTGCAGATACTTTTCCCTCACTGATAAACTCCGCTTCTAATTTAGAAGTAATGTCGGGATTTTCTGCATGCAGACAGAGAATTTGATCTAATTCAGCTAACTTTTTCATCCCTTTATACAAGGTAAAATCATCTACACTTTCAAAGTCATCCGGAATATCACTTCCTACATTTGAAAGGAATGCCTTAAATGCAGGTACACCAGCATTATGAAGACCCTCTAAATCATCAATATTCCCTGGAATAAGTCCGCCATAAAAAGCATAATCCACATAATTTTGTGTTTTAGCGGCTTCAAGTTTTAAATCTAATGCTGCTTTATTAGTTGTCGCAGGAAGCGCATTCAATGGCATTTCTACATAACTTGTTGTACCGCCTGCAGCTAATGCTTTTGAACCTGTTTCGAATCCTTCCCATTCTGTTCTTCCCGGCTCACTAATATGGACATGCGTATCTACCATCCCTGGCAGTACGTATTGACCAGATGCATCGATTATTTTTTTCGCATCTTCTGTTATTTTTTCAGCGATAGCAGTAATTTTTCCATCTTTTACGCCAATTTCTACTTTTTTCGGACCATCACCTAATACGACTTCACCATTTCTAATGATTAAATCAAACATTTGTGATTCCTCCTATATTAAATATCCGTGCATGCAGTCCGCATAAAACTGGCAATGATACTATATGTTAGTCTCTTTATAAGAGTAAGTTATCATATCGAAAGTTTTCTTTGCCAAATAAAATACACAAACACTTTTCATAATAGGTAAAAGGGCTTTACCCTCAACCAACAGATTCATTATATATTGGAACATATCAGAAGTCTTTATCCCTAATAGATGAATTTTTTTAAAAAAATCTCTTTAATATACTAATATTTTATAAATAGCATGCAATTCCTTAATTTTTTTTCCGTAATTCGGTAAAAACTGAATTACGTTTCCTCTAATTGGTTTAGCGTTCCACAAAAATGCGATTCAATTTAATGCTTTCACCCATAAATTGGAGTATAATCTCGAAATACAAAATCCTTATTTCGCAAATGGATCTTTGTTGTTGTACTTATTGTAATGAACAGCCTCTGAAACAAGATATTCATAAATATCATCTACAATTTCAATGCCAGATTCGAGTGACTTTTCCGCTCTTTCTTCGCTGCGCTGACCCGGATAAGATACTTGGTCAAACCCTGCACGTGGTTGGATTTGATTTAATTCATTCATTGTTTTAGTGATATTATCTTTAAACATTTTAGCTGAAGTAAAGAATTCCGGATTAATTACAAGGTGAATTTGCCCGAGTTTCCGGTGCTCTGTTAAATCCTCATACATAGAAGTTACTTTATTTCCATGAGCCAATCCTAATAAAACACCTGAAAGAATATCAACCATCATCATAAGCCCATAGCCCTTTGGTCCAGCAATTGGGAGCAGAGCTTTCACTTCAAATGGATCTGTAGTCGGTTCTCCATGCTCGTCCACTGCCCATGTATCCGGTATCGATTCTTCCTTAGATCGAGCGTGTAAAATTTTACCCCAAGCTTGCACAGTAGTAGCCATATCAAAAATAATTTTTTTATCTGTGCTGCTCGGCGCTGCAAATGCGATAGGGTTTGTACCATAATACGGTTCTTTACCGCCAAAAGGAACTACCATTGGATCAGATTGGCACATGGAGATTCCGACTAACCCCTCGTCTGCTGCTTGCTCTACAAAATAAGATAACGCACCACTATGGCTGATATTTTTCACGCCTACAACAGCAATACCATTTTCCTTTGCCATTTTAATTGCTTCAGTCATTGCTTCCTTTGCCATATAATGGCCTGCACCATTGTCTCCTTCAAAGATTGCTGTAGTTGGTCCGGTTTTTTCAAATTGAATGACTGGACTTGTATTAATGCCGCCCTTTGCGATTCTTTCCGCATAGTATTCTACACGCATGGCTCCGTGAGAATGATAGCCCCTAGTATCTGCATGGACTAATACATCTGCAACAACGTTTGCATGTTCTTTATCCAAGCCTGCTTTTATTAATTTATTACTTATTAATGTCCCAAGTTCTTTTGCAGTTACTTTCATCTTCTCAAGCCAACCCCTCTATAAGTATTTCTGCGTACCAACTACGCAAATGCCAGCTTTCCTTCAATACGGCACACACTAAACTGGCCTATTTTATTTAATCTTTCTTTTAAATATCGGTAATTACTTATACTGATTTAAGTATAAATAGGACGTCTGCTTTGCACCAAAGAATGCAGTTTATAATGGTATCAGCCGCAATAAATTTGGGGAAGAGACGTCCTTAATTATGTTTATTTAATCGCAAGTCTAATGTAGTGTGAAACTGCATTTTTTAATGATTACTTATTTCGCAAACGGATCTTTGTGGTCATAATTATTATTGTGGATTACATCAGATGCTAGATATTCATAAATATCATCTACAATTTCGATGCCTTCTTTTTCATAAGCTTCTTGTTGAATATCATTCGGCTCACCTGGGTATAAAACTTCATCAAAGCCTTTAGCAGGTTTAATTTCTTTCAACTCTTTCATTGTTCTTGTAATCGTTTCTAAGAAAGTCTCCGCATTACCAAAGAATTCTGGATTAATAACAATATGAAGCTGGCCTAATTTGCGATATTCCGTTAAATCTTCATACATAGATGAAACTTGTTTACCAAATGGCAAGCCAAGTAAGATTCCCGATAGGACATCAACCATCATCATTAAACCGTAGCCCTTAGGTCCAGAAATTGGTACAAGTGCTTTTACTTTGAACGGATCTGTTGTTGGTTCACCATTTTCGTCCACTGCCCAAGTATCTGGTATTGATTCATTCTTAGAGCGTGCATGCAGCACCTTGCCCCATGCTTGTACAGTTGTTGCCATATCAAAGATAATATTCTTCCCTGTACTGCTAGGTGCAGCGAAAGCAATTGGGTTTGTCCCATAATAAGGCTCTGCTCCGCCAAACGGTACTACCATTGGATCAGATTGACACATGGAAAGTGCCACCATCTTTTCATTTGCTGCTTGCTGCACAAAGTAAGAAAGCGCTCCACTATGACTCATATTGCGAACACCTACTACAGCAACACCATTCTCTTTCGCGATTTTAATCGCTTCGTCCATAGCAACCTTTGCATGATAATGTCCTACGCCACCATCTGCATCCAATACAGCTGTACTTGGACCAGTCTTTTCAAATTTAACATTAGGGTTTGTATTAATACCGCCCTTAGCAATACGTTCAGCATAGTACTCAACGCGCATTGCACCGTGGGAGTGCACCCCTCTTAAATCAGCGTGAAGCAATACATCTGCAACTGCGTCCGCATGTTCTTCCGACAAACCAGCACGTACAACTTTATTTTTCATTAGTTCTTTTAATTTCGCTTTATCTACTCTCATTTGGTACACCTTCTCTTATTTTGTATTTTCCTTCTTAAAGATCGGCGTCACGATTACAATCTTTAGAATATATATAAGAAAGTTTTTCTCTGCCTACTGCGTAACAAGCTTGTTGTACGTATGGCCCCATGAAGATATAATCATCTTTCTTAACTGTAACCCATTCGTTGTCAAGGTTATAAACCCCTTCTCCTGATAGCAAGTATGCTCCATGCTCTTGAACATGTGTTTCAATAAATGGATGACCTGCACCTGGATCGAATGTAAGAATGTGGAAGTTCATATCGAAAGCGAAGTCTGCCGGCAATAAATCTTTAATGCGCATTTCCTTAACTCCACCGTACTCTATTTCTTCAATGTCATTTACATTACCTGTAACTAACCATGGTTTTTCTTGACCTTCAAGCTCTTTATATTTTTGTTTATACAGGAAGACTTTTGAGTCACCTTTGTTTACATTTTCCATAAACATTTTAGTTCCTGGCGGGCAGTAAATATAGCCGCCTTGTGTAAAGCTATGCTCTTTATCTTCAACAGTTACTTTCACTTCACCGTCAACAACATATAGAAATGTTTCAACATCAGCTTCACCGCCGAAGCCTCTTTCTTTGTTGTGTCCACCTTCATACATTGTAACAATGTAATCTACAAAGCTTGCGCCAAGTCTTGGAGAACCCAAAATTGAAACGTAACAGTTTTCAAATCCTGGCACGCTATTATTCACAAGGCCTTCTGGCGTAATTAATGCGTATAAACCTTGCTTAATAATTGATCTTGATTGAAGTAATTTGTCTGGAAAACCATTATTCATGTATAATCTCTCCTTAAGTAGTTTGAATGAATATCATAACAATCATTATTATTCTTTATAAGCTAACTCATAAAGGGCAGCAGCTAAAGCTTTTGCACCCTCTAACAGATCTTTTGGTTCTGTGTATTCCTTAGGATTATGCGAAATGCCATCAATACTTGGCACGAATAACATTGCTGTTGGATAAAACGGCGCAAACACTTGTGAATCATGACCTGCACCACTGTGCATTAATTTATAATTCAATCCTTTTTCTTTACAGCTCTCTTCTATCACACGCACAATTTCTTTATCCATAGGAACTGGGTCCTCATCCATCCACATATCAATGGAAATCTCTACACCATCTTCCTCGGCGATTCGAGTCATCGTCGCCTCCAGATAATCTGTAAATGAAACAAGCGCTTCTTTATCTGTGTGACGTGTATCAATTGTTAATAGTACATTACCTGGAACAACGTTAACAACGTTAGGAGTTACCTCAATCTTACCAAAGGTACAAACAAGCGGATCGCCAATTCGTTTTGCTTCAGTAAGCACGTCAGCAATAATCTTACTTGCAGTGAAAACAGCATCTTTACGAAGCTCCATCGGTGTAGTACCAGCATGATTCGCTTGCCCGGTCAATTTAACGGTGAAACGTCTTTGTCCAACAATACTATGAACGACACCAACTGATTTCCCTTCTTTTTCCAGTACATTCCCTTGCTCATTATGAATCTCAACGAAAGCTTTAATATCTTGTCTGCGCCCTTTCGATTCGTCTCTAAATTCAAATCCAGCTTTGCGCATTGCTTCTTCAAACGGAATACCATCATCAAAAGCTAATTTCCCTAAGACTTCTTCCTGTTTAGCTGTTCCTACGATATTTTTAGAACCCCAGAAAGCATAAGGAAAACGGCTGCCTTCTTCTTCCGCCATAGAAACCATTTCAAGATTTCTTAACGGCTGACCATAGTTTGCCTTTAAGTATTTAATTGCTAAAAATGCAGTTATAATTCCAAGTTGCCCATCATAGTGACCAGCATTTCGTACCGTATCAACATGTGAACCCGAAAGAATTGTTTCTCCCGGATACTTTGTACCTTCTAATCTTCCGAATAAGTTTCCGACTTCATCAAAACTTGCGGTTAATCCTTCTCTTTCCATTTCTTCTTTCAAAAAGCGCTGTGCTTGTACCCAAGCTTCAGAATACAAAAAACGTGTTATACCACCTTCTGGATCCTCACCATGTGATCCAAGCTTCTGCAACATATCTACGATTACTTCTTCAGTAAGCTGCAAGTCTATCTTCCTTTCTATAACAAAGAATAAAAAATGAATATCCTCTAAATTTAATTGTAATCCCTGTCAGCAACACTTTCTATGTGTAATCAGGATAAATAATGCATGTTTTTTTATCAAATGTAGTAAACAATTATCACCGAAACACAGTTCTCTATTTTACTGTTCCCTCAAATTAAAAAACCAACCACTTTTCTGGTTGATTTTTTATAAGTTTATTTGCTGTCCTTATTATATTAAAGTCATCATATAAACTACGTATAGCAGAGCTACTTTAGATTGTATTTGATTGCATAAAATCAAAAAACAACATGAGCAAACAATGAATTAGCAGCTCGCTGTCGACTTCCAGCGAAACAAGTATTGATTAACTTCTTTTAAGCACATCAATAATTCTTAGACCAACTTGTACAGAAAGCATTTCTTCTGAATCATCAAGGTTCATACCAGTGATTTCTTTAATGCGTTCCAGCCGATAAGTTACTGTCTTATAATGGACATAGAGCAGATGAGCAGATTTTGCAATATTTTGCTGACATTGCAGAAAAACATTTAAGGTTTCAATCAGGGCGTCTTTATTCGCTTTACGGTAATCCAATAATTTTTGCAAACTAGCTGGAATAAAGTCCTTCAGTTGATGCAAGTCATCAAATTTATAGAGCAAACGATAGATTCCTAAATCGTTAAAAGATATAATAAAATCACCCTGATTTGATGTTTTTCCAATATTCAACGTATCCTGCGCCTCATTATAACTTTGAGCCAAGTCTAAGATAGATTTAGATATATTTCCAATACCAACCTGCACTGCATAATCTTTCACGGAAGCTTTAAATTTGCCGCGAATATGCTTGATTATCTGCTTAATCTTGTTTATTTCCACAGTATGATTTTCTATTTTCTGATTCACTTTCCAAAGAACGATAATTTCATCCACACGGTCACGAATAATTGCGCCACTCAAATAAAAGTCAATAGAGTTCGCTAACAGTTCATAGTGCTTCTGCAGTGTCTTATGGCGTTCAACATATTCCTCTTGAAGATTTATCGGCCGTTTCGATTTTAGATTAAATATAACTACACTGTATTTTGCCTCTGTATCAAATTGCGTTGTAGTTGCCCTATCATAAATCGTATTCATTGTTTTAATTTTCCCCGAAATTAAATCATCGATTAAATCGTTCTTAAATTTCTTTTCTACTTCTGAAATCGCAATTTGTTTTACCAGTTCTAATGATAAAGATGTAGCAGCATTCTCGATTGCAATAAAATCATATTCCAGCACATCTTTATTCACTGCACTTACAACAAGATTAATCTTTGTTTGTTGAATTGTTTTAATTGGCACTAAAATTTGTTCGCACTCTCGCTCTTGCAGTTTCGGGAAAACAACCATCCTGCGGTAAATAGGAAATTTTGTATCAAAGTTTCTTTCTTCTACTTGCTCTTTATCGAGATCATAAAATAATTCCACATCAGAATTAGTAGAAGCGATCTTCTGAAATGAATCATTATAAATAGTTACAGGGTTGCCTATTAATTCCTCAAGCGTTTTAATAATTGTATCACTGCCGACGTTCTGCAATGATAGTTCGGTAAATCGGCTATGGATTTCTTTAAAGTATTTCAACTTTTCTACTTGTTGATTAAATAGTTGTCCCATAACAGGATAAGTCAAATCTATAAAGGCTGTATCTTCAGGAATTTTGATAATTGGAATTGAGTGCTTCTTACAGACCTGAAGAACAACTTTCGGAATATCCGTAAAGACATCACGCAATTTAACAATCAATGCACTTATTCCTTTTTCAGCTAAGGTCTGCGTCCACACTTCCATTTCCTTCTCTGAAAACCCTTTTATAGGGAAGAAACTTGTTACAATTACTTCTCCTCCTTTAATCCAAGAAGAAATATCAGGAGAATCAACAACCGTGATACCTGTGACTTTATTCGATAGTCCTTCTTTATCACCAATATAAGATGCATTTTTACATGCATCAATCTTCAATAGATTTTCTATTGTATAATCCACGTTATACAGTAACCCCCTTTTCATTTTATCCTAATTCTAGCTGCCATGCCTACTCACATCGAAGTTGAAGTTTTACATAATAACAAGCGTATATATGATTAATCGATAAGTTTTAAGCAATAAAATTTAAACGTACAATACTTCGTTTAAATTTGATAAACAAGGGAAATATTAAAGGTGAAAGTCTCTCTCCCCATCCTTACATTATAACATTCTCGAGCTGTATTATACACAAAAACACACCTAGAAAGAGGGAGCTATAAGAATCATAAATCTAAATTTTTTTATATTTTTTATCCATTCCTTCCAATGATTTATTTTGAAATCCGATTACAATAATAATGTTGAGTTATTCCATATCTATATATTTAAATGCTCATTATCACACAACTTCTTTACGTTAAAAGTGAAGGAGTATATTTCGATGATTAACGAAGGAGGAAAACAAATGAACGCTTATGATCTAATCATTCGCAATGGACAAGTAGTGACAAAGGATTCCATTTTTCAAGGTGATATCGCTGTAAAAGACGGAAAGATTAGTAAAGTTTCCGCTACATCATTACCAGGGGATACTGCGGAAGAAGAAATTGATGCCGCTGGACTGCACGTCATGCCCGGTGTAATTGATACGCACGTCCACTTCAATGAACCAGGAAGAACAGAATGGGAAGGGTTAGCTACTGGAAGCCGCAGCTTAGCTGCAGGTGGAGCAACTTCATTCTTTGATATGCCATTAAATAGTACTCCTCCCGTCATTAACAAAGTAAACCTAGATAATAAAAGCAAGTTAGCTGACGAAAAGTCTGTTGTTAATTCTTATTTTTGGGGCGGACTTGTACCACAGAATATTGATGACTTAAAAGAATTACATGACAACGGTGTTATTGGTTTTAAAGCATTCATGTCTCCAAGCGGTATTGATGACTTTGATAATGCAGATGATGAAACATTATATAAAGGCATGAGTGAAATTGCTACATTCGATTCAATTCTTGCAGTTCACGCTGAAAGCACGGTAATTTGCGCACAGTTACAAGAGGATAAGATAAATACCGGAAAAACTAGCGCAAGAGACTTCGTCGAATCTCGTCCTATTATCTCTGAAATCGAAGCAGTAAGAAGAATTATCTCTTATGCAGAAGCAACAGGATGTAAGCTTCATGTTGTTCATACAAGCAGCAAAAAGGTTACAGATTTAATTAATGATGCTAAAAAACGCGGTGTTGATGCTTCTATTGAAACTTGTGCACATTATTTAACTTTAACTGTAAAAGATCTTGAGGAAAAAGGCGGAGTCGCCAAATGCGCTCCACCACTGCGAGATCAGATAGAAGTCGACGGGCTATGGGAAGCATTAGCCAACAATGAGATAGATATGATTGCATCCGACCATTCACCAGCTCCCGCAGATATGAAAAATATTACAGATAATTTCTTTGAAGGTTGGGGAGGTATTTCCGGTGCTCAATCTACATTAAACGTACTCTTAACTGAAGGTTATCATAAGCGTGATTTCCCATTAGAAAGAATTGTAGAAGTTACAGCGACAAATCCTGCAAAACGCTTTGGCCTGGAAGGGAAAGGGGCATTGGAAGAAGGATATGACGCTGACATCATTTTAGTCGACCTAAACGAAAGCTTTGAATTAAAAGCGGAGGATCTCTTCTACCGCCATAAGCACTCTCCATATGTAGGTAAAACATTTAAGGGTAATGTAAAAACAACAATTGTCGGCGGTAATACCATTTTTAAAGATGGTAAAATTCTAGCTGATAAGTAAGCAAATTAAAAACCCAGTCTGAAGACTGGGTTTTTAATTTTAGATTGGCTGCTGTGATTTATCTTTTAGCAATAATCTCAATTTCTACATCTGCACCAAGCGGCAATTCATAAACAGCTACACACGTTCTTGCCGGGTATGGTGCCTGGAAGAAGTTTTCATAAACACCATTCATATCATCAAAGTACTTCATACTCGTTAAAAACACATTCACCTTAACTACATCTGCTTCTGTAAGGCCTGCTTCTTTTAAAACAGAAGACAAGTGCGTAAAACACTGTTTCGTCTGCGAAACGATATCTTCATTTTCCACATTATTTTCAGGATTCAAGCGGTTTTTAGCAGTTTGTCCAGAAAAATAGACATATTCACCTGCATCTACCGCATGTGAATATGGACCTGAAGCAGATACATCCTTTGCATTATAAATTTCACGCATGTTAAAACTCCTTTTCTAACTTGTTATTTCATCATCTCTTTACACGATACTTTTTTCTAAAGATATAATGTATTACAATTGGACAAGCTGGAATATAATTTTATCCATTCTTGTGATAGTATTTTAGTAATCCATTTTGATATCATGGAACTATCTGTAACACTTCAGCTGTTAAGATATCTAAAAAAGTTAAACATCTATTGGAGGTCTACAAATGTCAAATACATTTACTTATAAACAAATAAACGATGTAGAAATTAAAGCAGAGCTATTCCCAACAGAACAAAAAGCTGCACCATTAATCGTATATATTCATGGCGGCGGGTTAATTTGGGGAACACGCAAAGATATTAACAAGGAACAAGTTGAGCTATTCATTAATAACGGCTATCATGTGCTCTCCATTGCTTATCGCTTAGCCCCCGAAACAAAGCTGCCTGAAATTGTAAATGATATTCGCGATAGTCTTGAATGGGTTAAAGAAGAGTTGCCTAAGCATATTGATTATAATCACAATAAAGTAATCGTCATTGGCAATTCTGCTGGAGGCTATCTTGCTTTAATGACAGGCACATTTGAGAATAAACCAAACGCAATTATTTCCTTTTATGGATACGGAAATATCCTCGGTGAATGGTACAGCACTCCGAGCGATTATTTCAATACAATGCCGAAAGTAAATGAAGCTTTAGCGAATCAGCTTATTCGAAAAAATGAAGTGGCTGAAGCACCAATTACCGCACGCTATGCAATTTACCTGTATTGCCGTCAGCAAGGAGTTTGGCCGGAATTTGTAACAGATCCCGCTTCAACCGATTTATCACAATATTGCCCAGTTAATCTCGTGGATAACAGTTTTCCACCAACATTACTGCTTCATGGTGATGCTGATGAAGATGTTCCTTATGACGAATCTGTTAAAATGCAAGAAGCATTAGAACAACATCAGGTAAAAAACAAATTGGTTACCATTCCGAATGGGAAACATCAGTTTGATGAAAATATGAGCAATCCAGCTGTAATAGCTGCGTTTAACGAGATTCTGGAATTTCTTAAAGAAATCTAATTTCAAAAGGATGGGGCACAAGTAATACACCCCATCCTTTATTATTTATTAACCAATAATATGTGTACCTGATTTGCCTTCCATTGCTTGGTCAGCCTTATCAAGTGAGCAAATAATTGCTCTGCCGCCAGTTTCAGCAAAGTTAATTGCTGCTTCCATTTTAGGTCCCATACTACCAGCCGAGAATTGACCTTGTTCAACATATTGCTTAGCTTCTGCTAAAGTAATTTCTGTTAAAGCTTTTTGATCTGGTTTGCCATAGTTAACATAAACGTTTTCTACGTCAGTTAAAATCATGAAAGTATCTGCTGTAATTTCTTCTGAAAGCTTGAAGCCACTGCGGTCTTTATCAATTACCGCTTCGATTCCTTTGTACGTACCATCTTCTTGTTTTACAACCGGTACTCCACCGCCGCCGCCAGCAACAACAATTGAACCAGCATCTGTTAATTGACCAATTGCTTTAGAACCAAGAATTGTTTTAGGTTCTGGTGAAGCTACAACACGACGGTATCCTCTTCCAGCATCTTCTTTTACAATCCAGCCTTTTTCTTCAGCTAGCTTGTTTGCTTCTTCTTCACTGTAGAAAACACCAATTGGTTTTGAAGGATCTTGGAAATCAGGATCATCAGCTGAAACTTCTGTTTGAGTTAGAGTAACAACTACTGGAGATTCATTGTTTAATTTACGTAACTCATTTCTTAATGTTTGCTCAAGCATATAACCGATAAATCCTTGAGATTCTGCACTACAAACATCTAAAGGCAATGCAGGAACAACGTGTTTTGCTTCTTCATTCTGTCTTAAGATGTTTCCAACCTGTGGACCATTACCGTGTGTTACAACAACAGTATGTCCGTTATTAATAATACGTGCAATTACTTCTGCACTTCTGCGTACGTTTTCTAGTTGATTCTCATAAGTTGCTTCTTGGCCAGGTTGTAAAATTGCATTACCGCCTAGAGCTACGACTACTTTATCACCCATTATTTTTCCTCCTCAATGCCAAAAGACCTAGCATGATGCCATATGTTGTATCAAGACCAGAACTATGACCCATTGACAATAGATTAATTATCTTTTCCTGAATATCTTGTTCATTTCCTTCTATCATTGCCTGAATTAGAGCAATAACCGGTGAACCAAATTGGCTTTTTAGAGCATACTTTAAATATTCTATGCTGACATCTGTTGTAATTTTTTCGTTCGCAATCAACCTGGAAAGCACTTTTGGAATAAGCGGCGTCCAAGTTTCAGTAACAGCATGAATGGCCATTAAACCAATAATATGGTCATCCCCTGTCGGCGTTCCGCCTTTCCCTCTTCCAAGAAAGTAACGGAGCACACGTTCAACTTCTGCTTCATCATCCGAATAAAGTATATCCATCAGTTCGTAGTAAGCATCATACGCATTACCCGTTTTCTCTTGATAAGTTACATAATGCTCCATAAAATCACTGATATCAAGATTCATGCCAGTTGGTTCATCATTTGCTGCCATTGCAATCAATAACACCTCGAGCTGATTTATTAAAGCTTGTTCACTGCCAGGGATTCTCTCTAGTTTGTTATCATATGGTTTCCCTTCTAAAAACACAATACCACAACTTTCATCTATCGTTAACACTCCCTCTTTATTATTCCAAAAGACCGGATCATTCATGCTTATTTGAGATAATATTTCATGAACCTCATCGAGTGCCAGTATCAACGAAAATGGAAGCTGTCCGCTTTTATTGCTGCCGATGAAAATGAGAGCATCTTCGATCTGCACGTTAAAACCATTGTTAAACTTACTATGGACATGCCCTTTTGCATACTCTGAAAAAAGGAGAGGAATATTACGATTATATTCCTCTACTTTATAAAGAGATTTGGCGTACATTTAGATTAAGCCTAGTTTAATTGCATATGCTTCAATCGCTTTTTCAAAACATGCTCTTGGAGCACGAACAGTTCCTGCACCGATTTGACCCACTCCAGCTTTCTTATGGGCAATACCTGTGTTAATAATTGGCTCGATACCAGTTTCAACTACTTTACGAGCATCAATTCCAAGTGGAGTTCCTTTAAAGTCCCATGTTGGAATTGTAAAGTTACTGTTATGATCAATTACAATCTCTGACATTTCATTACTTGTTTCTAATGCATCATCAAATCCACCAGCACCTACGAAACGAGTTACACCTGGTGCAGCAATCATTGCCATCGCTCCAACACCAAATGTTTCTGTAATTGCACTATCTCCAAGGTCAGGGTTTGCATCCTCTTGAGAATAGCCAGTGAAGTATAAACCTTGTGGCGTGTTAACAGGAGCAGTAAACCACTCATCACCCATACCACTGATACGGATTCCAACATTTTCACCGTTACGGCAAATCGCTGTTACAACTGTACCTTCTTCAATAGTTCTTGCGCCATCCATTACTGATTTCGCAGCTGCCATCATGATGTTAAGGAAGAATTGATCTGTGTCAGCTAAGAATTGTACGACATCTTGGCGATCTTTTTCATCCATTTCAACTTTTAAGATGTATGGAGTAATTTCTTTTAAGAAAATAAGTGATGTCGCGATATTACGTTGGTGGAACTCATCACCCATTGTAATTCCTTTTGCGATCATTACGTTAACATTAAGACCATCGTCCGTTAATTTTAACGCTTTAGCAATTGTTGGTCCTAAGATATCTCTCATCCATTGTAAACGATTGATAACTTCATCAGAATAAGCTCCGAAACGCAGAACTTTACCGATACCTTCGTTCATTGTACAGAAAGCTTCATTACCTTCCGCACGGTTCTCAACAACAAGGACTGGCATGTTTGCTGAAGTAATTCCACCCATTGGTCCTACTGCACGAACATGGTGACATGGCATGAACTCAACTTCACCGTTTGCAAGCATTTCCTCTGCATCTTTTTCATTATCTGCCCAGCCTTCAAATAAAGCTGCACCGATACATGAACCTTGCATTGGGCCAGTCATGTTTTCCCATTTCATTGGCGGGCCTGCATGTAATAACAGCTTGCGGCCTTCGAATTCCTTAATTTTTTCTTTAGCTGGTACAACATCAATTAAAAACGGGGACGAACCAGCAACTTTATCAATAACGGCTCTGTTTGCTTCATCGATTGAATTATATTTCATCATATATTCCTCCTTGAATTTAAACACATTACTATATAGTTCTTAAAAGAAGGGGACATATCGCGTCCCCACCATACAATCTAATTAAAACTTATTTCAATAGGCTAAGGATTTTTCTCATTCTAGCGTCCCCGCCTGCGATTGGTCTCCAGTCATATTGTACAACCGGAACATTATTAGCGACAATTGCGTCTGTAAAGCTCTTCAAGCCAATGTTAATAATACGTGGACGATCATTAACCAGTTCAGCAATGTTTTCAGAAATAGTTAAATCTTCGTTTGTCTTATCAGCTTCAACATGTTCTTTTTCTACATCGTTTACCGCAAGACCAATAATGTCTAGTGCAGTGCGAACTGCCTCATCATTATTATCTTTCACAATAACACCAGCATCTTTCAGACGAGTAATATGTCCTTGATAGTCTTGTGGATCATTCTTCGTACCACATACAGAAGCCACTACAGAAAGCTCTCTGCCTTCAGATTTAGCATGTGCAATTCCATCAGTAATCGCTGGAAGTAAAGCACTTGCCATATCGTTGTGTGAACCATAGCCTAAAACGAAGTCAAGCACAATAACTGCCGTTTTTTCGTCTTTCGCTGCTTCAGTAATGAATTTAGCGCGTGTTTCTGGATCAATCATTGGGTGTGGTTTACCTTGTGTATATTTGTCATCCCCAAGGTCAACAACTACATGTCCATCTTTACGGAATACATAACCTTCTTCGTTTGTGATTTCAGAGCCAAGTCCTAATGCATCTGAAAGCAATACCGCTGCTTCCGAAGCAAGCGTACCACCAGAGTAGAGGCCATGAATTGCTTTTTGACTTTCTTTTAGTGAAACACCTTCGTGTTTGAAGTCGCCTACATAGTTGTCTTTGCGAATTTCATTACCGCGAAGTAAATCTACTGCAATATGAGCTGTTTCAGCTAAAGTGTATGCATGGTATACATTGCCTTCATGTTTTTCAGGCTTTTCACCTAAGAAGATAGCTACTACAGGCTTACTTACACTGTGAAGTAATTCAACCACTTGGTCTCTTACTTCTTTAGCAGGTGGCTTAGAAATAATTGCAATAACATCTGTTTGCGGATTATTTTCTAACGCTTTAATACCTTGCATCATTGTGATTGCACCGATAGCATCTTTCAAGTCACGTCCGCCAGTACCGATTGCATGGCTGACACCTTCGCCTAAACGGTCAATGATTGCAGACACTTCTTGAATCCCAGTACCAGAAGCACCAACAATACCGATGCGGCCTTTATTTACCACGTTAGCAAATGCCATTGGCACACCATCTAAAATTCCAGTACCACAGTCAGGACCCATGAATAATAGACCTTTTTCACTTGCTTTTTGTTTTAATCTAGCTTCGTCTTCCATAGCAACGTTATCACTAAACATGAAGACATGCAGGTTATTGTCTAACGCTTTTTCGCCCTCTTCTGCTGCGTATTCACCAGGAACAGAAATAAGTGCAACGTTTGCGTTCGGAAGCGCATCTAAAGCTTTATTCCAAGTACGTACAGTTTGGAATGATTCTGCAGCACTGCTGATTGATTGGTCTTTTAAGTATTGCTCTGTTTTTTCATCTACTTCATTAACTTTATCTTCATTATCTGTATCTACTACGATTGCCATGTCACTTGATTCAGCTGCTTCTAATTCTTCTGTATAAAGACCTGCGTCCTTGAAAAGGTCTTTGTTTGAAGGTGTTGCCATCATTACTTGAACTTTATTAACACCTTCGATAGTTGATACCTCGTTCGTTAAAAGCATAAGGTTAATCGAATCTTGATACGAGTTTTTCTTAATAATTGTGTATAACATATCTTCACCTCATATATTTTTTTGTTTCTACCTAATTATTGCAAGAATGTACAAGTATCTTTATTATGTACATCCTAAACCAACCCATACAAACACAACTCTTATTTCTCATTTATTGAGCAGAATCAGATACCGCTGCATCTGAATCCTCCCCTGCTATCTGTCTCTCCTGGCAACACTGATGAAACAAACCCAACCATTTGAAACGCTGCTTACCTTGTACAAATCTTGGGTCATCCTTCTCTTTTAAGCCTCATACGCCTGCATCCGGCAGCTTACCTAGGTTCAACTGATTTAACGGCACTACTTATTGTCACATACCTTCTATCATTAGCAGGAACATTATTTCACACCAAAACCCGCCATCTTTTTCGATGGCAGTAAAATACTTGTTGAGCTTCCTCTAATTCAGAGTTACTGACTTTCGATTGCCTGCATACGTTTAAGGTTATGAAGCAGTTCCCTATTCATCTTGCAATCATGTGTGAGTCATCGCACAATCGCAGCCATCAACGTTGATGAAAGTAATATACGCCTTAGTCATATTCAATACCATAACTTATATTTAGAATCCGATACAATACACTGTTCATGCATGTAACGAAAAATGCTGTTAATTTGGCTTTTCTGTTTGTCATCTTGTTACCCTTCTAACATAATGTTAAACAAAAAAAGAGAAAACAAATTTCCATGAGAATTCTTTCTTTATCTTTCCGTATATAATTATAAGGGATATAAAACGGAAAGTCATTGTCTAAACTAACTAATTTCTATGTTGTTTTTTGTACATTTTGTTTGATTTTTTCCATGTTTTCTTCCGTCTATACTTTCGCAAAAAGCCAATTCCAATTTGGTAACTATGCAAGTAAAATGAATTGGATTAAACCCCAGCCCATGCTGTTCCTCTTCTTCATTGTTCAATCAACAGTAAAACTATTAGCGACACAATGCTTTTCCTACCTTTCCAATAAGCCTGGAAATTATGCATTGAATTATTCAAGGTATATTCCCATAAAAAGAACCAGCGAATAGATAGTCGCTGGTTCTTGTCTGCTTCCTTTCCCTTGCAATTTCTTCACAGAATCTATTGACTTACATCCACGACAGTGGTATAGTTATACAGTTAAAGGAATATTTTATGCGTTTTTCTATCTCCTTGCAGTTCCAATTGAACAGGGAGTTTTTTGTTTTTATGAAGGACAGACCACAAAAAAATTGGTTTATCACAACTACTACAACGGAGAAAAGGAGCGTGTCAGAAGAAAGGAAGTGAATAAGATATGTGTAAAGGATTCAAACAACATATTCATGTAACACATGAAGAAAAGAAAGTTTTCTATAGTACAACTTGTACCGATTGTTTTAGTAAAATGCTAAATCATCCTGAAATTTTGGAACAACTAAATTCTAAGAAATAAGGTGTGTACACAATGACAGCAGAAGAAGGACACGAAGAAAGAGAGGTTAAGACATTAACCTCTCTTTTTGACTTTTATTTTAAACTACACAATTCCAATGGTAACATCCACAGCTTCTGCATAGGTTTGCAATAACTCTCGGTATCTTTCAAGCCACTTTTTTAGCTCATCCTTTTCCCGATTAAAAGAATAGATAAGACTAATTACTTCCCTCTCACCATTTTTCATCATTGCTCGATGACTATCGCTCGTCGGATTTCCAAATGGGCCTTCTTCATCATATAATACAGGCAAGTTTGCAATATTTACTTCTGCTTTTCCAATTCCCTGATAACGTTCACCTTCAGGGGCTCTGCGTAATTCAATATATCCTGCAAGCTTTTCCATATCATATGTCCCAATCGAATATCCAGACAGGACGGAAATTAAATTATTGATTTCAACTGCATTATTAATCGTGTATAAACCATTCCCCTTTACAATTCTTCTTAGCATGGCTTCGGAAGCATTTCTATACTGTGACGGAGATTTACCTAATGCTTTGTAGGCTTCTCGCGTTTCCTTAATATGTGTGATTTTTGCAATATCTGTCATTTCGTATTTCTTTTCAATTTCTTTTATCACACTCTCAAAGTACCCAAGCAGCTCAGGAGTGCTTTTGTTCACGTTCATTTTATACCTTAATATGCCCAACTTTGAATGGGGAATATGTTTCTTTATCTCATTTGATATCGTAATATTCACTTTTTCACCCCTTAGTGTAAGAAAAAATAGATAGCAGCATTAATTAAAAACCACTCGTTATTTCTCCACGCCTTGGCTCTGCACCATTTTCGAACTTAATACGGATGGATCTAGCTTCCTCCCACTTCACATGATCTGCCACATGAAAGTGAATATGTGCCTCACTCGAATTACCCGAATTCCCTGCAGCGCCTAGTAGTTGACCAGCTTTTACCTCTTCACCTTTACTAACAACAACACTGCCTTGCTTAAAATGAGCGAGTACACTATATTCACCATTTTCATGTTCAATAATCACATGATTTCCAAGTGGCTCTTCTGCATTTGTGTCAACGGTCGGTGTATTATCAGCAATATTATTTTCAACAGAAACAACAGTGCCTTCAAGGGGGGCTACCACATCTTTTCCAAAGGCATAATAACTATCATTATCTGTTGCTTCCCCATTGAAAGAATTGTCTTCTTCAAAAATCAGAAGATCATAAGCATAGCGCTGTGATTCAACAGCATAGTGATAATTTATCAATTCATTCGTACCACCCCAAAAAGTAAACCATTCCTCGTTAATCGGCATTCGATACGTATTTTTAGTGTATTCTGCATCACTCTCCGGGTAGGAGCTAATCGGCATCAGCTGCAAGCCTTCAATTGTTTCGTCTTCCGCCCAATAACTGCGAATCCCTTTATCTCCTGTGTCACTAACCCATTGATACTCCATCATTCCTAACAGGGGCATTTCTGAAACAAGCTCGAAGCTTCCAACATCCTGATTAAATTCGGATGCTAGATTTTCAAACTGTTCAAAAGTGACATTGGTTTGAAACGCTTGGCTTGTCTGTTGGTAAATCTGTTTATAGTTCCCATCCAGCAATACTTCCCCAAAGGATTCCACAGTTACAATCTCTTCGGAAGTTCTACCACTATCCGTTCCAGTCTGCTCTTCTTCCACTTCGTCATCCGAAATTCCCGAAGAATCATCTTCTTCGGACTGTGTCGATGATGCATCTTCTTTTTCACTGCATGCAACTAATCCAATTACCAAAAGTGCAATAAAAGAGATCCCCATTATAAGTTTCTTCATTTAACTTCCTCCCATAAATAACCTTTTAACTTTTTATACGAATAATAGAGGGGAAAGTTTCAATAGAGGTTAAACTAGATGCACGGTTTGAAACAGTTAGAATTCCGTCTCTTATGTCCGATATATACGTTCAAAGGAAACAGCATTTTGTTCTGTAAGCTGCAATAAGAAAACATCTGGGTTAGTTAAGTTTCTCCATTGATTGAAACTGAATTTATTATCAAAATGACGGAGCAATAAAGAAATTATCCCGCCATGTGCGACAATAAGTACATTCTCTTTGTCATCTTTTACTACATCGTTTATGAATTGGAGTATACGATCAGTTGCTTCTTTACTGGATTCTCCGCCTTCATATTTTAAATCTAAGTCATAAAATGTTGCTTCAAGTTTTTTCAGCCAATCCGGAAAGTATGTCGAACTGAGTACACGTTCTGTTAATCTGTCATCACATTCAATATCTAATTCATTTTTGTCAGCATAAGGCTTAATCGATTGAACGGCACGTAAATAAGGACTGGAAAAAATCTTATCAATCGCCTTATTAGATAAAAAAATCGAAAGTTCTTCCGCCTGTTCAAACCCCTTTTTCGTTAATGGTGAGTCAGCAGCTTGCCCCATAGCTTCACAATGTCTAATAACATAAATATTCTTTTCCATCCTTTTCCCCTCCAGCCGGGACAATGATTCAGTCCCTATTCCATTTTCACTTAAAACAAGCCAAGCTGCTTAGGTGCAAGTCCATCATATTCAATGCCAAGCATATTCTGAAGCTGTTTTGCATTACCAGCTGCATCCCCACCAGAATTATTATTAAATAAAATGATGATGTCCTTTGAAGCTTTGGCAAGCTCGAGCACTTGCTCTTTCCACTCTATTAATTCTTTCTCGTTGTATTTATATAAATAGCGCACCTCGCGCCAATTTGTATCCTTATTTTTCGGCTTCGTCCAGCCGTGGAAGTTCCTGCCATGCATTCGAATCAGTGTCATATTCTCATTTGTAGCTACTGGTACGACTGGAATAGACCCTTCTCCAGCTTGCGGTTCATCAGCAATAGCATGAATCCAGCCCTGTTCTCTCATAAATGCAAGGGTATCCGAACGAAATGCATCATTAAACCATGATTGATTCCTAAACTCCAGTGCAATCGGGATATCTTCCATCATTTGTTTGCAATACCGCAGATAGTTTACATTCTCTTTTTTACAATCGAACCAGGGTGGAAATTGAAATAAGACCATCGCCAGCTTATTTGCTTTCTGATAAGGCCTTAAAGAATTTTTAAATGCTTGAAACATCTCTGCTTTCGTTTCGAATGGGATATCTGTTCTTTGATGACCCGTCATCCCCTGATAGGCCTTCACGACAAAGCGAAAGTTTTCTGGTGTTTCGTTAACCCATTTAGAGACATTCCGTTCAGGCTGAATTGCGTAAAAGGAGGCATCTACTTCCACCACGGGAAAGTGACTGCCATATTCGGCCAATTTATCCTTCGGTTTTATTTGAGGCGGGTACAGTGAATAATGGTCTCCCCACCCTGTTACTCCTATGCATATCATTCGTCTCCCTCCTCTCCACATCATACCACATCCATATAGACCAACCTATTCTATAGAACGAAAAATGCGAAGGAGAATATACCCCTTCGCATTTTTCGCCTCATTGAGACTTCTCAACGTAATTTTTACTTCTATTGCTCACAATTTAAAGTTTAAATCTCCTGACTAAACCATACAATTTGGTCAATCTTAGCCATTTGCTCTGTAGAATGTTTCATTAACTCGCTTCCTCTAGCCGTCATCCCGAGCACTTCACTGGAATACTGCTGTACACGTTCACCATTGTCATTTACTTCCTGTACTTTCCCTGTAAATGTACTCATGATTGCAGCTAAGTCACTGGCGCTGTTCGCCTGAGTCTCTGAACCGGTCGCCAGCTCTTGCATTGTAATTGCAACTTGCTCAGAGCCAGCCTTCACTTCATTTGCTGCCTGCGTTAATTCTTCACTCTGACTTGTAACCGTTTCGGAAACAACATTTATTTGAGTAAGTAATTCACGAGTATTCTGTGTCATTTCATTTGTTGCTTCAATTAATTGACCTACTTCATCTCTAGCATGATTTTGCAAAAACTCCTGGCTTAGATCTCCACTCACAATCAACTTCATCCGGTCCATAACCTTTTTGATTGGTTCTGTAATTAGTCCCGCTGCAATAATAGCTGCGACAATACTTAAAGCAATGATTAAAATTGTAACAATAATTCCAATCATGGCAGTTTGTTTTCCATTATCAAGCATCTCTTCGCCAAGTTTTATTTCTTCATTCGAATTCCTTGCAAGTTCTTCATAACCTGTCATAAGTTCTCGAACAACCTCGGTTAATTCATTCAAGTTCTGCTCAGCTAACTCTTCATCACCGCGATCATAGACATCAAATACCTCTTCATTTTTCGCCGTCCGCCAAGCGATGGTTCGGTCAATTAAATCGTCAAACGCTTCTGTGACTCCAATGCTCCTAGCTTGATTTTCAAATTCGACACCCTCATCTGTGTAGGCTGCGAACCGATCTTTAAAATCATTATCACCACTCAATATATAGCCTCGAGCTGTAGATATCCGATTAGCCATCGTTGCTTCCATTCCTTGATTGGCAATTAACAGCTGCATATCTTCTTCATTAATACCTGCAATATCATTATTGATTTTCTTAACAGTCATATAGTTGTACACCCCCAATATGACTACAAATAAAATAACAAGTGAAAATGCAAATATAATCTTTTGTTTAATACTCTTTAAGTTTAAAATTTTTTTATTTTTATCTCCTATGTCTATTATAAATTTGAGCACTTAGCTACTTTCCTCGAATTGCATTAAACTTTTAAAATCCAGACTGTTTGTATATGTGGACTTCTATTTGGTAAATGAAGTGTTTTAATTAAATGAAGCCTATAATGAATCTCATGCTAAATGGTCTGAACTCGACCCTCCTTCATAACTTAACTTTTCTGTTTTTCAGACCTTAGCCATGCATAAGAACAATCGCCAGTGATAAAAAATAAAAATGGCTACCCATCACTGAATTGGGATAACCATTTTCCTTGCTATACACGAACGATTTATTTAGACTTAAAAACGGCAGATATACATTAAACAAGAGGAATAACAGTACTACCCTCTTTATCGGCATAAAGACCCATTTCTAAAGTCACGATTTTTAAAAGAAATAAATTTTATTGCATTTATCAAAGGTGATCCAAATAACTCAACCTATGACAAACGAATGTAAAGTTATAATTAAAGTTTATTAAAGACGGTGGATGCAGTTACAAAAGCATGCTATATTAGTTGCAGCCATCAGTCGAAAAAAACAGGTGAAAGCTCTTTTAATCCCCCTTACTTGTACTAAAATCTATATTTTTTCTATTATCATGCAAGCTCAAAGGATTGGTGAATAAATGCTTAAAGACAGATTAAAAACGTGGTTTGAAATCTTATTCGTTTCTGCCAGACTTGGTCTAACATCCTTCGGTGGACCAATTGCACATTTAGGATATTTTCATGAAGAATACATACGAAGAAGGAAATGGATGGATGAGAAAAGCTATGCAGACCTAGTCGCCCTATGCCAGTTTTTACCTGGCCCAGCCAGCAGTCAAGTTGGTATTGGAATAGGTATAATGCGTGGCGGAATTGTTGGGGGTATAATTTCTTTTCTCGGGTTTACATTACCTTCTGTTATTGCTCTCATCTTATTTACAACTATCTTAGATACATTTGGAATAAAAGATGCTGGATGGATTCAAGGTCTAAAGATAGTTGCCGTAGTGGTTGTTGCCCATGCAGTATTGGGGATGGCCAGAAACTTAACACCAGACCTAAAAAGGAAGAGTATTGCTTTATTCGCACTTGTTATGACCCTATTATGGCAAACGGCCTTTACACAGATTGGAGCCCTTCTCATAGCAGGCATTATTGGTTTCCTGCTTTATAGTAAACAACACCACGACGATGAAAAAGCAGTCACACATTTTCCTGTTTCACGGGCTGTCGGATATTTCTCTTTACTATTATTTCTTGGCTTATTATTAATCCTCCCCATCCTGTATAAAATGACATCCATACATTGGATTGGTTTGTTTGAGAGTTTTTATCGCTCTGGATCACTTGTTTTCGGCGGTGGACACGTTGTCTTGCCTTTATTGGAACAACAATTTGTGCCGGCAGGTTTAAGCGAACAGGAATTTTTGACGGGTTATGGAGCAGCACAAGCTGTACCCGGTCCCTTATTTACTTTCGCTGCATATATCGGAGCTATGATTAACGGATGGCAGGGTGGACTTTTTGCTACATTCGCTATCTTTTTACCTGCATTCTTGCTCGTCTTAGGTACGCTGCCTTTTTGGGATATATTACGCAGCAACCCCAAAATAAAAAGTGTTTTAATTGGAGTAAATGCTGCTGTTGTAGGTATTTTAATATCTGCACTTTACTCGCCGATTTGGACGAGTTCAATTCATACACCTGTTGACTTCGCACTTGCTGCTATATTATTCAGTATGCTGTTTTACTGGAATCTTCCACCATGGATTATTGTCCTGACTGGAGCATTAGGAGGCACTCTAATTTCAGCAATCTAAAAACGGGACAGTGAAGCAATTTGCTCACCGTCCCAATAAATCAAATGTTTGTTTGAATTTATATTCTATCGTCACAAGCAATGAAACAGACTCGGTCCCTTTTTCCAAATTTAAAAGAAAAGATGAAATAAAAACATGTGCCCTACAATATATCGGACACATGTTAATAAACTTTGAAATAAACTTAATTATTGTGTGCATTCACTAGAAAATACAGTCTGCTTATTGATTTCCTTTTTTAACCCATTCCGCAACAGTTACAGTACGTTTTGCTTGATGTTTGACAGCATCCTCAACATCTTCAACCATCTTACCGTCTTGGCCAACTGTGACACTTGTACCATAAGGGTTGCCACCCGCTCCAAATAGAACTGGATCTGTGTAACCAGGTGTTGCAATAATTGCTCCCCAGTGCATCATAGAAGTATATAGTGATAATAGTGTTGCTTCTTGTCCACCATGTGGATTTTGCGCTGAAGACATTGCACTTACTACTTTATTAACTGTTTTTCCGTTTGCCCATAGTCCGCCTTGAATATCAAGGAATTGCTTCATTTGTGATGGCATTGCCCCAAAACGTGTAGGAACACTGAAGATAATCGCATCTGCCCATTCAAGATCCTCAGATGTTGCAACTGGGACATCTTTTGTTGCTTCAACTGTTGCTTTCCAACCTTCATTTCCTGCGATAACTGATTCTGGAGCTAGTTCTTGTACCTTTAATACTCTAACCTCAGCACCTGCTGCTTTTGCTCCTTCTTCAGCCCATTTTGCCATTTGGTAGTTTGTACCACCCATACTATAAAAGATAACTGCTAATTTAACATCTGACATATTTCCATTCTCCTTTTCTTTACCAAATAGTTTATCTAAAAATCCCATTTTTACTCTCCTCTTTAAATACTTTTTTCATTTTATATTTAATTAAGTAATTATAATTTGATGTATCCTTAATTAAGAGCATAAAACAAAAAAACAAAAACCAACCTGGGCTGATTTTTAATTTATCTCTCAAATAACATTTAATTCATATATACTTAATTAAATACATTTAATAATGTATACCTTATTTATTAGCTTGTCAAGCTTTGAAGCAATGCTAAATCGTTCAGGGAGCAGTAATTTAATCCGCTCCCTGTGTCACTAAAACTTTTCTATTAAAAATAATTTAATGTTCGCCATCGACAAAACGCCCATAATCTGGGATTGCAATACGGTCAAACTCCTTTACCAATCTTACTAAGCCTTCTGATAGTTCATGACCAGATAATGGCTGACCATGACCTGTTACTGCAACTTCAGGATGTAAGGCTTCCAGTTTTTTTACAGAATCCCACGCAGCCTGCCAATCGGTTGTTAAATATCTTGGCGGACCATTCACCTCTACTTCCTGTGTCATAACCTTATACAACGACTCTTGCTTCACCGTAACAAAAGCATCCCCCGCAATAAGTGTCCGATCATTTTCCCTAAATAAGGATATATGTCCTGGAGCATGTCCGGGAGTATGAAGCCACTTCCATCCCGGCAGCTGAGGGACACTTCCATCAGATGGCAGTGCTTCAACATGATTCGCCAAGTCTACTGGTTCGTTAGGGAACATCGGTGACATTTTTGCCACCAAACCGCCTTCAACAGTTCCATCAGGTTCTGGATAACTTTCTTTCCCAGTCAAAAACGGCAATTCCAATTCATGTGCATATACTTTAATGTCCCATTTTTCCACGAGATCTACAACAGCACCTACATGGTCAAAATGGCCATGTGTCAGGATGATGGCTTTCGGCTTGCTTCCTACGCCAAACCGTTCTTCAACAACTTTAATAATCTTGCTGGAGGATTCAGGCATTCCCGTATCAATTAAAACCCAGTCATCTGAATCTTTATTTCCTACACAACAGATATTTACAATTTGATTCGTGTAACAGAAGATATCCGGAAGTACCTCAATCCCCATACCACTCATTATAGAGAACATCGGCTGAAACTTGTTCTCCATTCCATCATGCATTTCACTTTTATCTTTTCCCATAAAAGTTCACCACTTTTCGTAATTTTAGTTTCATGCTCTAGTAATACCTTTACACGCTTTAGTTAATTACAAACATTATTATTTGAGGCAAACTTAGAAATATGTATTTTTATTAAATATATTACTATTGCTGGACACACGAAAAGTGAAAAAGTGAATGTATCTTGTCCAGACATAGAAAAACGAAAAAGCAATTGAACACAGTCTGCAGCCTTTGGCATTACACAACCGTTCAATTGCTCTTGTTCTATATTTATTAATTATTTGAATTGGACATAGAGATTATTTCTCATTCTCTTCATTCCAGACTTGCTCTAAAACCTGTTTAAACTGTTCAACTGGCTGTGCCCCTGAAACAGCATATTTATTGTTAAATACGTAGAAAGGCACACCTTGGACACCTATTTGACCCGCTTCTTGGATGTCCTGATTTACTTTTGCTGTGTAGGCCTGCTCCTGCGTGCTTTCAAGCACTGCAGCTTTATCAAGACCGACTTCCTCTGCTAAGCGGGCGATTGTGTCAGCATCACTTAGTAACTCCCCCTCGGAAAAGTGAGCACTATAGAATCTTTTGAAGAACTCATTTCCTTTTCCTTGTTCCTTTGCATATTGGAAAGCATGATGAGCTGGAATGGTACTGGAAAACTTAGCCTTATCATAATCAATGACTATACCTGCTTGTTTTGCCATGTTAACTACATTTTCAAACATCCCGCTAGCCTGTTCCACAGGAATTCCCTTCATATCTGCAAATGTTTCGTAATAATCTTTTTCGGGATTATGGGCAGCTTCTGGTGAAAGCAGAAAACTTTTATATTCGATTTCCACACCATCCGCGTGTTCAAAGTCTGCCAACGCTTCATCTAAATGTGCTTCTCCAATATAACAGAATGGGCACATGAAATCAGACCAAATTGTAATCTTCATTATTCTGTCCCCTTCTCTTTATTTACTGGACCGCAAATTCCAGTTTCCATATCACAAACAAACGCATCAGAATTTGCGAAATCAAAGCCTTTTAATTCCTCTATAGGTTTAATTTCAATCGGCTTTTTCTTAAGTGTCCCAGCTGTTTTCTTTTCTTCTGTCAATTTGCATCCTCCTTTTTAATTTAAATACTTTATTTTCACCTTAAAACTTCGGCATTTCTTTTCTTTCGTTTCTCTGCCTTATTATAAATTACTTTCGACAGTTAATAACAGTAAAGCGCTCATCCGAAAGAGGTAATGTTTAATCGCAAAGACTTCTAATAGTTTTATTCTCTTGTTTCTTAATTCTGTTTTAACTTCTCTATTTCCTTGTCTATTTGCTTCACATCAATTCGCTCATATAGTGGCTGGACATTCGAAATATAGGTTGGCAGCAATTTAGTTGGATGCCAAGCATTCAATTCTTGTTGAAACATCTTTTCAATTTTCATGGCAGCAAACGGTAAAAATGGTCGCAGTAATTGCGCTAAATTTTGTATCATATAAACACAATTCACCAGCGTTTCTTTTGCATGCTCGGAATTGTTTTGCATATTAACCCATGGCTTTCGTTCATCAAAATAACGATTCCCGTCCCGAATGAATGCAAAAATAAGCTCTAAAGCATACTTTATGTGCCCTTGCTCAATTTGTTTTCCTGCATTACTATATAGATTTTTTAATCTTTGTTGTAACTCCCTATCAATTTGTACGCTTTCCACTTTCGATGCAAATGATTTTTCAATGAACTTTAATGTGCGATTCACAAAGTTTGCAAAGGCACCTAGCAATTCTCCGTTATGACTATGAATAAACTCGAGCCATGAAAAATCTGCGTCACGATTCTCCGGGGCATTGATAATTAGAAAATAGCGAATTGAATCTGGATTATACTTTTTTAACAAATCAGGGGCCCATACTGCCCAATTTCTGCTTGTTGAAATTTTTCTCTTTTCAAGGGTAACATATTCATTAGAAATGATATGTTCTGGCAGTGCCAGATTCTTCAATCCCATCAATATCGCAGGCCAAATCACTGTATGAAAAGGGATATTATCCTTGCCATGAATATAATATGAAGACGAACTTTGACTCCACCAATTTGTTATATCCTGTCGATGCATTCTTCCCCACTCCTTGCTAGCGGAGTAGTAACCTGCAACAGCTTCAATCCATACATAAACTTTCTTTCCTTCAAACCCCGGAACAGGAACATCTACTCCATTTGGTAAGTCACGTGTCACTGCCCTGTCTTGAATTCCCTCAGCCAAATACCTTCTTGTCAGTTGGAGCGCATTATCTCGCCATCTTTTTTCCTCACCTGCTAAAGCAACTTCTTTTTCTAGCTTTTTCTGAAAGCTGCTGAAGGAAAAATAAAAATGCTCTGTTTGTCTGGTTTCTGGTGTTTCTCCACAAATCTTGCAGCTTTTTTCCAGTAAATCCAAGGGGTCTAAAATTTTTGCACAATGGTCACATTGATCACCCCTCGCATTTGCACCGCAGTTTGGACAAAAGCCTTCTACAAAACGATCAGGCAAAAATTGTCTGTCTGTCGTGCAATAGGCTTGTTCTGTTTTCTTTTTATACAAATAACCATTATTCAGTAACTGTAAAAATAGTTCTTGTACAGTTTGATGGTGATGATCAGCATCCGTTCTTGTGTATAAATCATAAGAAAAGCCTAACTTTTCAAAGACATCCACAAATTCATTATGATACCTGTCTGCTATCGCTTTTACTGTTGTATTTTCTTGGTTTGCCCGAATAGAAATTGGTGTGCCATTACAATCACTCCCTGAAACATATAAGACCTTTTCTCCTTTCTGACGATAGTATCTTGCAATAACATCACCAGGTAATAATGCTGCAAGATGTCCTATATGGAGTGAACCATTTGCGTACGGCCAAGCACCGCCAATAAAAACACTCATTAATATACCCCCTTAAATTAAAAACGTCCTAATCGAATAATCGATTAGGACGAGTATAGTCGTGTTACCACCTAAGTTTACGGATAGTTCACACTAGCCGCCTCTGTCAGTACGTGTTCATACTGCCGCTGTTATAACGAGTGCACATCTCGTCGTAGCCTACTATCAATTCGGTACGAAGCTCAAAGGCCATTTTCGAATAAGATTCGTATGCTTCATTTCCACCATCAGAAGCTCTCTATTAAACTTGGCTTATCTACTTTCCTTATCAACGCTTTTTTAAAATTTCATTTATCATACCATGCTGTTAAATACACTGCAATATCTTATTTTTAAATCAGCTTGCTCATATAATATTCATCTACAAATTCTCCGTCAATATATAATGAATTTCTTTTTGTTCCCTCTATCTGAAAGCCTGCTTTCTTGTAAAGTTTTAACCCTGCTTTGTTTTTAATGACAACTGTGAGTTCCAAGCGGTGAATATTATTATTAGCAGCCCATTCATCTAAGGCTTGGAATAACTTCGTGCCTATTCCAGCTCCCCGATAATTTTCAGAAACACCAATCACAATGTAAACTGCATGTTTATTTCTTCTTGCATTCCCGCCAATAGCGAATAAATAACCAACTAACTCAGCGACTTCTTCGGCAACAAATATTGCAGAATTTGCGTTTTTATTTAGCTTTTCAAACATCTTTAGCTGGTCTTCTGACGCCAGCTTTCTTTCCCCAGCTTCCCAAAGCATATACTGGGAGGTATTATCAATTTCCCGGATAAGATTAGATAACTTCTCGGCATCTTTTCTTTCTGCTTCTCTAATGACCATTTCTCTTCCCTCCCTCGTTAAAATCTACTTAAACAAATCCTCAACTTGAAAATACTTCGTCAAAGGAATTTTTCTGCCCGCTTTATCCCAAGCATGATACGCGTTAAACACCTGCATGATATCCCCATTTGCACGCTCTTCCACTAAATATTTTATCGCGAGGAAGCTTCGCCAATAATCAAACATAATACTCGTTAGGTTCCCTTCATAGGAGCTGGCACCAAATGCATCCAATGTATGCGTGCCATACTTCTCTTTAAACATTTCTACTAACGCAGCTTCCACTTCTGTAACTGCTGTAAACTCCTCCTCATCTAATGTGAATTTCTTCCCCATATATTCACACATACCTTCTTCAAACCAAATGCTATCATCCCTGTCATCATCGAATTCATCCATAAACAAATCCGAATGATGCGTAAGTTCATGGGCCACGATACTAAACACATGGTCCTCAGATATATTCTTATAAAATACCTCCACCTCATCATGTTTAAGCCCATCTAATTGTTCCAGAAATAATTCTCTCCAGGCTGTCAAATCTGGTGTAATGTAAATAATATCTTTATTTGTAAACGCCGGAATCGGGATATTAGAGAAAACAGTAGTTGCCAACCTTTCTGTTGTCCATACAATTCCTTTAGGCAGGTCAATTAGTTTAAAGTTTTCTTGCAAAAGCTTTTGATACTTTTCGAGTTTCGTGCTAAATCTTTCTATTACCTTTTGATATTTTTTATAGTCTTCATTCGATTCAAATGCGTAGATATGTTTCATGTTGTGCTTCCTCATTTAATTATTTATTTTCAAATACCAATCTAATGCTTGTGTTTCGATTTCTTTCACGAACTGGTTTTTACCATTTATATATGAATCTATATCATACGGAAACTGTTTTGCGAGTTTTTCTTTAAGTGCGCCATATCGGTCGCTGACATTAGGATATTCACGTAAATAATCACGGAAAGCTAAGTGCCGATTGATGTCGGAACTTCCATATTGGAAAACATGGATATGGTGGGTACGCTTTCCTTTCCCTTACGAAAGTATCTGCGGCCTGGAATGCCGAACTCCCCCATCGGTTCATAACTCAATTCCTGCATTTTTTCATTTAATTGGTCCACCAGTTCGATATCTTTGACGACAGGCATAATATCAATGATAGGCTTGGCTTTTAAACCAGAAACGGATGTACTTCCAATATGATAAATTGCTGTGATATTTTCTCCAAAAATACGCTTCAGCTTTTCTGCCTCTATTTCATACAATGTTGTCCATTCTTCTTTAAATGCAGCAACCTCTACCTTTCGAATTTGAGTCACCACCCAGGATAAAATTGTCTAACCAAATAGGAATGTTATTATTTCATCAGATACAGGTAATCCGATAAGCCTAAGAATTGGATTAACAACAAAAATACCAATTATAAGTCCAAAGATGAATACCAAGCTTATTTTTTTCTTACTCATTCTGCCAGCTCCTTTTTTCCCATTTTTTAACCTCGTTAAACTACAATCTTTCAACGGAAGTTTTTACACCGTTTCTCTATTTTTAGTTGGGTAAACAATGAGTTTATGTAAATAATCTAAGTACTTATTTCTTTTACTGTCTAGGAAACTTCCATATCACTACAGGTTCAAAATAAAGTTCGATAAAATCACAACACCACCCCGTATATTACTGTAATTGAAGAAACCACTTTGGAAATAAGATTGTTCAAAATGGATCCTTCGCTTTTAGTTATAGCAAGACTCTTATAATAAAGATTGGTTATCTTAAAGATTCCTTATTCCACTAAAGCACCATATTGTAAAGTCAGAATGAAAAGAGAAATCAAGCCTATTGTAGATATTAAAAACACCCAAACCCCAAAAGGCTGATCTCGTTCTGGTGCAGCAAAGCTAAACATTGGACCTGCACCAATAAGAATTACTAATATGAATATCAATTCGTGTACCAAATATACTGCTGCTTTAAACAATTAAACCACTTGCTCACTTCGGTCTTAATCGTTAGTTAAACGATCCTTACTCCAAATGCTTAGAAAAACTCTCACGATTGTAAAGCGCACCATTTTATTGAATACTCCGCAATAATTAAATAGTGAAAAATACTCTAATGACTTACTATATGTAATAGAAAACATAAAATCAATTTCCCTTTTTCAGAACAAGTAAAAACTTAAATCCTATTATCTTTGAACAGGGGCTGTTTTCTTTTGTGTTTTGTAATAGTTTTTCCAGCCGTATATCTATCCTCAAGAAAAACATCTTCTATTCCTTTAGTCATTAACTTAAATGCAAGAATGACGAAAGTAAAGGAAATAACCACACTAAAAAACATCCAAGACCAACCGCTTAAGTGGTTGAATCCATTACCAACCATACCAGACCATTCACTAGATACAGAAATATATGCATCTTGAGTATCATCAAGTTTTTGTTCGATTGTTCCCCCGAATAATAAATGAAAAAATCCAAGGTGAATCAATAAAATCAATACCTTGATTATTTCCTGTATAAACTGAATGAGTAAAAGGGGAATCATATATGGCAGCACATGCTTATGAAGTATATGTAGATTGCTCCCACCAAGTGTTTTTGCAGATGTAATAAATTCAAATTTATAAATTTGATTGAATTGGTTTCCGATCAATAAGGACAAAGTCGGTATTGCTACAATGGTTAATACGAAAAACTGAAAAAACATTTTTTGTAATACACTATACCCATCCACCTCGCCATGTGGAGTAAAAATTACGTCAAATAAAAGGATATAACAAATAAGTGCAGTTGGGATGAAATAAAATCCATTTACTAACCCGCTAATGTACCGATTGAGTTTTGAGAAGTAATTTTCGAAGAACAGACCAATCATAGCTGAAGTCATCACCCGCAAACCAGCCACAAGTATAGAAATACCAATTGTATACTTTGCACCTTGTATTAATAAAACAAAAATATGTCTTCCCACTTCGTCCGTACCAAGTGGAGGTACTTCGAGGGGGTTAAATGGAGCAACTGCTGTTATGATTCCTTCGCTATTTCTTAGGAAATCAGTAACTGGAATCCTTCCTTGGAGAAATATTGTATGGAAAAAACTAAATGCCAGTAATAGAAATAAAAATATAAAACCAGATAAAAAAAGTGGGTGCTTGAATAATCTTTTAATCATAATTCCTGTTATCATAACTCAAACCTCCACTTGTTTACCTGTTATCTTTTCGATCACAATCTGTATGGCTGCCTGTATCATATAAATAGGAATAAACATGATTAACAGTCCTATTGCCAACACTTGCAACGAATCATGTGTAAGCATAAACCGCATTAAACCATCTATATTGAATGCATATTCAACCATAAGCAGGTTCGATAGCATGAACCAGATAATAGATTTAGAATGCAAAAAAATATTGATAACAGCATTACGTAATACATGGAAAAACAAAATGGAGTAAGTTGACAATCCCTTGGATTTTGCAACATCGATATACTGTCGAGATATTTCCTCTTCAAAATTATAAATCATCGTACGATAGAACAATATTGCTGGTAAAATTGCAAGAACAATAATTGGAATGACAAAAACTTGATTATCCCCAAAAGAAGCAATACCAAAAAAGGGTATATTTGTGTGTTTGTGTATAAAAACCGCAACCATTATCGAAAGACCAATCACAAATATATCCGGAATGGATTCTCCGATAAAAAGAATTACTCTGATAGGTTTACGTATTTTCTCTGTAACTATCATAGTAATAAAAGTTAGCCCCAGTGCAAAAATAAATGCGATAGAAAAGGAGACAAAAAGAAGAATCATAGAATATCTCCATAGTGACCAAATCCCTGGAAACAGGAAATATGTTGTTTGGAAATGTTCATATGTAATTGCTTTTGGCTGGGCTAAACTGGAAGCAATAGACCCTAGTTCGGAGAGATAAGAAGAGATATCTAATTTCATCCCATCAAACAGAGCTGGGAGAGCCGAAATTAAAATAATTCCAATGAATGTCAAAAGGAATTTTAATAATATCCGATAGTATAGACTCATCTTTCGCCCTCTCTTCTTTCACCACGATATTTCAAAATGGACTAATAAAAAACTCATCAATCTACCCTTTTTATTCCATAACAACAACCATCTCCTGTAAATTTGATATGCTCTTTCTCCCTCTTTACTTCCCAATACATTTTCGACAGACTGCTTCCACATCATTCCAGACATAAACCAGTTCCCTTAATACTCCCCCGCCAATTCTTATTTGTTCCGTTTTAACTAAAACAGCCCCATAATATTCATAAAAATGACGTGTCTTATTTTCTTCAAGTACTTCCACAAATACTTTCTCGTAATCTTGTTCTTTAAAATACCGAAATAGTTCAGTTAGCAAAAGCTTGCCTATTCCTTTTCCCTGAAAAGCCTTCAGCAGATAAATTGATGTGAGATCACCCGTGTTCCATTCTTTGTTCTTCGGGCTTTTTTCCGCAGTACCAAAGCCGACTATCTCTCCGTCTTCATTTTCAGCGACAACAATATAATTTCCTTCATCCGCAATATTCCTCTTCCATAACGCTGTTCTCTGCTCATAGGAAAGACTATCTAAATAGGAATCCGGAATAATGCCCTGGTATGTTGTTCTCCAACTGTCCACGTGTACTTTTGCAATTCTTTTTGCATCTTGGGATGTTGCTTGTCTGAATTGCATAGCAGTCCCTCTTTTGAAAGATATATTTGAATATTTTCATTATACATAATTATACCCGGAAGATATATCTTTTTTGCTTATTTAATAAAGGCACAATTTAGCTGAATGCAACAGAGGCAGAATCAATTATTATCCGCTATAGGCGATGTAAAGTCTAAATTTGAGTCCAATAGCTAAAGGAAAGCAAAAGCAACAAATAATCAAACTCCTTTACAAACTCATCTTGCCATGCGAAAAAGTATAAAGCCCATTTTGAACAGTTGCTCTTCAAAAATGGATTTTATACTTTTATATTTACTGTGAAACATCAAGATATTTAAATAATCGTTTCTTCCAAACACAGGTCCGCGTTTTTAGGAAATATACAAATTAACCTCTCTTCCTTCCAGATTTAATTTCCGCATATTTTCCTTTTGTTCAAAGTGAATTTCATTTAGTATCAGATTACTTTGAAGTAAAGCATCATATTCAACTAATATCTGCTGGAAATGCGGCTCCGTCTGAACATATAAATCTATACGCTGTTCAACTGGAAGATTTAATTCTTTACGATAGGTCTGGACAGCGCGCACAAATTCTCTTACCAATCCTTCCTCCTCTAAATTTTCTGTTAATCGCGTATCTAAGAGTATGATAAACTGATCACCTTCCAGCAATTTAAAGCCTGCTTTTCCTTTTTTCCTTACAAATACATCATCTAAAGTCAGATTTATTGTTTCTCCTGAATTTAATGTGAGTCGAAATTCTTTTTCTGAGAGAATCTTTTGTTTTGCTGTGTCATTTAAAGAAGCAACCAGTTTTTTCACTTCTCCCACTGACTTGCCCAGCTTTGGTCCAACTGAAGCAAAGTTCAAATCGAATTCAAGTTCCATTAATCCTTGATTACTTTGACTGAAAATAACTTCTTTTATATTCATTTCTTCTTTTATAATCGGGGCATATTTTTCTAAGGAAGCACGGAATACTTCTCCTGCAGGAACAATAATTAATAAAGCTAAAGGCTGCTTGGTTTTGATTCCAGTTGTATTTCTAAGTGACCTTGTCTGTTCAATGATTTGCAGTACTGCATCCATATCCTCTTCAAGCTGCTTATCAATCAGCGTCTCATTCGCTTCTGGATAATCAGACAAATGAACACTTTCTTCTGTCAAACGCGAATGAATGTCTTCTGTGATGAAAGGTGTATATGGAGCCATTAATTGAGCAAGCTTTTTTAATACCTCATATAATGTGCTGAAAGCCGCTCGCTTATCCTCTGTCATCCCGCTGCTCCAAAAGCGCTGTCTTGAACGTCTGACATACCAGTTACTGACTTCATCAACAAAGCTTGCAATCTCTCTTGCTCCCTTTGTAATGTCATAATCATCCAGACTTTGAACCACTTCTTCGATTACTGTGTTTAATCGGGAAAGAATCCATTTATCCAATGCTGTTTCTACCCCGCCTAAATCTTTCGCTGGATCAAATTGATCTATTTCAGCGTACATCGTATAGAATGAAAATACATTTAAAAATGTGTCAATTACCTTTGACTTCGCTTGGCTGACTGTCTTTTTTGAAAAGCGTTTATTATTCCATGGTGAACTGTCTGCCAACAAAGCCCACCTTAACGCATCGGCACCAAATTCATTAATCAGTTCTATTGGATTTAAGGCATTGCCCTTACTTTTTGACATCTTTTGTCCATTCTCATCCAGGATATGACCTAAAGAGAGAACCCGTTTATATGGTGATCCACCTGTAAATAATGTAGAAACAGCAAGCAAACTGTAAAACCAGCCTCTTGTTTGGTCTACTCCTTCAATCACAACGTCTGCAGGATATTGTTTTTGAAAAAGTTCCTTATTTTCAAAGGGATAATGATATTGGGCAAAAGGCATGGAACCACTGTCAAACCATACATCAATAACCTCACTTGTTCGATGCATCGTGCCACCACATGAACAAGAAAATGTAATCTTATCAACATAGGGTTTATGCAGTTCGATGTCCTCTGGCAGCCTTTCTACTGACCATTTTTTCAATTCTTCAAGGGAACGTGGAGCTCTCTCTTTGTCGCAGGATTTACAGGTCCAGACGTTTAATGGAGTGCCCCAATATCTGTTCCTGCCAATATTCCAATCCACCATGTTTTCTAAAAAGTTTCCAAATCTGCCGTCTTTCATATGGGCTGGAAACCATTCTACCTCTTGATTATTAGCTTGCATTTTGGCTTTCACGGCTGTTGTTTTTATAAACCAGCCTTCCATCGCATAATAAAGCAGTGGACTGTCACAACGCCAGCAATGCGGATAGCTGTGCTCATATTTTTTCTTATCAAATAAGAGATTTCTCTCGGCCAGCATTTTAATTATATCGACATCACAGTCTTTAACAAATTTTCCGGCAAGCGGGGTGATGGCATCTTTATAACGTCCTTTTTCATCGACAACATTTATATAATCCAATTGGTTGTCATGGATTGCTTTATAGTCATCCTCCCCATGAGCTGGCGCAAGATGGACGATGCCGGTACCACTTGTTTCTGTAACAAAATCGGCCGCTATCACTTGGTGTCCATTAGAAATCGGAGCATAATGAAACGGTGCTTCATAGGAAAGTCCAAATAAATCTTTCCCTTTTAATATTTCAAGAACCTTATAATCTCTCTTAAGCACGGGAGAGACTAATGATTCCGCGAGGTAATATATTTCTTCCTCTTTTTTAACCTTTACATAGTTTATGTCAGGGTGAACAGCTAAGGCAACATTGCCTGGCAGTGTCCATGGGGTCGTTGTCCATCCTAAAAGATATTCGTTCACATTTCCTTTGATGGCGAATTTTGCTGTCACCGATAAATCTGTAACATCCTTATAACCCTGTGCAACTTCATGCGAGCTTAGCGATGTCTCGCAATGCGGACAGTATGGAACAACCCGGTGGCCTTTATATAAATAACCTTTTTCATGAATGGCGGCTAAAATATTCCAGACAGATTCAATGTAGGCATTATTTAAAGTTACATACGGATCATCCATATCTACCCAATAGCCAAGCGCTTCCGTGAATTGTTTCCACTCTTTCTCATATGCAAAAACACTTTCCTTACACTTTTCAATGAATTTTTCAACACCATATGCCTCAATATCATCTTTTCCTCTGATGTTCAACTGTTTTTCCACTTCTAATTCCACTGGTAATCCGTGCGTATCCCAGCCTGCCTTTCTCAAGACTTGATAGCCTGACATTGTTTTATATCTTGCTACAAAGTCTTTTATCGTTCTGCCCAGTGCGTGTCCTGCATGCGGCAGACCATTCGCAGTCGGTGGTCCTTCATAAAATACATAGGTTTCCTTCCCTTCACGATTAGAAATGGAACGGTTAAAAACCCCTTCTTTATCCCACATCCCACGAATTCTCAGTTCTCTTTCCAAACTTGATTCTTTCAACTTAATCACCCCTATTTTTTATAATAAAAAAACTCGGGTCCTGTGCGTAGGACCCGAGTTTATATTTAAAATATAATCTCTTTTAGGCAAAAATAAAAAACCATAGTAGCGGTTTTTAAAAAGACTTTTCACTACGTACTATCATACGCGTTCTGGGTATCGGCAGAATGCCGTCAAGGTTTAAAACAAACTTCAACCTTGCTTCTCGGAGAGGATTTTCATCATGCTCTTACCGTTGACTTTCAGCAAAGCGTCAACTCTCTGTAGATAAGATAATCACAACTACTCTTTCTCGTCATCAAATTTATTATTAAATTTTTATCATCATAACGAAGATTAGAGTTAATGTCAAACTGTATTTTGATTAATAGCCATAATCCCAATCAATTGTATTTTCGCACCAGACAACTTTAGCTATCGAACCAAAACATACTTCCCTGTCATCAATTGTACAATATAATTCTTGCGTCACATCTTGGCAAGCAAGCACTTCATACACATCACGGCTGATATTTTCTAATACTGTTACTGTGTGGTCCTCGTTGATTAGCAATGTCGTTCCTCGCATAACTCTGCACCTTCCTAAGAAGACAAGTTTTTTATTAACATTAGTATATACCAAATTATTACTTGGTAATCCTGCATGTAATATCGATTTGATATTACTTCTCTGGCCGGCCATCATCAGTTTTATTTTAAAAACGGCATCTATTGTAATCTTTTCCAATCCGGATCTTTTAAATCCTTCTTATTTGGTTTCCTGACAAATGGTAAACAATGTTCACTATAAGCGCCAAAGGTAAGGTAATTTTTCTGCGCTTGTCTTAATGAAGGGATATTTGCACCACCCTCATAGTCAGGGTCTTCAAACTGTATGTTATCATCCTCCCAAAAACAAATTTCGCAAATATCATAGGTTCCTGGCGGCTCTTCATCCAGTGTTTTATAGCCACAGCAAGGACATGTGTATTTCATCCAATCTCTCCTTCTAAAAACCGTTTTACTTCTTTTGGTGAAGATAAAATAATAACATTTTTCCCTTTAGAAAACATCTCTAACTTCTTTAAAACCAGCGGCTTTCTTGTCTCTGGATATTTCCAAATCCATTTTAGAAATTCACTGTCGAACTTTTCTTCACAACCCTCAGCCATATCTGGTCTCGTTCGATTACGATACTTGAGCGTTCGCTTTATCGCCCGGTATAAACAGATTACCCGATGAATATCGAGGAATATAATTGTATCTGCAGCACTCAATCTAATATCTAAGGTTCCTCCATAGTTGCCATCAATAATCCAGCTTTCCTGTGCTACGAGCTCCTGCTGAATACTTTTTTGTTCATCTTTAGAAGTGCCTGCCCAATTCGGTTTCCAAAGAATAGCATCTAAATGATAAACTTCAATATTCAACTTTTCACTTAATTGCCTGCCAAATGTTGACTTCCCAGACCCACCCGAGCCGATAATAGCTATCTTATTCAAGAAACAGCCTCCTTTTAATTCGCATGATGGAGTCGGAAGGATAGGTCCCGATTATCCCACTAACTAAAATTGGATACTAAAGCCATTAAAGTGATGCGTTCCTGTTCCAAATCGCACTAAATCATGCATTCTTAAATAGTTTACTGCATGTTTAACCTCTCGTAGAATAGCAGAGTCTAGTCCCAGTGTGTTGTGTGAGCTATAGATTCTATTGATTTCAGGTATCCTGGTTATCTTTTCTAAAGAGTTTACTAAGTCTATAGGATTCGTAGTAGGGTAGAAAGCATAGATTGGTGTTTCATCGTACAACAGATCGCCCGTGAATAAATATCCTGCATCCTTATCAAAGATTACAATATGTCCAGGGGAATGGCCGGGTGTATGGTAGACGACTAATTTTCTATTTCCCAGCTCAATAATATCCCCATCCTTTAATAACCCAGTTGGTTCCCCTTGAAATGGTTTATATGTATCCGGATTAAAACTTGGCGGTGCAGGGATGCTGATGTCTCTTGCAGTATTTTTCCTGATTTGTTCTATTGACAGTCCTGGAATTCCGTTAACAAGCCAATCTCTTTCAGCTTCATGAACAAACAGCCGTTCATATTTTCCATGGCTTCCAATATGGTCAGAATGAACATGAGTGGTGATAACGTCAATCGGCAGGTTCGTAAGCTGATCCGTAATCCGCTTCATATTATCAATCCCTAAACCTGTATCGACTAAAGCTGCTTTTTCATCACCTAAAAGCAAAAAGGAATGGACTTTTTCCCAGTGTCCAAGCTCACTAATTGCATATGTTTTATTGTCAATTTTTCTTACTGTAAACCAGGGGGCATTCAACATAAACATATCACCAGTTTCTATTTAATGATAGATTGATCAAATAAACACTCGAGGATTAGTCGAAAAACTGCATATGGGCTTTGTCCTGCTTATAATAATTCATTCTATCCTCCAGAGTGCCTGTATGGAATTCAAATTTATGTCCATCAAGATCTGTGAAATAAATAGATTTCTTATCTCTTTCGTCTCTATATCGTCCTTGTAAAATATTTACTTCTAATTCTTTTAATTTATTATATATCATGTCAAATTCCATTTCATCAATCGAAAAAGCAATATGTGTGTAAGATTGATGGATTTCATTACGTGGGATATTCTTTTCCTCATTAAGTGCAAGCCAAATCCCATTAAAATCGAAGTAGGCTGTTGTTCTGCCCTTTACTAATAATTTCGCGTCAAACACATCTTGATAGAACTCAATAGAACGCTCTAAATCTGATACTGAAAACAACAAATGATTAAGCCCATTAATCGTCACCCGAATCACCTCATTTTTAAAAACTGGATATTCAGGTTCTATCCCAGTTTTCTAGTAATTTAGCTACGGCCTGTTCTGCAGAAAGCAGCGCACCTTCCAGATGACCGCCAAATTGTGAACTCATTTCCGTTCCCGCAAAGGCAACTTTATTTTCCCAAACTCCTGCCTTTGGCGGCTGACCGTAGCTCGGAAAGTACCTTAGCGGCTCCAAATCCTCCATCGTAGCCGTTTCTGCTTCTCCAGCCCAATCTTTATAAAGAATAGAACTTGCATCTTTAGCGGAAGAACCAAACAACCTGACGAGTTGTTCAATAGCTAATTGTAAAATGGCATCCTTTAGTAATTTAATTTTAGTGTACACTAATTTTTCATTCATTTATACGCCTTTTACTTTTTAACAAACGAACTGCTTTTGAAAAAACAAGCAAAATTAGCCCGTTCTAATGCGTACTGCTTAGATAACAATCACGAAGATAAAAAAGCGGGACAAGCAGGTTACATCCCGCGTCCCACTATTTAGATTGAGACAATCGGGAATTGACCTTGTGCCCCACTTTCATACTTTGATCTTGTATTTTTAAATGCTGTAAAAGACGTTGCAGCGGTTCTAATGCATATTGATAAACACCAACTGAAATGAAGGCTGTTGCCATACCATAAAGGAAGCCTCCGATGACATCTGTTGGAAAATGAACACCAAGATAAACTCTTGTAATCATAATAAAGCCAATCAATAGGAGCACAGCCAATCCAATTACAGCCTTTTTCCAGTATTTTTTCACCATTAGAATAAGCACCAGTCCAAGCATTCCGTAAAACATTGCTGCCGAAGTAGCGTGACCGCTCGGAAAGCTTTCCGTCGTTTTCTCAATTAGCGGCAGAATATCTGGACGCGTCCGATCAATTACTAATTTAATTAATTTTGTGCCAATTGCCGCGAAACATAGAATCGTTCCCCCAAGCCAGAGTCCAGCCACATACCACCTTTTAATAAAAAAGAAAATAACAAATGCTATTGTTAAAGCAATGATTAATCTTATATTTCCAATCTCCGTAAAAATGGAAAATAATGTTGTTTTTGCATCCGTGATATTCGCTTGAATCGCTTCTATTATCATCAAATCTATCTTTTCAATATGATCACTTTCCGTAAATACTCCAAAACTCACAACCCCAAAAAACAGGAAACATATCACACCAAAAATGATTAATACATTGGAAACTTCTAACCTTATTCTCATTCTTTAATCCAGCCTTCCATACATTTTTAAAGCTAATGTCATATTGTAACAATATGACAAAAAAACGCAACTGCTTTATGAACCTGCTCTGATTCCGTTGACATTTTGTCACCACATCTGTATATTACTATATGCATTCACTCTAAACAAGACAGGTTGGTGTATACGATGAAAGATCATGGGACATTTCGCGAGCTTTTAAACCATTTAATCGATGATAAATCATTATCTTTGAGAAAGCTGGGCAGGATTTCGGGAATTGATCATGCTACCCTCTCAAAGATTATGAATGGAAAGCGAAAGGCAAATTTATCACACTTACAGAAATTATCTGCAAGTCTTGAAGTTGAATTGGCGACATTAATGCATGCTGCAGGTTATACAACTGAAATAAAAAAAGAGGAAACCTCAGAAATTCAGGATGCAGTGAAATCGATTCAACAGTTAATTAAAACAACAAATGTATATGATGGGGATTTTACAATCAAACAAATTGAAAAGGAAATCTTCAGCTATCAAAACTACAGTCAAACAACTGAAGGCAGAGACACTATTCTTCAGGGATTCGAAAAAAAGGTGGATGAAACAGCTAGCCAAGGCAGATACATAAACCAATTGCGTATGATGTTCTCGAAATTTTCTGCTAAAAATGGCACAGCTGGAGAAATTGCTTTAATGGGGGCCGCCTTGATTTATTTCATCGTAACTACTGATTTAATTCCGGATTACTTACTTCCTATAGGTTTTTTAGATGATGCAGTCATTGTGCAAACAATTTCAAATTACATGGACAATAAAAAGCTTCCATATTTGTAAGGATGAAAATATGCAGTCAAACACACAAAGAGTAGATTATCTTATTCTTTTTTTAGTCTTTTGCTTATTTATTTACAGCTTGTTTGCAGTTTATAGCGGCTCTGGACAATACGCAAAAGACGTTCCGTTCTATTTTGTAATCAGACAAGCCATATGGTACCTCGCTGGAACTGGATTAATGTTTTTCATTGCAAAGTTTGATTATGAACTATTGGAGAAATGGGCAATGCCGTTATATATTGCAGGTGTCTTTCTTCTATTGCTCGTTCAATTCTTTGGGATAGAGAAGAACGGTTCACAGCGCTGGGTAAACCTTGGGATACTTGAAATACAGCCCTCTGAGTTTATGAAAATCATTCTTATTCTTTACCTGTCTCTTATTTTAAGGAAAGTGGGGAAGGCCCCATTAAGTTTCAGAAGCAGCATTCCAGTTGTTGCAAAGGTGGGACTATATTCCTTCATTCCTTTTTTACTTATATTTATTCAGCCTGATTTAGGGTCTGCTCTGGTTATCTTGGGGATAGCAGTGTCTTTAATTTTTGTTTCTAGTATTTCATACAAGATTATACTTCTTATTATTTCCATTGCAGCTACAATTTTAGGTTTTTTAGCTTATTTATTTTATTTTCATCTTGATTTGTTTGAGCGCATTTTAAAGCCGCATCAGCTATCAAGAATATACGGCTGGCTCAACCCAAACGAATATGCTTCGGATTATGGCTATCAATTAAAGCAGGCAATGATGGGGATTGGATCAGGCCAAATGACTGGTAAGGGGTTCACCAATGGTATACAGGTACAAAACGGCAAAGTTCCTGAAGCACATACAGATTTTATTTTTGCAGTAGTTGGTGAGGAATTCGGCTTTCTTGGGGCAAGCCTCTTACTGTTGATTTATTTCTTATTGATATATCGAATAATACAAATCGCTTTGCAAACGACGAATTTATTTGGTGTCTATATTTGTATAGGTACAGTTGGACTTATTAGTTTACAAGTCTTTCAAAATATTGGAATGACGATTGGACTAATGCCAATAACGGGATTGGCTCTTCCATTTATTAGCTATGGCGGCAGTGCACTCCTAACCAACTTTGTTGCTTTGGGCTTAGTTTGCAGTGTACAAGTGCATTCCAAACAATTTATGTTCAGCAGCAACAATATTTCCTAGGTGCAGGTCAAAGCTTCGGTAAATAAAACGGGCTGAAGGTTTTTTAAAAATTTGTTTTACCACTGGATTATAAATAAATAAAACTATTTAACAAGGGCAATACATTGCTTCTCCAGTCTATTTTGCATTCTTTTGGAAGGCACATATCATAACAAGAAAGGATGATATTTCAATGGATCGTTTTACAGGAAGCCTTAATAAAATTAAAAATATCGATCTGCCGTTATTGGTTATCATTCTTTTTCTTGCAGGCTTTGGACTGATGATGATATACAGCAGCAGCAGTACACTCGGTTACCTAAATTATGATGCATCCAATCACTTCTTTTTAAAACAGCTGCAATGGTTACTCTTAGGCTGCACCCTTTTAGCGATTGTCGCCTTCATTCCATACCAGCTGTATAGTAAACTCAGTCCGTTGTTTGTTTTTGCTTCTATTACTTTATTAATTTTAGTCTTACTCCCGGGTATTGGTGTGGAAAGAAATAATTCGCAGCGTTGGATTCAGTTAGGGTTTATGTTATTTCAGCCAACTGAGTTAATTAAACTGTTTATGCTGATTTACTTTGCAGCATTTTATTCAAAAAAGCAGGAAATCATCAATCAATTTAATCGAGGTGTCCTGCCGCCATTGCTGATTTTAGCTGTTATCTTTCTTTTAATCCTGCGCCAGCCTGATTTAGGTTCCGCAGCATTAATATTGTTTGGCTGCGGGATTATTGTGCTTTCATCTGGAGTAAAACTAAGACACTTATTGATGCTGGGAAGTATTGGTATGCTGAGTGTAGCTTACTTTGCATTATCTTCCGCTTATCGGCTCGAGAGATTGACATCTTTCATCAACCCTTTTAGCAGCCCAAGTGGAGACGGCTATCAGTTAATCAACAGTTATATTGCTATAGGCACAGGAGGGATTACTGGAAATGGATTAGGAAGAAGTATTCAAAAACTGGGCTTTCTTCCTGAGGCACATACCGACTTTATTATGGCTGTTGTATTAGAAGAGCTTGGAATAATTGGACTTATCTTTGTAGTTAGTGCGTATATCTTTATTATGTTTCGAGGAGTAGCCATTGCCAAAGCTTGTACGCATCTGTTTCCTAAATTGCTGGCCATTGGAATCACCTTTCAAATCATGCTACAGGTCGTTTTCAATTTAGGTGCAGTGTCTGGAATGCTCCCGATTACCGGTGTGCCTCTTCCATTAATTAGCTACGGGGGGTCCTCGACCATTGTTTCAATGATTTCCTTTGGAATCTTGCTGCAGATTTCTGCTTAAGCTAATTTAAATCCGAAAGTCAGTAAAAGGCAGTTGCCAGAGTATCAATTCTAGAAATGATAGTAACTTACAATACATATATTTTTCACCTATAAAATTGCTGTGCATAACTTAATAGTAATGTTAAACGCCTACTAGGAGTGAGTCAGCAATGAGTAAAATTAATTTTCAATCCTTTAGTGGATATGTAACACAAATTGATGATTTTCTTACAAGTCCGAATAACGAGGACAGCGGCTGTCATAAAGCTTTTGTTGTAGAAAATGATGCAGGAATGATTGTTCATTTCATTATTTCGCCTGATACTTATTTTGTCGACCACGCAATGATAGCTGTTGGCGATAGGATAACCGGCTACTATGATGGTGACATGCCAGTCGCACTTATCTATCCCCCAAGATATCAGGCACTGATTGTCGTAAAAGAAAACCCCTACCAGCAAGTAAAGGTTGATTATTTTAATCACAATCTGGTCAGCAGTGATGGGCAGCTAATGCTAAACATCTCTCCTGTTACATTCGTTTCATTAACGAACGGGCAAGCATTTTCCAATACACTTGCAAATCGAAACCTGATTGTAAGCTATGGACCAACGACAAAAAGCATCCCTGCACAAACAACTCCATACGAGATTATCGTCTATTGCCGTATGGGACAGTAGAACTGCTTTAGATAACAGAGCCTGCCAACCCAGCTCTTGACATTCTTAACATTCAGTTATATTCTAATAATTAACTTAATACAATATTTCCTTATCCAGAGAGGTGGAGGGACTGGCCCTACGATACCTCGGCAACAGACTTTTTAAAGAAGAACTGTGCCAATTCCAGAAGCAATCACTGCTTGAAGATAAGAAGAGATATTAGACTCTGTGCCTAAACCTCTTCTTATTTTTAAGAAGAGGTTTTTTAAATTCACTTTAACAGGGGGAAGTAAAATGACAAATGCAAAGACAGCAATAGAACTACAACAGGCAATCACATTGATCAAAGATAAGAAATGGGTGGATTTAACCCATACATTCGGACCCGATTCACCACACTTTGCAGCATTTGATGATGCAGCATTCGAAACACTCTTTACACATGATGATGGCTTCTTCGCTCAGAAATTCACTGTACCTGGTCAATATGGAACACATATCGATGCGCCAATCCACTTTATCAGGGGAAATCAGCGTTATGTCGATGAGCTTGATTTAAAAGAACTTGTTTTGCCGCTTATCGTTATTAATAAGTCCAAGGAAGCTGCGGAGAATAATGACTTTACCCTTACTAGAGAAGACATCTTAGCATTTGAAGCTGCACATGGTGAAATTGAGCCAGGAACATTCGTCGCACTCAGAACAGATTGGAGCAAGCGTTGGCCTGATAAAACGGCATTTGAAAATAAAAATTCAGATGGCAATCCGCACTTGCCAGGCTGGGGAATAGATGCACTTAAACTCTTATTTGAAGAAAGACAAATAGGTGCAGTTGGTCACGAAACATTTGATACTGACTCCTCTATCGATGTCGCAACAAATGGATCTCTAGTCGGCGAGTATTATGTACTGGAGCAAGATACCTTTCAGGTAGAACTGCTGACCAATCTAGATAAAGTGCCAACAAAAGGTGCGTTTATCTTCAATATAGTAGCAAAGCCAGAAAAGGCTTCTGGATTTCCAGTACGTTCATTCGCAATATTGCCTTGAGCGGTACAGCGAGTCAGTCCCAGATTACCCACTTCTTCTAAAACCAGGACAGCAGGGACAGATTCTGCTGTCCTTTTTTATGAAACCTTTCTCCTCATATCTTCGTATATATAAGGTGAAAAATAAAGGAGGTAAAAGGATGACAGAAGCTGCCATGCAATTGACAAATGTACGAAAACGAATTGGCAAAAAGGAGATTATAAAAGACTTATCCTTTACGATCAACAAAGGGGAAGTTTTCGGATTAATTGGCCCAAATGGGGCTGGAAAAACAACTACTATTCGAATGATGGTTGGTTTGATGAAGATATCCGATGGTGATGTACATATTCTTGGCAAAAGTATTAAATCAGAGTTTAAAGAAGCAGTACGCGAGGTTGGTGCAATTGTAGAAAACCCTGAACTCTATCCATTTTTAACAGGAGCGCAAAACCTGAAGCAATATGCACGAATGATTCCTGATATTACACAAGAAAGAATTGATGAAGCTGTGAAGCTCGTCGGTCTTGAAAAAGCGATGAATGAAAAGGTTGGCCGTTATTCTTTAGGGATGCGCCAGCGAATTGGAATTGCTCAGGCACTGCTGCATAAGCCATCTATTTTGATTCTGGATGAGCCTACCAATGGCCTCGACCCGGCGGGAATTAGAGAAATCAGACAATATATTCGTAAGCTGGCAACAGAACAAAATGTAGCCGTCATTATTTCGAGCCACCTTTTATCTGAAATTGAATTAATGTGTGATCGGATTGGTGTTATAAAAAACGGGGAACTTGTTGCCATTCAGGCTGTGAAAGAAAATACACCAGTTGGAGAACAGCAGTTATCACAAGTGGAAATCGAAGCAGCACCGGCAGAAAAAGCTCTTGAAATTATAAATTCTAAAACGGCTGCGGTTCAGACGAATAATAAAATCAGCCTCCAAATTGAAAAAGAGAATATACCAGCATTAATTGCTTCTCTCGTAGAACAAAATATTCTCATTTATGAGGTCAGCGTGACAAAAGCCACCCTCGAAGACAAATTCTTTGATTTGATTGGAGAGAATGTCATTGAATAACTTTATTAAACTCATTCAAAACGAACTCATTAAAACATTTCGTCTAAAATCCACTTGGGCTATGTATATTTTGTTAGCTGTCATCATTGTTGGAGCTGGCCTTATTGTTAAGATTTATGGCGACTTTACAACCTATGAAGAAGATACATGGAGACAAGCACTGGAAGAAGAAAATACTGCTTTGGTGGAAGAAACGGAAGAATATCCTGGAATGGAATCTTTTAACACTGATTTAATTGCCACAAATAATTACTATTTAGAAAATGATATTATGCCGGTAAACTATGGAGCATGGCAGTTTGTAATGGAAAATCAAATGTTGCTTTCACTTGTCAGCTTGTTTACGATTATCGTTGCAGCAGGCATTATCGCAAATGAATTTCGCTGGGGAACGATTAAGCTGCTGCTTATTCGGCCGATTTCCCGTACGAAAATATTAGCTGCAAAATATAGTTCTGTACTCGTATTTTCGCTTTTAACCCTAATATTTGTCTTGCTGTTTTCTTGGATTGTAGGGGCTATACTCCTTGGAATTGACGGAGTGAATCCACATATTGTTCTCCAAAAAGAAAATGGTCTTGAGTATATTTCAGTCTTCAAAGAAATCATTTCTGGCTATGGCTTCAGTCTCGTCAACTTACTTATGATGGCTACATTCGCCTTTATGATTTCAGCAGCATTCAGAAACAGTGCGCTAGCAATTGGATTAGCTATTTTCCTTATGTTCGCAGGAAACCAAATCGTCTTTTTCTTTGTGGAACGTGATTGGGCAAAATACATTCTATTTGCAAATACAGACCTAACACAGTACTTCAATGGAAATGTCCCCATGATGGAAGGAATGACACTTGGGTTTTCGATTACAGTATTAGTTGTTTATTACATTATTTTTATGGCACTCGCCTGGCTGTTCTTTACCAAGCGTGATGTCGCTGGGCAATAAATTAATAAGCTTAAAAAGGTTCTGACTGCAATTCAAGGTCAGAACCTTTTTTATCATTCCTTTTCTAAACAATACTACCGCCATGCATCGAAAATAAATAAAAATCTTCTCCGTCTGTCAGTGTCCAACCATCAAAATCAGCACTCGCATGAAATACATCTAGAAAGAGTTCACCAATTTGTACGATCAGCAATATGACTTCTGCATTGCGAATTCGCCAAGGACACTCCAGCTTCAGAGCTCCTTTTTCAAATTCAATGATGAAGCCAGGATCGAATGTAACATTTTTTATTTTTTGACCAATAAATTCGTGAAAGGTTATTTTGCTTAAGGTTGAGTGCCAAAGCTTACGTGCATGCTCAATAATCATCTTATGAATTTTTTCTAATGTATAGTGATATATATTATCTCCATACTCAAAATCATCTATTGCATCATTTATTTCCTGCCAATTCATTTGTTCTTCAACTAAATCATTTACTAAAGTTAAATCATAGATTTCTCTTACCAGCTCCAATGCATGTTCTGTTGGTACCAACAGCTGTATATGCAATTGTTTTAAACGATAATCTAAGCACTCCCCCATTGGTGGAGCTTCCAAGTGCAGATCATCCATCACCTCTCCGAACATCGCCTCTATTTCAAATATATTTAAGTCCTCACCAATTCCCATGCCAGCTAACTTTTTGATTGACATTTTGTCCATGAATATATTTTCTATTGCCCAGGCTACATAATCCTTCGCTTCGATAGTTTCTGTATATTTCTTGTAGTATAATTCTAATCGTTCGATTGGATTCACCCCATTCTACTTCTCTATTTTTACTATAGCCCCTTACTTTAAATAATCTCCAACTAAAAATCCAAAATACGCTAAAACAATGCCGATTCCATAAGTGAAGATTGTATAAATAATAAGTTTCTTTGTACGTCCGTCTCTATAAAATACAGACATTTCCAGCTTTAATGTTGAAAAGGTTGTAAGTGCACCTATAAAGCCTGTGCCAAATAATAGAAGAATTATGAGCTCTGCTTGCATACCCGTAATGAAACCAAGAAGAAAAGAACCTGCCAAATTTACAATTAGTGTTCCTATAGGAAGTGAAGCAGCAGAATCATTTAACTTCTTACTAATCATATAACGAGAAATCGCTCCAAAAAAACCGCCAGCCCCTACTAGCATAATATGAAATAATGTCACCGATTTAGCACCTCCCTATTCTGTCTAAACCCCCATTGGCTCATCAATAACCCGCCAAAGATGCTTAGAATAATGTAGAGAGCGCCGAGCAGCACACTTCCACTTTGAAATAAGCTCACGGTTTCTACACTGACTGCAGAGAAGGTAGTAAAAGAACCAACGAAACCTGTCGATATCGCAGTTTTTACTTCCGGGGCAATGGAACTTCTCTTAAATACTCCATAAGTAAGCCGTGCTAACATGAAGCTCCCAATTAAATTAATACATAAAGTTGCATAGGGAAATGCACTATCCGAAAAAACAATAATCCCTATTATATAACGCAGCATTGCGCCAAGCGCTCCTGCAACGCCTATAAGAAAATAGACCATTTCCTTTCCCTCATTCCACTAATCAAAAAAATCCTCATAAGAGTTAGAGTTAAATCATAATCATTCAACCACTTATTTTGTCTTTATTATATCTAAGAATGGGGAGAATAAGTACAAATTGTTAACAGTATAAATTAATTTTAATTTATACTTATCATTACTATTGCAAGTATTGCAAAAAGAGAGTAGAATTCTCTTGTTCACTGTCGAAAAATGCAAGAAGCGATATAGGAGATATAGCGATGAAAAAGAAAAAAGATATGATGCTGGTAATTTTACTTTCAAATATATTCTTTGTATTTTTAGGGATTGGCTTAGTTATCCCAGTATTACCAACCATTATGAATGAATTGCAAATTAGCGGAACAGTCGTTGGTTATTTAACGGCAGCATTCGCTTTCACACAATTGATTTTCTCACCTTTCGCAGGAAAAGCTGTCGATAAATACGGCCGTAAAATTATGATTATCATTGGTCTGTTTATTTTTAGTTTTTCCGAATTTTTATTTGGACTAGGGAAAACGATTGAAGTATTATTTATTTCAAGGATATTAGGCGGTGTCAGTGGAGCCTTCATTATGCCTGCAGTAACAGCATTCATTGCAGACATTACCACTTTAAAAACACGGCCAAAAGCTTTAGGATATATGTCAGCAACCATCAGTACAGGCTTTATTATCGGGCCTGGACTTGGAGGGTTTTTAGCGGAAATCGGCACGCGCGTCCCATTCTTCTCAGCAGCCGCATGTGGTTTAATCGTTGCTGTATTATCGATTATTACACTAAAAGAACCTGAGATTAAACAAGATGATATGCCAGACCTTGCGGAAGAAGTTGGGAAAACTGGATTGAAGAAAATATTTATGCCAATGTTCTTCATTGCATTTATTGTTATCTTTATTTCTTCATTTGGTTTAGCAGCGTTTGATTCATTCTTTAGTCTATTTACAGACCATAAATTCGGCTTTACGCCATCAGATATTGCCATTGCAATAACAGGCGGGGCAATTGTAGGAGCTATCTTCCAAGTAGCACTATTCGATCCTTTAACACGGATGATGGGAGAAATAAATATTATTCGCTGGTCATTAGTTCTTTCAGCAATACTCGTATTCGCAATGACCTTGGCCCAATCATATTGGACGGTTATGGCTGTTACATTTACTGTATTTATAGGTTTTGACCTTATACGCCCTGCTGTAACAACCTATTTATCACGGATTGCTGGCAAGGATCAAGGATTTGTTGGCGGAATGAACTCGTTCTTCACGTCACTGGCAAACGTATTTGGACCTGTGCTAGGCGGGATTTTATTTGATATTGATATAAATTATCCGTTTTACTTTAGCTCAGTTGTAATTGTTATCTGTCTCGTACTGACTATGTACTGGAAAAAGCCCAAGATAGAAATGAATTAAACAATAAAAACCAGTGTGATTTTCAAATCCTCTGGTTTTTATTGTTTATAATTTGCAGTTCTTGTTTAAATTGTTTTTCCTTTTTTCTTTGCATCGGTATCCAAACCAGTTCCAATTGCCATACCGAGTGGCAGTCCAAGTGCAATATTTTCAAATAAGAGTAGCTCAAATAATAAGCCGAAGCTGATACCAAGGGACATATATAAACTCATGTAATAGCCGCTTGGTATTAATTCATTAATTCATGTTTCTTTTGGAGATGGGAAGAAATCGTCTCTGTCTTTTTATAATGATTTTTATAATCTTCTTTTGTCAGTTGATGTATTTGTTCCTTCACTTCAGTAAAATGATCCTCTAGCGCTGACAAAGACTGCTCACATTCTTCACATTCATTTGAAATGGTTCCTAATCTCCCTAAAAATCCGTCTGCATTTATCCAATTCCATCTTAGCAGCAGCCTTTTCATCTATATCGGCTACTATTTCTTCTATCTTATCCTTCATCCTGTTAATTCGTTCGGTTTGCATGGGGCGGCCTCTTACTATTAGTAAACTTTTTTGCAATTAATGAATCTATACTTTTAGCAGAACTAAACTAATATGATCTTACCGGCGAAATAAGATGAAGCTGAGAAGGGTTTCCAACCGGCTGTATTACAAGTGGTCTCATAGAACCACTGTAACTTACACTCACTTCATCTTCTTCAATCTCCTTTAAGGCATCCATTAAAAAGCTGCCATCTAGAGTAACGCTTAATTCATCCTCACCACTAATCTCACGTATCTCCAGTGTTTCTTCAATTTTGCCGGCTTCTGTTGATTTCGAGGAAACGATTAATAATTTATCTTTAATTGTGATATGAATATTATTATTTCTCCATTCATCTGCAAATAGGCTCGCGCGATCCACACCATTTAGCAGATTTTTTGTGTTCAGTGAGAAAATTGTTTTTCCTTTTTGTGATATCAGACTAGAGATACTAGGAAAGTTCCCTTCAATTAACCTTGAATATAATGAAGTTTTATTTGACTTAAATAATATATAATTGTGAGTTGTATAGATGTCAATCGCAGTTGATACAGAACTAAATAATTTTATCAGTTCATTTAAGGATGTGCTTGGCACAATAAAAGAGCCGTTTATATTGTTCTTAATATCAATTTTACTTCGTGCTAACCGATGGGAATTTGTTGCCGCACATGTCAGTTCATTTTGATTAAATGTAAAATTAACTCCTGTTAAAACGGGTCTTCCTTCATTTTTTGCTACTGCAAACACAGTTTGTTTAATAATATTAATCAACTTGCGACTTGGAAGACTAATTTTATGGTTTGCTTCTATCTTTGGCAAGGAGGGATATTCCTCTGCATCGAGTCCATTCAAACTTGTAATAATTTCTCCAGACTGAATTCTTACTGAATATTTATCATTCATCTTCCAAGATATATTGTCGGGCAACTTTCTTACCAATTCACTTAAGTGCTTAGCTGAAACTACCAAACAGCCCGTTGTCTGAATGTGTATTATCTCTGTTCCATTCAAGGTTTTCGGTATTATTTTTTCTATAGTAATATCAGAGTTACTGCCTGTAACTATTAAATGATCTGACATTGCTTCAACTTTTATGCCTGATAGGATTGGAAGAGTTGTCTTTTTAGATATAATTTTACTGACTTCTGAAATCGCCTCACTAAAATACTTGTGATTTATTATGAATTCCATTAGGTGAATCCTCTCTATTATATTCGTATAATATCTTTCAGTGTTCCAGAAATTGATTGTGCTGTTCTAGACCGTCCTCGCATATATACATGTATTTCGCAACTCTTTTGTGTCGGGAGACAAGTCATCGTTAAACAATATCCCCTCTAATTTATAACCTAATCTTTCAGGCACAGCTCTGCTTTTTATATTTTTTTCATTGCATCTTATTTCCACTCTTCTTGCCCCAAGCTCTTTAAACGCAAAATCCGTAATTCCCTGTACAGCCTCCGTCATATATCCCTTCCCGCTATAGCGGCTGTCAATCCAGTACCCTATTTCAAACTTTGGCACGGTCCAATCCATTCTATGTAATCCAGAGCTTGCCACAAATTCGCCCGTTTCTTTTGAAAAAATAAGCAATCTTAAATCTTCCCTTTTCAAAAAAGCAATATGGGCATTTCTTATATTCACTTCTACCTCTTCTTCAGATTGGCTCTTCTGTGCAAAAGGCATCCATGGTTTTAATTCATCTATTGAAGCTTCTATCGCTTCATAAACTACCTTTCCATCTCCTGGTCTTGGCATGCGGATGAAGAGTCTTTCTGTTGTAAATTCTTCCGGAAATTCTATAAGTAGTGGGTCCATCCTATAAACACCTTTCTGAATAAAGTTTTATCGCAGGTTAAGTGGCAGTAAAACTCCCACTGATTGAAGTTTCACTTTATAAGAGCCATTCAAACCATTTTCCATGCCCATCCGTTTTGGCTATTCTTTCATTCTTTTCCTTTCCATTTATAACAGAATCCAAATGTAAATCGCCATCTCATACATTATTATAAATATGAAAAACATCTCTTTTCGCACCAATACGTTTTATATTATCTAATAAGCTATTTTTCATTTCTGTTGTCATTTGATTTGCTGCATGTGTATGGAAAATGCATATAACTGAATCGTTTGGAATTTCTTTAGATACATCTCCCAGAAGTTCAATCCCATCCCCATTAATTAAATCAACTGCCGCTCTATTATGCAGCAGACATTTTGAAGCCTGCTTAAATAATTTTCTTCTCTCTTTATGCTCCGGCCAGATTAATGCATCTAACCATATCGCATCATCCAAATATGATAAATCATTAATATGCAAATCTAATCCAAACCGCTAGTGAACTGGAGGACTAATTTCAGCGAAGGATGGTATATTTTCACCCTTTATATTCGTTTGAATATGGACAACAGATTCCATATCGCCATATACCTCATTTGAATGATAACGATAGGCATATTTATCCCTCCGCTCTATATCTCCCACAATAAAATCTGCTATATTTACAATCTGCTTATTAATGATTTCCTCCAACAAAGATTTTTTTCAGGTAGCTCTATTCATTGCTCCTTCTGTTCCAGCGTTTAGTAAAGGGAATGAGAGTGCCCTGAATATTGCAATAAGAAATGCAATCATCATGCCCCTGCTTCATTATGTTTTATTGCTTTTTAACAGTTTCATAAATAGTAAATACTTTATTCTAAATCGTCTTGAAATTCATTTTATATTTGTTTATACAAAATGTCTATAGCATGTGATGCGCTGTCAACTATACTCATTCTCAAAAAAAACGAAAGTACAGGAACAAGCCGCCCCTGTACTTTCGTTTTTTTGTTTTCAATTATACCAATCCAGTCATGCTATACTTGCACCCGAGAGTATACGCTCTGCATTCTCCACTCGTTCGGCTGTTGGGGGTGCTATCCCTTGTAATGGATAATCAAGCTCTAATGCCTCCCATTTATAAACACCAAGTTTGTGATATGGAAGTACTTCTACCTTTTCAACGTTTGTTAATGTTTGTATGAAATCAGCCAGGCTATATAGGTCTTCATCAAAATCTGTACGTTCGGGTATGAGGACATGGCGAATCCATACTGGAACCTCTTTTGCTTTTAAATAATTGGCAAACTCTAAAATACACTCGTTGGACATTCCCGTTAAAAGTTTATGTCTTTCTGGATTAATTTGTTTTAAATCCAATAGAACAAGATCTGTCAGTGCAATTAATTCATCCAGCATATTTAAATAGCTTGGCGATTTTATAAAATGGCCACCAGATGTATCGATAGCAGTATGAATATCGTACTTCTTCAATTCCCTGAAAAGGCTAATAAGAAATTTCTGCTGTAATAAAGGCTCTCCGCCGCTAACCGTCACGCCACCTCCAGATGCCTTGAAAAAGGGGAGGTAGGTTAAAATATCTGTCACTAATTCATTTACAGTTACCATATTGCCGTCCCCCATTTTCCAAGTATCGGGGTTATGACAAAATTGACAACGTAATGGACAACCCTGGGTAAAGATGATATAGCGAAGCCCTGGCCCATCCACCGTTCCACATGTTTCCACAGAATGAATACGACCTTTCATGTTAAAACCTCCCCTTAAATATCTATTTTCATTTTAGGCAATCAATGACTTTCATGGAATGTACGATTAATTACTTCAATTTGCTGTTCTCTTGTTAATTTAATAAAGTTTACAGCATATCCAGATACACGAATAGTTAATTGCGGGTATTTTTCAGGATGTTCTACAGCATCTAGTAATGTCTCTCTTTCAAATACATTAATATTTAGGTGATGACCCTCTTTTATCATGTATCCATCAAGCATTGCCACAAGATTTGCTTTCCTTGTGTCTTCATCCTTGCCTAATGCTTTTGGAACGATAGAAAATGTGTTGCTGATCCCATCTAGAGAATATGCATATGGTAATTTTGCCACAGAGCTTAATGATGCAAGTGCACCTTTTTTATCCCGGCCATGCATTGGGTTAGCACCAGGCGCAAATGCTTCACCAGCTTTTCTGCCATCTGGTGTGTTACCTGTTTTCTTCCCATATACTACATTGGAAGTGATTGTTAAAACAGATTGTGTAGGTACAGCATTTCGATATGTTTGATAATGCTTAATTTTATTCATAAAAGTTTTTACAAGTTGCACTGCAATGGCATCTGCACAATCGTCATTATTCCCGTATTTAGGATAGTCTCCCTCTACCTCATAATCAACAACATAGCCTTGTTCGTTGCGAATGGTTTTTACTTTCGCATATTTAATTGCACTTAAGGAATCCGCTGCAACAGAGAGGCCAGCAATACCACAAGCCATTGTGCGTAATACTTCTTTATCATGCAATGCCATTTCAATCCGTTCATAACTGTACTTGTCGTGCATGTAATGAATAATGTTCAATGTATTCACATAAAGTCCAGCTAACCACTCCATCATTGTATCGAATTTCTTCATCACTTCTTCATAATCCAAATACTCTGAAGTAATCGGAGCATAGTGCGGAGCTACTTGAGCAAATGAGATTTCATCCACCCCTCCATTGATTGCATATAATAATGCTTTGGCCAAGTTTGCTCTTGCACCAAAGAATTGCATTTGTTTTCCAATTGACATCGCAGACACACAACAAGCAATTCCATAATCGTCTCCATAGATATCGCGCATAATATCATCATTTTCATATTGAATAGAGCTTGTTTTGATTGACATCTTTGCACAATACTTCTTAAAGGCATCTGGTAAATCCACTGACCAAAGAACAGTCAGATTAGGTTCTGGAGCAGGACCTAAATTATCTAGCGTATGCAAAAAGCGGAATGAATTTTTTGTAACAAGTGGTGTTCCGTCCTTCGCAATTCCACCAATAGATTCTGTAACCCATGTAGGATCTCCACTGAATAACTCATTATAATCTGGTGTTCTAGAGAATTTAACCAATCGGAGCTTCATAACAAAATGGTCGACTAATTCTTGGGCTTCTTCCTCTGTTAATACGCCATTATCAAGGTCTCGCTCAATATAAATATCTAAAAACGTCGATACTCTTCCTAAACTCATTGCTGCGCCATTTTGCTCTTTAATCGCAGCTAGATAACCGAAGTACAGCCATTGGAAAGCCTCACATGCATTTATTGCAGGTCCTGAAATATCGAATCCATACTTTGTACCTAATTGTTTCAATTCATGTAATGCACGAATTTGCTCAGTGATTTCTTCGCGGTCCCGGATAACATTCTCAGACATCATTCCGTTTGCGCCAATCGTGTCTAATTGTTCCTTTTTATCTTCAATAAGTCTATCCACCCCGTATAATGCGACGCGACGATAGTCTCCGATAATACGGCCACGCCCATAAGCATCTGGCAGACCAGTAATAATACCCGCCCTCCTGGCAGCTTTCATTTCAGAAGTATACGCATCAAAAACACCTTGGTTATGTGTTTTTCGGTACTCTGTAAAAATATGCTGCACTTCCTCATCAACTTCAAAACCATAAGCCTTCGCTGAATCAACAGCCATTCGAATTCCTCCAAAAGGTTGTAAGGATCGTTTAAAAGGCTCATCTGTTTGAAATCCGACAACTTTTTCCTGCGTTTTGTCTAAATATCCTGGGCTATGAGATGTGATGGTCGAAACAATCTTCGTATCCATATCCAGGACACCGCCATTTTCTCTTTCTTTCTTTGTTAAATCCACCACATGATTCCATAAATTAAGAGTAGCTTTTGTTGGTTTGGCTAAAAAGTCTTCATCCCCAGTATAAGGCTTTACATTTTCCATAATAAAGTCCCTTACGTCAATCTCATATTTCCACTTTTCACCTTTAAATTCTTTCCTATTTACAGCAGCCGTCATTATTTACCCTCCTCAAAATAGTTTGTGAATCATTGAGCATTTATATCTGTATTAATTGTACCATATTTTTATTATGGTACAGATTAGAAATAATTAATAATTTGTGACTTTCCTTAGAAGAAGTCAATCAATCCATTTTAATAGCAAAACTTCACGCATCATTACTCTGCTTTTCATTTCATTTTATATGCATTATAATCAACTAAACTAAAACAAATGTTTGTTAGATAATTAAAGGATAGGTGATAAAATGGAGAACTGTATATTCTGTAAAATCATCAACCAACAACAGCATGGCTATATTATTTCTCAAAACGAGTCAGTGACTGCATTTCTAGATATTCATCCTGTTACGGAGGGGCATGTATTGGTAGTACCAAACGAACATGTTGAAAAATTACACAACATGAATAATCCAGAAACTGTAACTGCGCTCATAAATACACTTATTGATACAGCTAATCTGCTTGTAAAATCGAATATATGCACAGACTACTCTATTATACAATCAAATGGAAAATACGCTGAACAGGATATCAATCATCTCCATTTTCATATCATTCCTAGACATCAACATGATGAAGTAGTATTTAAATTGGATACAAATACAAATGCCGCACTGGAAGATAATTTAATGAAGGTATTCAATGATTTAATCAAAAATTAAAAGGGCAACTGAATTCGATGATACGCGCTTCACACGTACACATTTCTTCATCATGCCCTCTTCCATTATTCATTGTACGTTATTGTCCAATCTGCCAGCGTTATTTTTTACCGACCCGCAGTTCATTAAATGCCGATTCAATACTTGAATGGAAATCAATAATTTCATCTACTCGATTTAAAATCTGTGCTCTTTCTTCCTCATCATCAGTTCCAGTCCAATTATCATCTGTTATATCCTTTAATTCCTCTAATGTCTCCTTTTGCCGTGCCGTCTTATCCACCCATTTTCGAATATAAAAGTTAACAAAAACTTTGAATAACTGAGAGTTTGCTATATATAAATCCTTACGCACGCCCTTTTTCCACACCTGTGAAACTAAGTTTAAATTAGATAAACTGCGGATGCTCGTACTCATCGCTGTTTTGCTCTTTCCAAGCGCTTCACTCATTTCATCCAATGTCTGTGGCTGATTTGTTAAATATAAGTATGCAAATAAACGTGACTCTAGAGTAGATAAGCCAAACATTTCTATTGTTTTTGAAAAAGCTGATATTAAGTCATCTTTTAAAGTTTCATTATTCGTATTCATATTATCCTCCTAAACCTCTATGTTAAGAATATACCACATTAAACTAAAATAAAAATTATATTACTCGTCGCATCTTTGAGCAAATCAGAGTATTTAGCAGAAAACACTGGTTTTAGTTTATAAAGTAAAAACTTTACAAACTAAATGAACGAAAATGGCCGTTTAAAACGTTTGTACTCTCTATTTAAAACATGTATAGTTATAAGGTAGTTCGTTTTGAGCGGAAGCAAATAAATCAATTATAGCTGAGAGTAAAATTATACCCAAACGGGCAAGCTATCATAAGCAAATTTTGAGTAAAGAGGTGAAAGGATGCCAATTATAGAAGTAAAAAACCTTACAAAGGTATTTGGCAAAAATATAAAACAAGCATTAAAACTTCTGGATAATGGCCGCAACAAGGAAGAGATTCTCAAAGAAACAGGTGCAACTGTTGGTGTGAATCGTGCAAACTTCTCAGTAGAAGAAGGTGAAATCTTTGTTATCATGGGTCTATCTGGAAGTGGTAAGTCAACTCTCGTACGTTTGATCAATCGTCTGATTGAACCCACACAAGGAAATATTTACATTGATGGGGAAGATCTTGCGACAATGAATAAACAAGCACTTAGAGAGGTACGCCGTAAAAAGCTGAGCATGGTCTTCCAAAACTTTGGTTTATTCCCGCATAGAACTATTTTGGAAAACGCAGCATTTGGCTTAGAGGTACAAAAGATAGATAAACAGGAAAGAGAAAACCGTGCGAAAGAAGCCCTGGAATTAGTTGGTTTAGGAGATTATATTCAACAATATCCAGGTCAATTATCCGGTGGAATGCAACAGAGGGTAGGTCTTGCACGTGCTTTAGCAAATGACCCGACAGTACTCTTAATGGATGAAGCCTTCTCAGCACTTGACCCATTAATCCGTAAAGAAATGCAAGATGAGCTAATCGAATTACAATCTAAAATGAAGAAAACGATTCTTTTTATTACGCATGATTTAGATGAAGCTCTCCGTCTTGGTGACAGAATCGCTTTAATGAAAGACGGAAATATCGTACAAATTGGAACTCCAGAGGAAATACTGGTTAATCCTGCGAATGACTATGTTGAGAAATTCGTTGAAGATGTGGATAAATCAAAAGTATTAACAGCGCAACATATTATGAAGCGCCCAGAAACCGTTCAGATAGAAAAGCATGGTCCACGTGTAGCACTGGAACGTATGCGTGAAGAAGGACTTTCAAGCATCCTTGTAACAGATAAAAATAAACAGCTGCAAGGATATGTTTTAGCTGATGATTTATTGAAAGCTCGTAAAGAAGAAGTGAAAGATTTAAAACAAATCATTCGGACTGATATTCCAAAAGTAGAAAAAGAAACTGCGTTACAGGACATCTTCTCAGTAATTTATGACTCGCAAACGCCAGTAGCTGTAGTAGAAGAAGGAAGACTACTAGGTATTATTGTGCGCGGAGCAGTAATTGCTGCACTAGCAGGTGAAGGCGAGGTGACATCTACACATGCTTAATTCAATTTTAAACTTTATTCCAGAGATTCCGGTTGCACAGTGGACAAAGGACGCCGTAGATTGGATTACGGCAACATTCTCATTTTTATTTGACCCGATTAAAGAGCATTTCGGCAATCTGATGAGTTTTGTATCCGAAGATGTACTGATGAATATTCCTCCTATTATTTTTATTATTATTGTTGCGCTTATTGCCTTCTTTATAACAGGAAAGAAATTCGGTCTAGCTGCATTTTCAATTGTAGGTCTTTGGTTTATTTATAACCAGGGATATTGGGATCACTTAATGAACACCATTACTCTAGTCATTATGGCTAGTTTATTATCCGTAATAATCGGTGTCCCGCTAGGTATTTTAATGGCTAAAAGTAAAGTTGCCTCTACAATCATTACACCAATCCTTGACTTTATGCAGACAATGCCTGCTTTCGTATATTTAATACCGGCTGTAGCATTTTTCGGAATTGGTATGGTTCCCGGTGTCATTGCATCACTAATCTTTGCAACTCCACCAACTGTTCGTTTTACGAATCTAGGTATCCGTCAGGTTTCAAACGAATTAGTTGAAGCTGCTGATGCATTTGGAAGTACCGGCAGTCAAAAACTGTTTAAAGTGGAACTTCCGATGGCAAGACCAACAATTATGGCAGGGATTAACCAAACAGTAATGCTTTCCTTATCCATGGTTGTTATTGCTTCTATGATTGGTGCACCTGGACTGGGAAGAGAAGTACTATCTGCCTTACAGCGGTCACAAGTTGGACCAGGATTTGTATCCGGGGTTGGTATTGTTATTCTAGCAATCATTATTGATCGTATGACACAAAACTTAAGTAAAGAGAAAGAAAAATAATCGTTGGTATCTTTTCTAATAAGAAAGGTTTCCATATAGATATACAAAATCTTTAAAATTATTTGAAGGGGTGTTTTTTAGACATGAAATTTAATTGGAAACGTCTAGCTCTGATTTCAGGTTTGTCTTTAGCATTATTTGCTGCAGGTTGTGGTTCGTCTGATGATGATTCAGGTGCAGATTCTGATAGTGCCACTGGTGTAGATGGAGAAGTTGAATTAACATATGTTGAATGGGATACTGAAGTCGCTTCAACACATGTTATTGGTCAAGTACTTGAAGAATTGGGTTATGATGTAACATTAACACCTTTAGACAATTCAGTTATGTGGGAAGCTGTAGCAAGCGGTGAGGCTGATGGAATGGTCGCTGCTTGGTTACCAGGGACGCACGGTGCACAGTTTGAAGAGTACGGTGATCGCATGGTTGATTTAGGACCAAACCTAGAAGGCGCTAAAATTGGTCTAGTAGTTCCATCTTATATGGATGTTGATTCTATAGCTGATTTATCAGACGAAGCAGACAAGACAATCACAGGTATTGAACCTGGCGCTGGAGTTGTAGCAGCTTCTGAACGAACAGTAGAAAATTATGACAATTTAGATGGCTGGGAAGTACAAACTTCCTCAAGTGGTGCAATGACAACGGAGCTTAGAACGGCTTATGAAAATGAGGAAGATATCATTGTTACTGGCTGGTCTCCACACTGGAAATTTCAGACATATGATTTAAAATATCTGGAAGATCCTGAAGGAACATTTGGTGAAGCTGAAACAATCAATACAATGGTCCGCGAAGGCTTAGAAGAAGACCTTCCAGAAGCTTATCAAGTTCTAGATAATTTTAACTGGACAACAGATGATATTGAAGCTGTAATGCTTGATATTACTGAAGGAACAAGCCCTGAGGATGCTGCAGCATCTTGGATTGAAGAAAACCAGGATAAAGTAGCTGAATGGACAGAAGGAATTGAATAATCAGGACTTGTTAAAGAGCAGATATCTCGAGGATATCTGCTCTTTTTTCTCTGCAATTATCCCTCGCAGATATGTCTTTCACAGCTCCTTTTCAAGGATAATCTTTGCCTCTCCCTCTTTATCCGTATAGATGCCAATGATATCAAATCCACTTTGGATATTTAATAAAAGTATCGCCCTCCATTTATTCTTAGTATGGGTCCGTACAACATTGTATCCTTTTTCTTTTAAAAGTCTATGTTGCCGCTCCATTAACTTGGAAGCAATCCCCTGCCTCTTATAATCATCTTCAACACCACCTAACCAACTATAAAATTGATTGCTATTTAGAGCATAGCCAATCTTATAGCCGACAATCTGTTGATGATTTAGTGCTAGATCAATAATTAATCCTGACTTTTCCTCCATTCTGCTAACTAAATCATAGGATTTTCCAAATATGGTTGTATGCAGTCTTAACATTCCATCCAATATATCTCCACCAGGAATTCTGTGATATGTAACATATTGTATCTCCAACTTTATACTCCCCCGTCCCATTTTATGTAAAAAATAGACTGACCCATCTAACTGAGTCAGCCATTTTATTTCACATTTCTTCTTCGTTTTATCTCTTAAATATCCGGTCAATTGTTTCAATTTCATTACTCGTTAACGATACATCATTCGTTTTTAAATTACTTTGTACTTGTTCCGCATTTTTCACCCCAGGAATAATGACATCGATTGCGTCTCTTGTTAAGTACCAAGCAAGCACAACATTTGCAACTTCGGTTCCTTTTTCATAAGCGATTTTACGTATTTGTTCCACTTTCTCAAGATTGTTTGCAAATGCTTCACCTTGGAAGTACGGCAGGCCTCCACGCATATCATTGAACTGTGAGTCTTTATTATATTTTCCTGTTAATAATCCAGCTACAAGGGGGAAGTATTGGATGAATGAGAGATTACTTTCTGCAGCATATGGCAGTAATTCTTTTTCAGCACTGCGATTCAGCAAACTGTATTCTCCTTGATAAACATCAACATATCCATCCTGATTCGCTTCTTTTATCTGTTCCATCGAAAAGTTAGACAAGCCAATCGCTCTAATTTTCCCTTCGTCTTTCAATTCCTTTAGCGCTCCTACCGCTTCTGCCTTTGGCGTGTCCTCATCTGGATAATGAATATAGATTAAATCAATATAATCCGTTTTTAAGCGCTTTAGACTGTTCTCTACTTCTTGTTTTAAATAAGAAGGTGCATTATTATTTGACATTCCATCATCCGTGAAAACAGGAGAAACCTTTGTAGCAATCACTAAATCCGAACGTTTTCCAGTTTCCTCTACAATCTCACCAATTAGTTCTTCTGAACGCCCTTTCCCATAAAGATAGGCTGTATCAATAAAGTCAATACCATGATTGATTGCAAAACGGACCGCTTCTCTTCCTGCATCTTCATCTAAGTTTGGAAAAAGATTATGACCACCAATTTTATTCGTCCCCATACCAACCGGATTTACAACGAGATCTGTTTTACCAATTTGTACTTTGTTTGTCATTCTAGCACTCCTTCAATGGTATTGATGATTTAGATAAATAGCGCTTATCCGCGAGCTTCTTTAATAAACGATATTTTCAAAAAATTTCATCAAGCTCATTATAAATCAGGAATTTACTTGAAGCAATCGATATGTCCATTTTTATGTTAGTCAACTTGTCCACCGTTGAATTTTATTAGGACAGATTACATCGTATTATGCAGGGGCAAAAATAAGGAGATGAACATGTTTCGATATTTTAAGTAAACTGCTGATTACTTTCATTCAGTACTCCAGCCTTCTTCCTCTTTCCCGCGTAATTCATAGATATGTTAGCTCTCTTTTCGAACGGTCAAAAATTCAGTTGTTGAGATTAAATCAATTCTATGACCGTCTTTTATATAAATCGTCGATGCTCCTTCCCTGTCTTCCTCTTTCCATCCTTTAAATTTAATAACCATTTTGTAATGCTTCGGAATTCCATGCTCTTCCGAAGCAGGGGGCCAGCTATAATTATTTGCTATATCATCTTCACTGGCTATTTGGGCACTTTTTGGTATTGGAAAATGAAAGAATTTCTCGTTCTCCTCATAAGCAGATAGAATAGCAATACAAACAACTGCAGATCCGACTATAAGAATTACAGCTATGAACCCAATCACTTTATTCTTCTTCATCTTTTTCCTCATCTCTTTCCAAATACCTGACTGAAAATAATTTCTTATTTACCAGAAGGGAAGACCCGTCACTGGATCTCATCCCCCCAGTGACGGGTCTTTTTTATAGTTATACTTTTGATCCATTATTTGTAGAAACAACTTCAATTACATGTTCAACCGCTGTGGGATCCTCCAGACCTGTTACATCACCTGCAACATTCCCTTTTACTTGAATTTCTTTTAAAAGACGACGCATAATCTTGCCGCTGACTGTTTTCGGCATTGATTCTACGAAGATAATATCTCGAGGGCGAGCAAGCTGCCCTACACCTCTAATGATACTTTGCTCTATCTTTTCTTTCAGCTCTTCATCGGGACTATAGCCATCTGACAATGTTGCAAAAACAACCGGAACCTCTCCCTTGATTTTATCTGGTGCCCCAATTACCGCAACCTCTGAAACACCTGTACACTCCAAAGCTGCATTTTCAATTTCCATTGTACTTAGCCGGTGACCGGAAACATTAAATGCATCATCTGAACGGCCAACAACCCAGAAGTATCCGTCTTCATCCTCTAAAGCAATATCACTTGCATAATAATTTCCTTCTACCTGGCTAAAGTACTTTTCATAATATAATTCAGGCTCATTCCACAGTGTACGGCAAAGCATTGGAAATGGCTTTCGAATAACCAGATTTCCTAAAGTGCCCTTGGGAACGGGTTTTCCTTCATCATCGACAATTCCCACATCAGCTCCTAAAAATTGTACACCGGCAGAACCAGGCTTCATCGGTGTGAGCCATGCTGCTCCAGCAATTGGACATCCTGCAGTTTCCGTTTGTCCCCATGTATTATTTACACAGATTTCCCCGCCGCCAAACACATCACGAGTCCAGTGCCATGTTTCCGGATCAAATGGTTCACCAACCAATGATACAACATCAAGACAAGAAAGATCATAAGGTTCAAGCGCCTTTTCACCAAGACTGCGCAGCATTCGCAATGCAGTTGGTGCTGTAAACAGTTTATTTACTCGATACTTATCAATAATCTGATAGAAACGATCTTGTTCAGGGTAATTCGGGGCTCCTTCGTAAACAACAGTTGTAACCCCATTTGCCAAGGAACCAACCACTCCCCAAATGTGCATCGTTAACCAGCCGACATCAGCAGTACACCAAAAGACATCGTCTGGATGATGATCCATATGATATTTTGCATAAATATAATTTTGGACAACGAATGCCATTCCAGCATGCACAACCCCTTTAGGCTTGCCTGTTGTCCCGCTTGTATAGAAAACAATGCCTGGCTCATTGGCCTCAACAGGAACTGCTTCAAAGTGAATGGAGGCCTTGCTTGTTTCTTCATGCCACCAGTAATCTCTCCCTTTTTCCATAGCCGGATCTGTCCCTAAACGATTAACAACAACGACTGCATCAGCACTTGGAATAGATTCGATTACATGATCGACTTTTTCTTTAAGCGGAATCACTTTGCCGCGCCGTAAGCCTGCATCAGCAGTAACGATTACTTTCGGCTCATAACTCGATAATCTATCTTTTAAAGACTGTTCAGAGAAACCGGAAAAGATTGTACTATAGACAGCTCCAATACGGAAGCAAGCGAGAATAGCAATAAATGATTCTGCTAGATTAGGAAGGAATATGGCAACTGGATCCCCTTTTCTTACACCTAAGGAATGAAGAACATTAGAGAAACGGTTGACTTCTGCAAGCAGCATTTGATAGGTATAAAAGCTTGTTTTCCCATCTTCCCCCTCCCAAATCAGAGCAGTTCGGTTACCTGCCCCATTTGCAATATGGCGATCCAACAGATTGTAGCAGGGATTGCTGATGCCTCCCTGGAAAAATTCAAAGTCCGGCAGGTTTCCACTCATTGTGTTCTCCCATGGCTCAAACCAATGAAGTTCCGCTGCAATATCATTCCAAAAGGCCTCTGGGTTCTCCTGAGACTTCTTTAATAAACTCTGAAATGCTTCACTGCTTCCCAGATTTGTCGCCGCCTGCTTCTCCTTATCCGGATAGACAAGCTGACTTTTTTTAATTATTTCATGGATTCCGCCTTCATCTGTACTCAATCGAATCTCCTCCTCTATTAGCTGCTCTCCCATAACTAGAATCTATTTTGAGTATCTAACCCCTCGAATGTAAACGTTATCAATATTATGTTGCAGTTATTAGAAAATATAGATTCTTGGGATATATTAATATTTACAATATATCATTACTGCTTCGTTTGTCAATCAAACTTCTATCCTTATTTATTGTGGTTTTGTAGACTGTTCATTGCCTTCTTTCTCGCTATATTATATTCTTTTTTAAAAAACCCTTTAGCCAATATATCTAAAGGGAAGAATTTATTATTCTTTACATGAAAACCATATCCACTGGAGATTCAATCATATTTTGAGAACGCTGTTTCGTCGCTTCTTTAGGATAATCCTTAAGCCTTCCCCGATATACTAAATTTATATTATCCAAAGCCTGTAAGTCAGTTGGGGTAATGAAGGAAATTGGCATAATCAAATCTATATCGTCACTTTGCATCAATACAGAGGCAACAAATTCAGAACAGAAAAAGGCATTTTCTCTTTTTAATTGTATATTTAATATGATTGCGAATAAACCAATTAAATTATAGCGATAGTTTTCCTTTTGAGATTCTATTTTATTGATATATCGCTTCATTTTATAATAATCTGCTTCCTTCACTGCTAAGCAATAGATAGCACAGTTCGCATGTTTAAATAGACCTTCATTTATATTTTCTTTAACGAATCCTCCAATAAACGGGTTTCTCGGATTTTTCCTTCCAAAACTATAAAGCTCAATTAATGCTTCATCAAAGGAAATAGATGCATGGTTATACGGGGTTCTTGTATATAATTTGATTGTTTTCGTAAGGATTGTACCTGTATCAGTGAAAAGTAAATAGACTTTTTTGACAGTCATTATAACTCTCTCCCTGCCTTCCAAAAAATTCAAAGCACTCTTTATTTTGCTCTATTATCATCATAAAGAGATTTGCAAGGTCTTATAATGAGCCTGAGATTTATTTACAGATAGGACTTGGGGCGTATTTTACGCCTTTTAAACAGACTCGTGCAAAATTGCAAGTAGTCTGTTCCTTAATTGCTGATGACTTTCTCTAAATATAGCAGAGTACATTTACGTACCAATAGCAATAGATGCAACTCCATGAAATCTTTATTCGACTTCTGCAAACAATTCTGTCTTTATCAGCATATAAACGAATTGCTCTGCTTGTCTTAAATCCACTATATTACTTTTCTCTTTCATCTTTATCTTCAAATACAATTTCAGCTACAGCAATTAACAACGCAACAATTAGCTCTGCTTGCAGAGAAAGCGTAATGCTGTTCATATACTCATCAACCGTAAATAAGACAAGCCAGTTTGATGTCGTCTCAATGCATAACCGCATGACAATACGCTGCACTTTCCCAGTAACCTGGCGAGCAAGCAGCAAATAGACTACCTTGAAAAATAACTCATAAAAGATGCTTAAAATTAAAACACTTATAACAAAAATAACTAGGGACCAAACAGAGTCATATTGTACTCCAAGAAGCATAAAGACACCTGCCAGGCCAAAAAAGTACATTCCAAATACAAAGGCAATTAGAAACACAATCAGCAATGTTATTCCTGCTATAGTTGCTATTTTTTCTTTTCTATTCATATCCCGAAAAGCTGCTTCCGATTCTCCATCCTCAGATGTTTTAATCTGTTTTTCATTATGACTCGACATACAGATGCTCCCCTTACTTCATACTCACTATATATAATTGTACGAATATACTGGTGTTAAGTTTCAAATCTAATAGATATCTTTAGTAGAAAATGAGGCAAAGCAAAAGTTTCTCTAATTGATAGATGATATTGAATATGATACGTTAAGGGAAGCATATTTTTTTTAATAATTTCGGGGCAAGGTGAAATTCCTTACCGACGGTGATCAAGTGCAATGCTTGTTAGTCCGTGACCCGTTCTTCTATGTGCAATCAGAAGACGGTGGAGCTGGTGAAACTCCGGCACCGACAGTTACAGTCTGGATGGGAGAAGTTTTTAAGAAAATTATATGCCATGCCGATTCATGATACTCTCTTTTAAAAAAGAAAGGAGCTGCGAATCGTTTATTAAAATAGAGGAATAGTTAGATCGTGCATTTTTATTAGCTGCGGTAACTCATTTTTACCATTACTCCTAATGGCAGCATGCATGTATGGAAAATTGAATTTATAGATGGAAAAACTCCGATGCACTGAAGCATATTTCCATTGTTCATCAGTCTTATCATGCATATTTTTTATTGAGAAGCCGTACTCAATAACACTCTTTCCTGACCACCCAATCGCCCCGCGGTGGAAAGAATTCAACATAAACTTTTTAAAAAAATTAACAGAGAAGGAAGATTTCCTAAAGGAGGTTTTATACCCTTGTTTACCGGTATTGTGGAAGAAATTGGAACAATCCAATCAATAAAGCGCAATCCCAACTCTTTGCAATTTAAAATTGCCTGTACAAAAGTACTGACAGATGTAAAGTCAGGAGACAGTATAGCAGTCAATGGTGTATGTCTTACTGTGAATGAGCATCAGTCTGCCTCTTTTACAGCCGACGTAATGCCAGAAACTGTCAAAGCAACAACACTCCACAGTTTGCAAATAGGAAGCCCTGTTAATTTGGAACGTGCAATGGCAGCAAACGGCCGATTTGGCGGTCACTTTGTCAGTGGCCATGTCGATGGGACCGGCGAGATTATTGCTGTGCGCCGTCATGAAAACGCGAAATATTTAGAAGTAAAGACAGAGCAGCATTTACTGAATTACTTTATTGAAAAAGGCTCTGTTACGGTTGATGGAACTTCTTTAACAATATTTGAAGTGACGAAAGATGGGTTTGTCATATCATTAATCCCTGTAACCCAAGCAGACTCAGTTATTGGTCAGAAGCAAGTTGGTGATTATCTTAATATCGAATGCGATATGCTCGCAAAATATATGGAAAAGCTCTTAGCGAAACGAACGGAAAAAACAGCTGGTGCGGTGTCAATGACCACACTGGCCGAAAATGGATTTTTAAATGGATGAGGTGAATAAAATTGTATGCGACAGTAGATCAAGCAGTCGAAGAATTAAAAAAAGGCAAAGCGATTATCGTTGTAGATGATGAAAATAGGGAAAATGAAGGTGACTTCCTGGCATTAGGGAAATTTGCATCACCTGAAATGATTAACTTCATGGCAAGTGAAGGGAAAGGTTTGATTTGCGCTCCGATTGAAGCAGACAAAGCGAAGCAGCTCGCCCTTTCATTAATGGCACCAGAAAACAGTGATCCATACCGCACTGCATTTACCGTGTCAATCGACCATGTTTCCACCCATACTGGAATTTCAGCATTTGAACGTTCAACAACCATTCTTAATATGCTGAGCTCTGAGGCTAAGCCCGCAGACTTCAATAAGCCTGGACATGTCTTTCCTCTCATCGCAAAACAGGACGGTGTATTGGAGCGTCCTGGTCACACAGAGGCCGCGATTGATCTGGCAAAGCTTGCTGGTGCTGAGCCGGTTGGTGTAATCTGTGAGATTATGAGCCCTGATGGGACAATGGCCAGAGGCGAACAGCTACAGAGAGTTGCTGAACGTTTTGACTTAGTTATTCTGACAATCAAAGACTTAGTAAGTTACCGCAAGACAAGGAAAGCTTTGGCTTAATATTAAGGATTTAAAATAAGTGGAATTTAAACATATCTTAAAAGGAGCAGCATAATGAATACAATTTATGAAGGTCATTTAGTAGGAACGGATTTGAAAATTGGGATTGTAGTTGCAAGATTTAATGACTTTATTACAGGAAAGCTGTTAAGCGGCGCAGAAGACGCCCTGCGCAGACATGGTGTAAACGAACAGGATATTCATGTTGCATGGGTGCCTGGTGCTTTTGAGATTCCTGTGATTGCGAAAAAGATGGCAGCTTCCAATAAATATGATGCAATCATTACACTTGGCACAGTAATTCGCGGCTCAACACCGCATTTTGACTATGTCTGTAATGAAGTGGCAAAAGGTGTTTCCGCGATTAATCTGCAGGAAGGGATTCCCGTTATTTTCGGTGTTATCACCACTGATACGATTGAACAGGCAGTTGAAAGAGCTGGTACGAAAGCTGGAAACAAAGGCTGGGATGCCGCTGTATCTGCCATTGAAATGGCGAACTTGATAAAGCAAATATAAATCGTTTCTTATTAAAGCCCACCAAGATATCAGATATTGGTGGGCTTCTATCATACAGTTAAAATTAATTTTCACTTTTAAAATACAATTCCTTCATTACCTCGCCAATTTTTATTAAATATGCATCTTGTTCAGGGGTCAGCATCGTAGGAAACTGAAAATCTACTGTTTCTTGTTCCATTCGTTTCTGCGCTTTTTCCAGTTCTTCTGCAAATGCCTCTGTATCTTCCATATGCCTTGTCGCCATTTCGGTAAGTTCCGTTAGCACTTCAAAAGCTTCTGGTGAGCTTGGAGAAACATCCTCCTGCATTAACTTCTTTAATTTGGCTAACCAATCTAACATTTCTATATCCAGCTGCTGTTGATACTCTTTTGACAATGAAAAGTACTGGTTAGCGATGTCTTCTGAAAAATACTCTTTAGCCCACTCCTTTAAGTCCTGCCCGTGTTCCATTTGAAAAAGTAATGAGCTTAGAATCTTCCATGTGATGGATTTCTCCTTCTCAAGCAAATGCTGCACTTTTTCTACAGCTTCAATTGCCCGATTGAGTTCATTCCTCTTTTCTGTCAATAACTTATGCTGCCAAGGCAATGACTTTTTTAGCTGTGTTGCAGCATCAGCCTCATCATCTATTAAATCCTTAATCTCCTGTAATGAATAACCAATAAACTTTAGGGATTGAATTTGTTGAAGCTTCGCCAATTCTTTTAATCCATAGAGTCTATAACCGGAGCTATTTTGTTCTGTTGGTACCAACAACCCTAATTCCTCATAAAAACGCAATGTCCTTACAGTTATTCTTGCCCGCTTGCTAAATTCACTGATTGTAAATAATGGTGCCTCATTGTCCATACAATCATCCCTCCATATTAATGATAAATCCAACTTAACATGTAACGTAACGTGGGGCGCAAGCTAAAATTGTTCATTCTTATTTTTAAAAGTAAATGTTTAAAATGCATTCTCCAGATTATTAAGCAAAATGGGAATTGAGATCCAGGACCATTAATAGAAATGGCATTATCATTCGATAAAAATTGAATCTGTGGGTTAGATATGATGAATTCAATAAGGCTGGTTCGTGCTGTTTCTTTAAATAGAATTTTAATATTTAGTTAAGTTTGATAAATGTTAAAAAAATTTGGTAAGATGTGATTAATACTTTGATTTAATTCCTCTTAAAAGTAGAGACAGGATACTCATTTCAAGATATTTAACAAACAGGAGTTATTCACTCAAGAAGGATTTAATACTTTATTTTTATAAATTACCCACTGTTATAAGGCTAGAGACGAATACTAATATTTTCTTGTATTGACAAAGGGAATGAGAAGAATATATGAATATTAATCCTGTATCAATTAGAAATATGAAACATACTGATTATGAAGTAATGGCTCAATGGCTAAGTACAAAAGAAGTTTTAGAGTTCTATGGAGATGTGAATTCTCCATTTACATTGCAACAAGTTAAGAATAAATATGAACCAAGAGTGAATGGTGATATACCTGTAATCCCTTATATCGTTGAGTTAGATAAGACTCCTATCGGTTTTATGCAACAATATAAATTAAAAGAGGAAAAACAAAAAGAATTTGGATATCCTAAAAGTTTAACTGTTTATGGAATTGATCAATTTATTGGTTATCCAAATATTTTTAATAAAGGTATTGGGACTGAAATGATAAGAATATTCATTAAAAATATTTCTCACCATAAAGATGTCGATATAATTATTTTAGACCCTGCTGTGACCAACTTAAGGGCAATAAGATGTTATGAAAAATGCGGATTCAGAAAGCTTAAAAAAATTAATAACAAAACAAATTGGTTAATGGAGTATAGAATTAACCATAGATAATCTTTTCCATCTTCAACTTTCTCAGATGGATTCAATTTTCTCTAACTGATGCGATTCTTGGAGCAGGAGAATATACTTTTTTATTGAGACACGGGACAGGTTTGTTTAATAAATGGAACATAAAAAAAGAGAAACAATTTTAGTTATTACATGCTGTTTTAAGGGGATGATTCTAATTGTTTGAAACAAAAAGATGTTTTATTAGTACCTTGCAAAAATCTGATTGCGTTGATGTGAGAGAATTATTCATAAATCAGAAGGTTAGAAAATTTCTTGGCGGCATACGACAGAAAGATTCAATTAAGGCAGTATTGGACGAAATGCTTCACCCGGGTGATGACTCTTTTTATTGGGCTGTAAGAGAAAAACATACAGATCAATTCATCGGGTTAGTTTCTCTTAATCCTCATCACGATAGCATTTACCTTGAAGTCTCATATCAATTTTTACCGAATTGGTGGGGAAAAGGTTATGCAACGGAAGTGATTCAGTTAATAATTATCTTTGCTTTAAATGAATTAAGTCTTTCAAAAGTAGTCGCCGAAACCCAAACTGCTAATACGTCCTCTTGCAGGCTCTTAGAAAGATTAGGTATGAAATTAGAAAAAACGATTAAAAGGTTTGGAGCTGAGCAAGCCATTTATTCTATTAGTCGTTCTAATTAAAAGCGAAGAAATGTCCCCAGAAATAATCAACCACTGTTATAAATCTCTTGCTGTACAAAAGTATAGAATCCATTGTGACCAATGTTTTTCAAAATGGATTCTTCTGTTTACCCTAGTCCAAGCATTTATGCTATTTTCCCTCAATTTTTATGTCTTATCTGCTTCTGCATAGAACCAGTCATATCTTTTCACTAGGTTATCTGCTGAATAACTTAAAACCCGAAATAATAGTAACAATTGCAAGCAGAGGTAAACGCAGCCATGCCATATACAGCCAAAACTCTCCTCCATAAACAGCAACGGGATCAGCCCCGTATTCATCCACATATATAGCAGTGTTCCAGAATAATTTTAATGAAATAATTAATGCAATGAAACTCAGTATAAAAATACCAATGTTTGTTTTTCTATTTCCTGCATTCCCTTTTTCTTCCGAGTTCATAAAGTACAGCACAGCAAAAATACAGATAAGCATGGATACGAGTGCTATATTGAAGTACATTGCGGAAACAGCAATGCCAATCAGAGCGCCGGTTACAATTGCAATGAACTTGTCGCCAGATAGATAGTACATGTATTTGTATATCTGTTTTTCATGCTTAAGATATAATTGTTTAAACGCATCCAATTAGTTACCTCCCTTCAAAACTATCTAGTATATGAGTGTCTTTGGAGTCTAAAATGTTACATCCTATTTTAAAGCTCAAAAAAAGGCCGTTTTTATGTTACCACCTCTTTTTTTCTATCATACTATGTAAATATCCTATTCCTTATTAAACCTCTCTGCAATCTCTTCACGATAATGCTCTTCCACCCAATTGTGGTATTTAGTATACAATTTCCGAATCATTTCGATGTCACTTGCAATCACTTCACACTCTCTGTCATCATACATATAAAAAATAAGATTTCGCGTACTGTTCACAAAAAACACATCCGGTTCATACAAACCATACGGATTGTGCAGCCTTGGTTTTGATGGGGGAAAGTCCTGATGACTTATTGCCTTTAGTAATAAAGAAGTCTGAACGTCCTGTTTACGGCAATTTAAAGAGAACTGAGCAGTGTATTTCTCCAGGTGGTCCTCTTCATCTTCAAATATAAAGGGTAGCGTTATCTGTTTCAAATGCGAGCGAACCGCTTTATTTTTTATATAATGATGATATACGTTCATTTTATTATTGCTTTCCCTTTTGGAATCCTTACGCTGATAAAGATTTGTCACTAAAAAAATTTCATCCTCCGGTACAAATAATTCATTAAATATTGTGTTCGCTTGATTATGAACCATATGAAAATACTCTGGATTTAATTCATCTGATGCATTTTTAAATGGGGAAAGACTTTCAGCCAATTCAAAATGGATTCCTATATCCCATTGATGATAAAGACCCGGCTTCAACTCCACTCCCGGGAAATTCATCTCCATATATTCTCTTAATTCCATTTGCAATAGTCTCCATTCAATCTTATCTAAAAGTAAAAAAGCACTTTCTAAACAGTATACTGGAAAACATACCATTTCAGAAAGTGCTCTTCCCTCTTATTCAATGTCTTATTTACTTTTCTCCAAATTTGCCATTAAAGATAAAATCACCTAGAGGCTTGCGGTTATTCGGCTGTTCCCGCTCCTGAAGCAATTCAGATAGTTTTTCCTTATCATCCTGATAGCCAATTGCAACAAGTGCTTCAATATGGCAATCTTCAGGGATTTCAAGAGCTTCTCTTGCTTTATCAAAATCAAAGCCTGTCATTGGATGTGTAACAAGGCCTTTTTTATTCGCCTGTAATGCAAGGTATCCCCATGCCGCTCCAGTGTCAAATGAGTGTGAGCGAAAAGCTTTTCCATCATCATTTACTTTTTTAGAAAGAATTAATGATAATACTGGTGCTTTCTCACACCAATTTAAATTAAACTCATTAATGAAAGAATGGAAAACTTCTCTTTCTTCAACTGTTTGGGCAATAATAAATCTCCAGGGCTGAAAATTGAATGCAGAAGGTGCCCAGTGTGCAGCCTCAAATAAAGCGAGCACAGTATCTTCTGGAACTTCCTTTTCTGAAAATGATCGTGGTGACCAGCGATTAAGAAACATTTCATCAATATCGTATTCAGATGTTCTGTATGTTTTTATGTCTGTTTGAATCATTATGTAACTCCTCCTTATACGATATTCATCATACAAAAAAAGTTCGTTTAATTAAAGTAATTGAACTTCCAGGCTATCTATTGCACATAAAACCCGGCAATTTGCTGATTTTCATCAAAAGTCACTTGGAATGTTACATCTGCATCATTGAATATACCGGTAATGAGTACAACCTGGTAGCCATCAGCCTCTTCTACTTTATTAAATTCCTGCTCAATGAAATTACCAATTTGGCTGTTCAGGTCTTTCCAAATTCCCTCTAAATCTGCAGCAGTCACTTGCTCATTCATCGTTTCATCAAACTTTTCTGTTGCTCCTTCAAACTTTCCTTCATTCAACTGTTCAATGAAGGTCTTAGCCATCTCCATTTGTTCTTCATTCCCTTGGCTGTCAGCCACAGCCTCATCTTTTGTATCTGTTTCCACTTCGGTATTTTCCTGTTCTGCTGCACCGCCATCAGCCGAATCCTCCTCTTGAGTACAGCCTGCTAACAAAACCAATACAGCAGCCAGCAACAATCCAATCCATTGAAACCTTTTCATAAATATCACTTCTCCTCTTTATTTTCTAAAATCCATACTCCAATATCCTTTATCACCTGATTATCGACCTCATTTGCAGTTTCATACTCTGCAACTGTTCCCTTATTCGGTCCATCGTAATCCACAAAAAAATGATTCAGATTAGGGTAGCTGACAAAGGCTGTATTTTCCCGTCCCTTTAATAGAGTTTTCCAAAGCGCAAAATCCTTTTCATGATATACCTGAAAGTCGTCCTCTCCCTGGAGAAGGAGTACAGGCTTATCATGTTTTAAAAGAATTGCTGCTGCATCATACTGGTCCATTTCTTTTAGATAATAGCCATTCACACCAAAAACAGTCATTTCTTGTGTTTCCTTATCTGACAGATTCTGTAATTGCTTCGCCTTTTCATATTCTTCTTCAATAAGCTGCTCTTGTTTCTCCTTCTCCTCTTCATCCATTTTGCTTCTTTTCAATACAGCTTTATTTTGATCATAAACGATTTCCCATAACGAACGTGGTGAACCGGCAAGGATAATCATACCTCTGTAATCTCCGCCTTGGGCATCCATCCGTGGCGCAAGCATACCTCCTAGACTATGCCCGATTAGAAACACATTACTGTCATCTATTCGCTCATCCTTTTTCACCAGTTCTGCAGCTAAAATTGCATCTTCAATGGTTTCCTCAAATACAGTCAGCTTAAGACTTGCTTGTACCATTTTTTCTGCATGCGTAAATGTTCTTTTATCATAACGAATTACTGCAATCCCCTGTTCTGCTAAACCCCAAGCAATATCACGGAAAGGTTTATAGGCAAAAACAGTCTCATCCCGGTCACTGGGACCTGAACCCTGGACCAGGACAACTGCCGGAAGATTCTTCTGATTTCCCTTTGGAAGCGTAAGTGTTCCGCCAAGCTCATAATCTGTACCTTCCCCAATAATGATCTCTTCTTCTATGATAGAGGCAGGAAGATTGGCGTCAGCGACAACATCAGATAAATTTAGCCCGCTTAAATGGCGGTTTTCATTAAAAATCATTCTAATATCAGCAGCTGCATCTGTATAAACCACTTCTCCCTCAATAATTTCTAAGTTTTCTCCGTGCTTTTTCAATTGCAGTGATTGAACTTCAACAAATTCTCCACCCGTTTCAATAAGCTGCTCCCATTCTTTCTCAAGTTCCTCTTGAGCCAGGGACGCTCGTAAATCGTTCGTGAAATATTCCTCATAGACAGTTTGATACTCTCCAGCGCGCAGTAAATCAATAATATGCAGAGCAAGCTCTTCAGCTGATTGTTCTGTAGCATCATCCACACATGCCGTAAATAAAATAACAAGCAGTAACAAGCTCCAGACCGCTCTCCTCTTCCCTTTACTCATTCACATGCCTCCATAACTTCTGACCTGCTTTAGTAAGTAATACGAATGAGACCGGCAAAGGTTTCTTTTGTCTCATTTACAGGGGGAATAGTGGTAGCCCTTAGGCTTTCAACACCATCCGCACTGTTTTTAAGATATGCCCATCAAAGTCATCATCGAAGATATCAACTACTGTAAAGCCCTTCGCTTCATAGAAGGTTTTTCCTAACTTGTTTTTCTGCTCGACATTAATGTAAATTTCTTTGACTCCATTTAATCGTTCTATCCCTTCTCGCAATAAAGCAGTGCCAATTCCCTTTCCCTGGTATTCCGGATAAATATAGATTGCACCCAACTCAGCCTTTCCATTGCCATTTACCGGTGAATAATTAGCAAACCCGACAATTTTCCGGCTTACTTCCGCAACAAGCAATAAAGAATTGTTTAAGCGCCTTTCCATCATTTCATCACTATATGCCACATTCAGGAAATTCTTCTGAATCTCAGCAGGTATTATTCCTTCATAGGTTGTATTCCAGCTTTTCAATGCTACATTCTGCACCTTAGCGATATCTTCTTTTTGCATTTTACGTATGAAAAAAGTCACTTTCCCAGCCCCCATTCTTTTTAAAAAAAGCAAAAAACCTCATCTCTTTTGAAGAGACGAGGTATTCCCGTGGTACCACTCTTTTAGACATAAACAGTCTGCTCATGATTGATAACGGGGCTTCCCCGATTTGCCCTACTAAATTCAGGCAAATATCTCAGAGGTGCGCTTCGCCTTGAGCAGGAGGTTTAGGCTTTCACCATCCCTAAATCGCTAAATTCTCCTTTCTCAAACTACTATCCTCATCATCGATTGAAATATTTCCATTAGTATATCTAATTTTTAAAAAATTGCAAGTGATTATTGTCCGTTAAAAACCCATTCATATTGTATATCCAGCAAGTTCTCTTCATTCTCATGGCCTCTCCCGATTCCCTTAAAGCCATTCTTTTCATAAAAATGCTGAGCCTTTTTATTTACTTCAAAAGTAAATAAGGTTAATCTGCTACTTGATTTCCTTTTTTCCTAATCCAGCAGTAATTTTCCAATACCGCTTCTTTGAAAATTTGTTTGAATATAAAGCTGGTTTATTTCACTTTCACTATACACGATTATTCCAACTATCTTCTTCCTTATCAGGCTCAGTCTATTTGAAACATTTCTTGTAAGATATGATTTAGATCATATGATTACGAAAACTATGAATCTCTTTCTGACCAATAGCCCGCTCCTTGCTGTTACGCCACATCTTCATTATTTGTTCAACAAAACCGGGAGAATAGGGAATTACTTTTATTTTATCTTTCCTCATCGTAAGCCACCTTTCCTTATTTGTAGTTTATAATATTATGTACCAAGTATTTGAAAAGTGAAACAAATGCCACAAAAATCTGGAGGAAAAGCGATGGACGAAAAAACCACTGTAGAAGTATATCTTTCTTTCGATAAACATGAAGGAAATTGGGATTTTTCATTGGCAAGAGTAACAGATAGATTAGGAATATTTCCAACAGATACAAACAAACGTGGGGAATGGGTAACACATGATGGCAAAAAAATACGCCAACATCATTCCACCAAGTGGAAATACAGTACTGGTGAGGTTGCAACATATGAATCTGAAAAACTAGTGCGGAAAATTGTTAATACGTTTAAAGACAAGACTGATATCATCAACGCTTTGAACAACGAACTGCATATTGAGCCCCGCTTGTGTATGGTCGTGAACGTCTTCAACGGTATGAATCCGAGTTATGTCATTGAAAAGGAGTTAATGGAGTTCTCCCTGAAAATAGGGGTTGAATTGGAGATTGATTGTTATACGTATGGGTTTGTTGAAGAGGAGTTTTCGGATGATTAAAAATGAATACCTCCTCACTCTGCCTTTATTTGAAAGAGAGCAGGCTTTTTTAAAATAATTGAACAAATAGAGATGAAGATTAAACTACTGTATAATCTAGCATATATTCAAAATATAAAATTCAGCTCTTTAATAATTTAAACATATGGAGTAAGAATAATGGATAAAATCCTTCGGAAAAATACACAACAAACTAAAATCAAATTTAATCTAAAGGCAAAAATGGTTTCCCTGATCAGCACATTGATTATTGGAATCTTTATCGTCTTTGCTTTTTTCCTCCATTCATTTGTTTCAAATACAACAGAGGATCAGATAGGCAGACGGGCACTAAGTGTAGCTGAAAGTGTCGCAAATATTCCTGAAGTAAAACAAGCCTTTCTGTTGGAAGACCCTGCGGCAGTCATCCAGAACATCGTAATGCCCATCCAGGAAAAAATAGAAGCTGAATTTATCGTTGTAGGAAATACAGACAGCATCCGCTACTCTCATCCCGATACAGAGAAAATTGGCAAAAAGATGATTGGCGCAGATAATAATCGGGCTTTGTTCCATGGAGAGTCCTATGTATCCATTGCGGAGGGATCACTCGGCCTGTCCATTCGCGGAAAAGCTCCTGTGCACTCAGAAGAAGGAGAGATTACTGGTGTTGTATCTGTCGGTTTTTTGAATGAAAATATACAGGATATTATTACAGCGCAAAATTACAAGCTCTTGCTCACACTTTTTATCATTATTTTAATTGGCATCATTGGAGCCATCTTTATTTCCCATTATATTAAGAAGCAGCTATCCAATTTAGAGCCGGAAGAGATATCCAACCTTATGATTGAAAAGGAATCTATCTTACAGTCGACCCACGAAGGAATTGTCGCGATAGATAATAATGGTGTAATCACAATGATAAACCTTTCGGCGCAGCAGCTATTATTAAAAAAAATCGTAAACCAAAATAATTATATTGGTAAACCAATTCAATCCATGTTTCCTCATTCAACTATTTTTCATATGTTTGAGCATGGTAAACACATGTATGACAGAGAAATGGTGCTTGGTGAAAATGTATTGCTCGTTAACCAAACTCCAATGTATCGTGACAATACGCTTATTGGGACTGTACTGACATTTCGTGACAAGACAGAATTAGAAGGAGTTATTCATGAGTTATCCAGGGTAAAACAATATGCAAATGCACAGAGGGCACAAACACATGAGTTTTCCAATAAGCTTTATACGATTCTTGGTTTCCTGCAGCTAAATCAATATGAAGAGGCTGTTGACTTTATTAAAAGGAATAGTGAAATAAGAGAAAAATGGGAGCAATTCCTGACCAATCATTTTACTGACCCAATCATTCATGCTATTTTGCAAGGGAAATTTAATCAGGCTAATGAACTTGGCGTCCATATGACTCTTCACCCAGATAGCCAATTATCCTATCGTTTTTCTGAGGATGAAAAAGATGTTCTTTTAACGGTCCTTGGAAATTTAATTGAAAATGCAATTGAAGCTGTAAAAAACCAAGCAGCCGACCAGCGCAATGTATCTATTCTATTTACAGACATTGGTGAGGATATCATCATTGAGATTGAAGACTCTGGTCCAGGTATCCCCGAAACGGATATACCATATATTTTTAGCCAAGGATTTTCAACGAAGAATGGTTCCAATCGAGGAATTGGTCTTGCGCTATCCTCACAGACAATTCGGCGTATTAACGGGCAAATTTTGCTTGAAGAGGGAGATATGGGAGGAGCCTGCTTTGTAATGATTATACCAAAAAAGGGGGTACATGCAGATGAATGAAGCGTATCATGTTTTAATTGTTGAAGACGATTTTCGCATTGCCGATATTCATCGGCAATTTATTGATAGAATAGAAGATTTCACAGTCAGTGCTGCTGTAAAGACAGGAAAAGAAGCATTAACCTTTCTTCAGGAATGCGAAAAGGTTCCTGATGTAATCCTTTTAGATATTTATATTCCTGATGTAGAAGGAATGGATTTGTTTTGGAAAATCCGCAGTACATATAAAGAAGTTGATATTATCATCATCACTGCAGCGAATGAAGTGAAAACTGTTCAGGAATCCGTGCGGGGCGGCGTATTTGACTACATTATAAAACCAGCAGACATTGAATGGTTCCAACGCACACTCAACAAATACAAAGAAAAACGTCAATTTCTTGCCTCTGCCGAGGAACTAACACAAGAGGAAATTGATGCATATGTTTTACCGAAATCCACTAAAACGAATAGTAAGCATTTGCCTAAAGGGATTGATGCCATCACATTAAATGAAATTACGATGTTATTGCAGCCTGAATTCACTGAAGGGATAACTGCAGTAGAACTCAGTAAGCAAATAGGAACCAGCCGGTCCACAGCCCGCCGTTATTTAGAGTATCTCGTCAGCATTAAAAAAATAAAGACAAAACTTAAATACGGAACAGTTGGCCGTCCTGAGCGGAAATATTATCCGCGTGAAACTTATGAACAAAATGAGTGATATATAAGTTATTTCATTTATGCGAACAATATTTATTTCTATTTTGGCTTATGTTACCTTTTCTAAAAGACAAATACACGTGTCGATACATCTATTTGCTAGCGCTTACAATGGGAGAACCAATGTATCAACGAAAGTAGGTAACGTGTAGTCAAGGGGGAAAATACATGAGTTTGAGCATAATTGGATTTTTAACTATTATAATTATCGTACTGCTATTAATTACAAACAAGGTAACACCGGTTGTAGCCATGGTGCTCGTGCCGCTTATTGCCGCTCTCATCGCAGGCTTTGAATTTGCTGAAATAGGGGAGTTTTTCTCAGCAGGTATTTTAACAGTTATGAATGTCGCAATCATGTTTATCTTTGCGATTCTGTTCTTTGGTGTTATGCAAGATGCTGGGTTATTTGATCCATTAATTCGCAACTTGATAAAGCTAACAAAGGGCAACGTTATTACAGTCAGCGTTGGGACAGTCATTATCGCGGCTATTGCACATTTGGATGGTGCCGGAGCATCTACATTTTTGATTACAATTCCTGCACTCCTTCCGCTATATAAACATTTGAAAATGAGCCCCTATTTACTTTTACTTTTAATTGGCGGAAGTGCAAGTATCATGAATATGGTTCCTTGGGCAGGGCCTTTAGGGCGAACAGCGTCCGTATTAGATGTCGACGTTACCGAATTGTGGCGACCACTAATTCCTATTCAGATTATTGGCATCGTTTTAATGATTGTTTTAGCTGTGTTTCTGGGATTGAGAGAAAAACATAGAATCAGCAAACATCACGGTTTGGTTAGTGCGGAAGAAGCTGCGGCAGCCGTAGACAAGGTGAATGGTGACTCTGATAAATCTAAAGAAGAAGTGTCATTAGCAAGACCAAAACTAATCTGGATAAATGCGATTCTTTTTATTTCTGTAATCGGTGTGCTCGTTTGGGGAGTTATCCCTGCAGGCTTTGCATTTATGATTGGACTTAGTATCGCATTGCCACTGAATTATCCTGATATAAAACAGCAATCCGACCGTATACGTGAACATGCACCAGGCGCTCTCACAATGGCGACGATTATTCTGGCCGCAGGGTCGTTTCTGGGAATTTTAACAGAAACAGGAATGCTTTATTCTATTGCTTCTGATCTCGTAACAATCATACCAGCATTTATTGCGCCATATTTGCATCTTATCATCGGGTTCCTCGGTGTGCCATTCGACTTGTTATTAAGTACAGATGCTTATTACTTTGCCCTCCTTCCAGTAGTAGAACAAATCGCTACAGGGTTTGGCATTGATTCATTGTCTACCGCTTATTCCATGATTATCGGTAACATAGTGGGTACATTTGTCAGTCCATTTTCCCCAGCACTTTGGCTTGCACTTGGGTTAGCAGGTCTTGAAATGGGGAAACATATCCGTTACTCCTTGTTCTGGATGTGGGGAATCAGCATTGTGCTTTTGATTATCGCTGTGTTTATCGGTGTAATTGCTATTTGATGATGATTTTCAAAAACCGAAGTCCAGTATTCGCTGGACTTCGGTTTTTCAGTTAAGTATTTATCAGATTACTATTCGCTTTACCCATTGATTTCTTTCAAATACGCACCTAGTTTTTGTATTCATATTAATATCGGGCTGTCCATATTGGAAACGAGTTACTCTTTATTTAAATCCTGTGAAAGCCGAACCATATCAATTACTTGAATACCATTCTCAAAAATTGGTTCTTCATAATGCCGGATGAAGAAGTTTTGGTCAATCGATGTCATTCTAAAACCACATTTTTGATAGAGCGCCAACTGCGTGACTCCTGAATTGCCTGTGCCAATTTCAATTGTTCTATACCCAGCATTCCTCGCCGTCTCAATTGCATGAAGCACGAGTTTCTTTCCATAACCCTTCCCCTGGTATTTCTCATTCACTGCAACATTTATAATTTCTATTGTTTCCGGCCTTGTCGGTACGATCACATAGATGCCTAGAATAAGGTCATGGTCCTCTGCAACAAAGCAACTTCCCCTTGCAACATATTCTCTGATCAGTTTTTCAGATGGGTCTGCCATCAGCAATAAGTCTATTGGCAATTCTTCATTGTTTTTTAGTTCCCTTATTATCACTCTGCACTCTCCCCTCCTTTAATAAATACGGTGTTTCTGGAGTCCAACTCTTTTTTATTTAATTCATTCTATTAAAATAAATATACAAGCTATTGCACAAGTGTTAAAATTCATGTAATAATCATTGCTTTATTTTTCTGAAGGAGAAGGCTATGAAACCTTATTAAGATAAAAAATGAAAAGCGGTGTTCCATATGCGTACAATCTATTTGATTATCTCTTATATACTAGCAATTATCAGTATTATTCCATGGGTAACCATGCAAGCCAACAATATAAAGATAGATTTTTTTGAATTAGTAACTTTCGGTCAGACGGGAATTTTTGCAGTCTTTCTTCCTTCACTTTACGCTTTACTTAGTTTATTCTTCGCCCTATTACTAAATAAAGGTTCGGCAAAGTTATTTTTGGTCATATGCAGCTCTCTCTTTCTTTTTCTTAATGCTGTCTGGGCAATCATAGGATTAATTATGCTGAGCTAATTAAAAATCCATCTTAAACCAATAATGTTTAAAATGGATTTCCCTGTCCTATCTAATTCATCGATTGTTTCAATCGATCAATATATTCTTTGCCTTCTAACAGCGAAAGGCCTAATACTTCTCTCGCTTCTTTAACTGCTTTTATATCTTTTCCTTCTTTAATTAAATCTCGCAATTCATGATCAACTTCACTTGCAACTGGTTGATTCTTCATCAGCTTCAATTTACTTTGCAGTTGTTTAACACGACTTTCCAACGATACAACCCTGAATAGTAAATAAACGATGATGATAAGCGCAACAGCCAGATAAACACTCATTTTACAGCCTCCTCGTTGTAATAAAGTTGCGTAAACTTCATTTTCCTATAAAATCACCTTAACATATGCAAAAAAGAAGTGCATCAATTTAATAGAAGAAATGCCCATTTCAAAACGGATTTTCTATATCTATTAACTTTTTATTCTTCCCTGCTGATTTCTGCTAATTGCTTTTAAGACAGCAACTTTTTGCTTACCACCTTTTTCTTGCCACTTCCAGGTTTGCCAAGCTGACAAGGTTTTTTTGCATTTGGGTCGGACAAATACGATTGTGTTCTCTTATCTTCACGTTAATTTCTTCAACATCTTTTTCAGTTTTTGCGTTTTGCAGTAAAACACCGATTTCTTTCTGCAACTTTAGCCATGGCGGCATATATCCAGCTTCTTTGGCTATCTTTTGAAAATGTTGAAAGGTATCTTTCTGTGAATATTCCTTTGGTAAAGGTTTGCCTTTTCCCGGCAAGTCTTTTTCATACTCGTAGTTATTGCCTTTTAACATATCACCAATGAGATCATTATATTTTTCGTCCACCGTTACACCACCTAATTTGTATTATTTCTTAGAGGCGATTTAGACACCAATTCAATATGTTTGGAGTGTGTGCAGTCCAGCATATGCTTACAAGGTTCAATTAACATATTTTTAATTTATGCCAAGTTGACTTCCAATCTTTATGAATTACACGGTCTCTGTATATCTTCACGCGTTGGTTATCCTCTTTAAAATATGCAGTTGGCCGCACTTCCATATTTAGAACATCAGTAATTCCACAAGGTACAGTTAATATCAAGTCTCCTGTATCATCTATTTTCACTCCCAAAGCTGTTACTGTTTCGGGAAATTTTGAAATTGCATCAACTGAAGATAAATACGGGTCCATCTTGCTATATATGTGCATTCTCGCTTCATTCTTTACAGACCAGGGAATCTCAGGTATAAGCGTCCTCAGTTTTTCTTCAAATACTTTTTCTTCTTGTTCCTCCAGATTTTCTGGATCATAGTAAATCACATCAATATCAGAAAGTGGTGTTCTTTCATCGAATTAATGCAAGGTATCCCATATCTTGGAACGGACAAATCCAGCGCAAATCCACCAGTCAGGCAGATTTAATGTTCTTGCAGCAAGTAAAATATCCATCATCCATTTATCTTCTTTAATCCATCTTATAATTTCTTTTTCGTCCACTTGAAAGTCACCTGTGCTTTCTTTAACCCTTTGCTTTAGCCACCAATCCTCATTCTACCTTTAATTCTTTCTAACGTGCCTAAAATACTCATCGCAGCCAAATAGCTTGTCTTTGGATTTTCTGGCAGCGGATTATTTTTAATCGTAAACAAGGCTTCGCCAAACTCGCCCTCAACTTCTACTTGGTGAATGTTTTTATCGATGTTCGGATCAGCTATCAGGCGTACACTCGTTTTTTCTATCCCTATTCCTGCAAGTGACAGGATAATAGATACGTTCACGTTTTTCGGGAATTGCTTAATTGCATCTGCTGCTTTTCCTTCAAATACGATTTTTTCTTTTATTACTTTTTCCTCAATTAAAGAGCTGGCAGGTTTGCGAGTAGTTAATACTACCGTTTCCACCGCACCAAGCGCATTCGCATTTTGAATTAAGTCCAAGCCGCCAATTGCACCGGATGGCAAGTGTATTTCATGATTATATTCATTTGCAAGCTGATTTATTTCAGTCAATAACCCCTCATCTGCCAGCGCACCGACGCTAATCAGCACACTGTCCTTTTTCTTAATAACTTCCGGCAGCAGGTTTTTCACTGCAGTGGCATCCGCAGCTTCCACAACAACATCAATTTCCGAGTTTAGGAATGCTTGAAGATCTGTATATAATATCACGTCATACTTTGATTCAAGGTACTGATACTTTTCTCTGTTCCGTACATAGATACTTGTAATTGTTAATTTATGATGCTGGTGGTGATTCAGCTTGTCTAATAGAAAATTAGCAATCGCACCTGCACCAATTAAACCAATATTCATTGTTCCTCTCCTTTAGTTTAGTATGATTAGGTAACTTTATGACTTGTTGTTGAGCCATCCTGCAATCCCATACTTTTTCTTCTCACTCTGTTTTTTGAGAGTAGTGCCTTTTTGTTTAAGTTTTCAATGTATTTTTATTTTACACTAATTTAATTGTTAAGGAAAATGCTGAATGTTGCGCCAGTTTTTCTTCCTCCTTATCCAACATTCTATTAGCAAATTAATAATTATGCTATAATTGGTTTTAAATTCTAAATACTTTAAAAGGGAAGTGATTTAACTGAATAAATCTCGGGCTAAGCCACATGAATTAATTATCCTTGAGGTTTTAGACAAGCGAATGGAATTGTTACAAGCGGAAAAACAGTATTTATTCAATTTGAAAAAGGGGTATGAAGGTGAAAGTTTATTTGATAGTTTCACTAATACAGTGGAATGTGAATGCCTGATATTAAATGATTTGTTATTTGAAATCAATAATAATACTTTCCAAATTGATACTCTTATTATTCTACACAATAAAGTTTACTTATTTGAAGTGAAAAACTATACTGGAGATTACTATTACCAGTCTGAGAAACTTTTTAAGAAACCTAATTTTGAAATTATTAACCCACTACATCAGCTTGGCAGAAGTGAATCCCTTTTACGGCAATTGCTTCTCAGTGCTGGATTCACCCCTGAAATTAAATCTTCAATTGTTTTCATCAATCCCGGCTTCATGCTATATCAAGCCCCTTTAGATAAACCTATTATTTTCCCCCCCCAGATTAGTCGTTTTATAGAAACGTTAAATGGATCTACTTCAACATTAACAAAAAGAGATAAATTGCTCGCGGAAAAGATACTAGAGATGAACAAGGAAGTTTCTCCCTTCAAAAAGCTACCCTCCTATGATTATCATCATTTATCGAAAGGGATATTCTGTCATGAATGCCATTCATCTTCTATTACTATCCATAATAGAACTTGCTCCTGCGATATTTGTGGAACCAAGGAATCAGTCACAATTGCTGTTTTAAGAAACATACAGGAGTTTAAGATTTTATTTCCCCAAGAAAAAGTTACTACAACTATTATTTCAGATTGGTGTGGGATGAAGATCAGCCCGAAAACAATAAGTAGAATTTTAAACTCAAACTTTCAAAAACGCGGCGAGCGCAGGTGGACGTATTATGAATAATGCTATTTAAAAGATTCAGAAGGCAGGTCAACTATCGAATGGACTTAGAGGTTGGTATTTCAGGCAAAGAAGAAACCGACTCTACGCCTGTTTAAGCTCAATTGCGAAGATTGCGGGCGATGACAGACATTCTATGAGACAGTTCAAGCTCAGTCCCGAAGAATACAGGCGATAAGAAGCACTCTATGAGACAGTTCAAACCCAATCAGGAAGAAGACGGGCGATGAGAAGCATTCTATGAGACAGTTCAAACCCAATTAGAAAGGAGACGGGCGATGACAGACACTCTATGAGACAGTTCAAGCTCAGTCCCGAAGAATACAGGCGATGAGAAGCACTCTATGAGACAGTTCAAACCCAATCAGGAAAAAGACGGGCGATAAGAGACATTCTATGAGACAGTTCAAGCTCAATCCCGAAGAATACAGGCGATGAGAAGCACTCTATGAGACAGTTCAAGCTCGACCAGGAAGAAGACGGGCGATGACAGACACTCTATGAGACAGTTCAAGCTCAATCCCGAAGAATACAGGCGATGAGAAGCACTCTATGAGACAGTTCAAACCCAATCAGGAAGAAGACGGGCGATGACAGACATTCTATGAGACAGTTCAAGCTTAATCCCAAAGAATACAGGCGATGAGAAGCACTCTATGAGACAGTTCAAGTTCAATCAGGAAGAATACAGGCGTTGAACCCTGTACTCTTCCATCGACTGAACCTATTTACAGCTGTATTTATGTCAAACTCTCAAAACACCGCGGAATCCTCTTGAGCCATAGTAAGAGTCTGCACCATTATGGTATACAAAAACATGACCATAGCGATAATCGCAAAAAATAGCCCCTCCACGTTCTCTTATATCCTTAGGAGTTTTGACCCAAGTTGATGTTTTCATATCAAATTTTTCAAGCTCTTGCAGTGCTCGATATTCTTCTTCGGTTAACATTTCAATTCCCATCTCCGCTGCCATATCCATTGCACTGTTTTCAGGTTTATGTTTTTTTCTAGCTTCCAGCGCTTGACGATCATAGCAAATACTTCTGCGGCCTTTAGGGCTTTCCTTCGAGCAATCAAAAAAAAGAAAGTGTTCTGTTTCTGCATCATAGCCAACGACATCTGGTTCGCCTTCCGTTCTTTCCATTTCGCTTAATGACCAGAGTTTATCTGGACTAGCCATCAGCCTAGCTTCAACCTTTTTCCATTCAAGGGTTTCATGGCGATGCATATTTTTTTCAAAACGAGCACTCAGTGTTTGAAGTAACGTTTCTTGCTCTTCGTTTGTTAGATCGTTTTTACTCTCCGTCATCCTATTTGCCTCCTTTATTTATCCTAGCATTTCTCTATAAATTCAGTTTACACTATCTATTTTAATTAAGTAAATGATAACAAAAAATCCCACACTAGTGGGATTTTCAACCTTATGATTCCTCGGTTTGCTGTGGTGTTTCTTCCTCTACTGGACGGGCACGGTAAACAATAAATGACAGTAACACCGTCACTAGAGTGAAGAAAAAGATTATCAAGTAGACATGTTCTACCGCAACTTCCATCGCCTGTGTGAGTGCTGCTTGTGATGTTGGATTCGCCACACCCTCTAAATAACTAGCTTGTTTAGAATTCAAAATACTGATAAATACAGAAACACCTATGGCACCACTTAGCGGCTGCAATGTTGACATTACTGCAGTACCATGCGGATATAACCGTTTTGGAAGCTGATTCAGTCCGTTTGTTTCAGCTGGCATCATTGTTGCTGATACACTTAGCATAATCAGCATAAATCCTACAATGATGACCCATGGTGGTGTATCTGCTGTCAAGCGGCTGAACATAAACATTGTTGCTGCTAGAACAATAGTTGCTGGGATCATCATCACCCGCGGGCCGACCTTATCAAATAACGCTCCCATAAACGGACTCATAATTCCATTTAAAATACTTCCCGGTAATAAGAGCATCCCTGCAGCAGCAGGTGCCAATGCCATTGGTCCTTGCATAAACACTGGTAAAATCAGTTCGGATGCAAACATGGTCATCACAATAATAATGAACATCATCACCGCATGCGTAAACATCGGCAATTTAAAAACACGCAGATCCATCAGAGGTTCGTCAATCTTGAACTGTCTAATTGCGAACAGAATAATTCCAATTCCTCCAACGATAATTGAAATTAAAACAGTTGGTGTCAGAAACCCTGCTTCACTTTCTCCTACAGAGCTAAAGCCATATATCGTTGCGCCAAAACCAATTGTTGAAAAAAGAATGGAAAGCCAATCAATTTTTGGTTTCGTCACTTCAGAGACATTTATTAAATATTTAGAAGCAAAAAGAATTGAAAATAGAGCAAATGGTATAACAGTAATAAATAAAAATCTCCAGCCTAAGTAATCTACAATCACTCCGGAAAGGGTTGGTCCAATCGCTGGGGCGAACATAATAACTAATCCAACAATTCCCATGATTTTCCCTCTTTTATGTGGCGGATATATCAATAGGAATACATTAAATATAACCGGCATTAATAACCCTGTACCAACCGCTTGGATCAGACGGCCAATTAACAAAATTGAAAATGTCGGTGCGATAGCTGCAATCGCTGTACCAATTGTAAAAACTGTCATTGTTCCAATGAACAGCTGCCTTGTAGTGAACCATTGCATCAGCAGCGGAGAAATTGGAATGACAATACCCATAATTAACATAAATCCAGTAGCGACCCACTGCACTGTTGGCAATGCAATATCAAACTCATGCATTAATGTTGTCAGAGCTATATTTAGAAGGGTTTCATTTAGTAATGCAAAAAAGGCACCTATAATTAACGCAGCCATAATCGGAAACGTTTTAACACTCGGATCTTCTGATAAAAATTCATACTTTGTTTCTTTTGATTTCGTCATTGTTTTACCTCGTTTTTTATTTGAACATAGTATATATTAATTCCTGTCTTCAAAGAATACAAGTAAAGAATTTATTAATTTTCACAAACGGGACGAAGCGTTTATAATCTCCAGTACTGGGAAACACATAAAACCAAACAAACCCAGCCAATCATTTATCCAATTTGGTTAAATTAATTCTATTATTTTTGTGCAACTTTAGCAATTGTTATTACATTATTTCTGCTGTATATTTACGTAGAAATAAATACCAAGCTTTTTACTAACTCATGCAGATTAGAGTATGACAACAAATTACATATGGTTTAAATAATCGGCTTACGTCAGAGCAGTATTATACATATATAGAAAAGAAAATTGGAAAGCGCATTCATTCCTGCATGAGATAAAACACAAAGGGGAATAAGTATGGCTAAAGCAGAAAAAAAGAAGAAATTTCAGATGCCGCATATTTATGTAATCTTATTTACATTCAGCGCGTTGGCAGCAATCGCAACTTATTTTGTGCCTGCTGGAGAATTTGAAAGAGTTCCAGGTCCAGATGGGCGAGAAACAGTAGATCCAAATTCATTCACTCAAATCGAATCCTCTCCTGTAGGGATTATTGACTTTTTAACAGTTATCCCTAGGGGGTTAATCGATGCCGGGGAAATTGTATTCTTTACATTTATTGTCGGCGGTATGTTCATGGTGCTGAGAACAACCGGCATTATCGAAATCATTGTAGATCGTCTGGCAAATAAGTTTGCTAAGCGAAGTATACTTCTCATTCCAATATTAACTACCGTTTTCGCTGTCGTTGCAACTCTGATTGGAACACCGGAATTATCTCTTGTCTATATTCCTGTAATTATGCCATTAATGATTGCTCTAGGCTATGACTCTGTCGTTGCAGCAGGAATAGCACTAATGGGAACAGTCATTGGATTTACAGCTGGAGTACTAAATCCGATTAACGTAGGGTTATCTCAAAAGATTGTTGGCCTTCCAACATTCTCTGGAATTGAATTAAGAATTGGCTTATTTGCAGTCATATTAACTGTTGGGATTTTATTCTTAATGCGCTATGCAAAAAAGGTTCAACAAGATCCAATAAGAAACAGCTTAGTATATGAAGAGGATGCAGAAAAAAGAGAACTGTATAAACACCAGGACGATATCGAAGTTAGATCAATGAATACAAGACAAAAGCTTGGTTCAATTGCTGCACTTCTATTCTTAGTTGCGTTAGTCTATGGAGTATTGGGCCATAGCTGGTTTATGGTCGAAATGGCCGGTCTCTTTATCTTCATGGGTATTGTTGTCGGTTTAATTTCCGGATTGAATGCAACAGAAATCTCTGAAGCATTTACAATGGGATTCCGCGAGGTGTTGATGGGTGCAATCATTATCGGTCTTGCCAGATCAGTAGCAGTTGTGCTTGAAGACGGACAAATCATGGATACAATTGTAAACAGCCTTGGTTCTGTTGTGGGAGAACTTCCATCTGTTCTCGGGGCAGTTGGAATGTTTCTGGCTCAGCTTGCGATTAACTTTATTATCCCATCAGGAAGTGGACAAGCCCTTGTAACAATGCCCATCATGGGACCGCTAGCCGATATTATTGGTGTGACAAGACAAACTGCTGTATTGGCATTCCAAGTTGGTGATGGTTTTGCACATATCCTATTCCCGACATCAGGATACTTCATGGCAGCATTAGTAATTGCTGGTGTCTCCTGGCAAAAGTGGATTCGTTTCTATCTGCCAGTATTCCTCGTGCTCTCAGGAATCGGCATTGTCACACTTATTTTTGCACAGTTTGTCCAGTGGACTGGATGATAATTAATATATAATCTAAAGATAAATTTAAAGGTTCTCTAAAATGCGGTTTCTATTTACGGCATCAATAGAGAATCTTTTTTAGATTTCTATTTTCATTAAACTATATTTATTTAAGAAGTATAATTACCATTTAAATATAAAGAATAACTAACAAGAAATTCTTTAATGATGGAGGGCTATACGTGGAACGCGAACAGCAAACAAGATTGACTTCAGGAGAAGTATCACAGCTTATTTTCCAATACTTGCAAGATAGTTCATCTGTATGCACTTTAAGCTTTTTCCTAGAAAAGGTTGAGGATAAGGAGATAGAACCTATCATTCAGCATGCATTACAACTATCACAGACCCACCTTCAAAAAATCAGCAGTATATTTACTGAAGAAAAGTATGCATTACCTATCGGATTTAAAATAGGAGAAGACGTCGATTTGGCAGCTCCAAGACTATACTCAGATAACTTTGCTTTAATATATATACACCAAATGGCAGGGATTGGACTTATAGCGAATGGATCCAGTTTATCCCTTTCTGTCAGGAAAGACATTACCGCTTTCTTCAAGGAGTGTATTTCCGAAACAATGGAATTGTATGAGATGTCTAAAGACTTATTATTATCAAAGGGACTATATGCCAGACCACCATACCTGCCTAACCAAGAGCAAATTGAATTTGTGAAGAAACAAAGATTCCTTTGGGACACTTTAGGAGAAAAAAGACCCTTAATAGCCTCTGAAGTAGCTAATCTTTATTCCAATATTCAAAGAAATGCTTTAGGTACGGCTACTCTGACCGGGTTTAGCCAAGTTTCTCAATCAAAAGAGGTTACAAATTTCAATTTAAGATGTATCGATGTTGCCAAAAAGCATATCACATTATTTAGCGGAAAACTAAAGGAAAGCGATTTGCCTGCCCCGATGACCTGGGATGCAGATATAACTGACAGTACCACATATACTTTTTCCGATAAGTTAATGATGTACATGACAACCACTTTAATCAGTTTAAGCGTTGCCTTTTATGGCACAGCCGTTTCTGTAAGTCCCAGAATAGATTTAGGTGCAATGTATAACAGACTTTCACTAGAGATACAGAAACTCTCCGAGGATGGAGCTAATATCATGATTAAAAACCAATGGCTTGAACAGCCCCCGATGGCTCCAAATCGTAAAGATTTAGCGAGAGGCAATTAAGCCAGCATAAATAGTATGGTCAAGTCAAAAATAAAAAAGTTAAGGTTCTCTGTCACTTACAGTGTGTTGATTTCCACTTTGTGACAAAGAACCTTTTTAAAAGTTCATCGCCACATTGTTTTACATAAAATAAAAATGTTTGTACATAATAATACTATCTAATGTTAGACAGGGGATTATTATATGAAAGAAAATAAAATATATCTGACTGCTTCTGAAATCGGAGCGCTTTGGACAGAATACATGAATGATTGTATGTCCAAACAAATTTTAGGGTTTATGCTGAAAAGTATTGAAGATGCAGAGATAAAAGAAGATGTCCAGTATGCTTACGACCTTTCAGCCAAGCATATAGAAACCTTGGAATCAATATTTGAAAGTGAACACTTTGCCATTCCCGATGGTTTTAATGAACAAGACGTGAATATGGATGCTCCCTGGCTGTTTACAGATACATTTTGTATAACTTATGTGAACCATATGGCGAGGGTAGGGATGATCGCATACAGCGGTTTTGTAGCAGTCAGCTACAGGGATGACATTGTCAGTCATTATTCTGAAGGATTAACAGCGGTCAATAATCTTTATAAGCAGTCACTGACTACCGCGCTTCGGAAAGGAATAAATGCCAGGCATCCATATATTGAAGTACCTAAGGAGATTGACTTTGTAGATAGTAAAAAGTATTTAAGCGGTCTTAACCCATTCAATGAAAAACGTCCACTGAATGCTGTAGAGATTTCTCATCTATATTTAAATATCATGACAAATTCTTTAGGCTTTAAACTTTGCCTCGCATTTGCTCAAACTTCCCCTTCTAAGGAAGTACAGGATTTTATGCTGAGGGGCAAGGAAGTCTCACAAAAACATAATAAACTTTTCGCTGACGTTCTGCTAAAAAATGATCTTGAGTCTCCACACATGCCTGATGTCGGCATAAGTGATTCGACAACACAGACATTCTCAGATAAGTTAATGATGTTTCATATGTCTTTATTGATGTCTACAGGAATAGGGAACTACGCTGCAGCGGCATCAGCAAGCCAGCGAAGCGACTTGACACTCAATTACGAACGCTTATCCTTTGAAGTCTCCCGGCTCGCGAAAAGCGGCGCAGATATAATGATAAAGAATAATTATTTAGAACAGCCCCCCGGAACGCAAAATCGAGAAAAACTAGCTAGGGATAAAGAAGAAAGCTGATCACTTAAGTGGTCAGCTTTCTTCTTATGTACCTTTGCAACAGAAAACCTACGATTAAACCCGGAATGATACTCAAAATCGGAAGCCAAATAGGTCCCAGCAATTTAGAGGAATAGACGACCCCCACTGTCATAAAATAAGCTGAAAATACAAATGGCAAAAAAGAATATGGTTCTTTTCCGCCGCCTGCATCTCTATAAGCATCCCAAATGGCAAAGAAATACAAACAGGGATAAAACATTAACCATTGATAATCAGCATGCTGAATTGCTTGTTCAATTTCCCCTTGAAAACTAAAAATTATAACCAAGTTAATGTTACCTTTAACATTGACTAAAAACTCCAGAAATATCAATACAATTCCTTTAAAATACTTTCCATTTAAAAAATGGCCAAATCCAGGTAGCGCAATACTCCACAATAGAACTTCCTTTGGTTTTTCCAAACTGTTTTAACCTTTCTTCCTATTATTCAATACAATATAGTATGAAATGGGATTTTATTAATAAGCCGATATCAGAGTCCTTTCCGTTTTTAAGCGTTACGTTTAATATTCCCAATGATAGGGATAATTATGAATCAGAACCCGTTCATTCGAATATTATTCTTAACAAGAAAAAACAGATCAATTTTTACAACATAATACTTTTAACCTTTTCTATAAACAATTCATAATGAAGCTTGACAGCAATCTTCGTTTTTCCCGCTTTGCTTGCTGGGCGATAATCAATATAAGACATTCCCTTCGCGTCCGCATCTTCAATAACCTTTACATCATAATTTATGTAATCAGCAATCTCAGGATCGTTAACAAGCATTATTGTAAGCAAATCATGGATAGGGGCTCCAGGTATGCCCGGTGTCGACTTTTTATAAAAAGCATAATAATATTTGAAAATGTCATTAATCATGAAAGAATAATTGTTTTCCTTGTTATTTGAAATAACATTAACAATATCCTGGGTTAAAATTGCAGATTGGGTAGCATTTAAAGGAGTCAATGTAAGATTATGCGCGGAATTCAAAACAAAATTTGTTGCGGCAGGATCACCATAAAAATTCGCTTCAGCCAGTGCTGTAGCGTTACCTGGAATAAAGAAGGCTCCACCCATTAAATAAAAAGAGTGGACCATTTCGATATGATTAGGAAATAAAGTAAAGACAATCGCCAGTGTTGTTGGGCGACCAAGATCTACAATGACAAGCTCATTTCTATATTTTTCAATAAGGAGACGAACCATGTCCATAGAATAAGTCTGAAACTGAAAATTATTTGGAGGACTTATAGGACCAATCCCATCCTCACCATGAATCTCCGGATAAAAAACTAAATCCTCTTCGTTCATTGGCATGGAAGCACCAGGTATAATTGCAATATCACTTCTTCCTGCCAGCCATGTAAGATATGCTGCATTAGTTGTCGCTTCTTTTCTAGATACATTCCCATAGCTTGTTACGATTCCGACTAGTTCAATATTAGGATGGAGCATAGCATACATAATTGCTAAAGAGTCATCAATTCCCGGATCGCAGAATAAAAGCACTTTTTTCATAACAGATAGCCCCCTTTCCCTCATATATATTTCATTATTTAGAAATCATACTTGAAATAGAGCTGGCAGAATAATTTCTTTATAGAATGCTTTACTTTTAAAGTGAATTCTTTGCATGTAGTTCTAACTTGATAATTGATTTATGTACACCTTCCATCTAAATGTAATTTTTCTGCAAAAGAAGCTGATAGGCGACAAATTATATTTGTAATATTTCTATTATTGTAGTAGGATAGTGTTATATAACATTGGGGGGAAAAGCATGAATGATAGGCTTGAATCAGATCCATTACTCGACTTTTCTTTAATAAAAAAACTGATTGTTGGCATCGGAGAAGTTTCAGATATTACAGGTGTCCCAACACGAAAAATTCGCTATTGGGAAGATAAGGGAGCTATTTCTTCTGAAAAAGACTTTCAGGGATCTACGCGAAGATTTGATTACTGGAACATAAAAAAAATCCTTTTGATCCAAGAACTAATGGAAGAGGGTTATACACTTGATGCTGCTGCGGAAAAAGTTCAAAATCGAACAAAGGAATTTAACCAGGCATTTTACAAGCTGGCAAATTCTTTGTCTAATAATGAGACTGATTAATAAGCTTTTCACATATATAACTCATAAAACGCCAAACACCATTCAAATACTGGACGGTGTTTTTTATTTTTCAATTACACAATCCACCTTTGCAAGTAAACGCAAGCATGGTGTCCATGCAACAAAAAGACAGTTCCACAAACCTGGAAAGTTTAGTGAAACTGTCTTTTTATAATTAAGCTGGATTTCTAAGGCTGGCAAGATACTTTTCTCTTTTCTCTACATCAAACCGCCCACTCGACTTCGACATAACAACAGTTGCCAATGCATTTCCAAGAACATTTACAACTGTACGGGCCATATCAAGAAGTCTGTCGACCCCAGCAATAAAAGCAAGTCCTTCTAGCGGTATTCCAACTGTTCCAAGTGTTGCGAGAAGAACTACAAAGGAAACGCCTGGTACCCCTGCAATACCATTTGACGTAATCATCAATACGAATACAAGTGTCACTTGCTCCATTATACTTAGATCAATTCCATATAATTGCGCAATGAATATTGCTGCAATTGCTTGATATAAAGTTGAACCATCCAGGTTAAACGAATAACCCGTTGGGATCACAAAGGAAACAATATCTTTTGGACTTCCTGTTTTCTCCAACTTTTCCATAAGTTTGGGCAGAACAGTCTCTGAACTTGATGTAGAATACGCTAAAATCAGTTCATCTTTTAATACTCTTATAATGTTAAAAATACTTGATCCTACAAACTTAGCGATACTGCCGAGTATGAATATAATAAAGAATATCATTGCTCCATAAACAAGAAGCATTAACTTTCCAAGTGGGATCAATGATTCTAAACCAAATTTTGAAACGGATACACCAATTAATCCAAACACACCTATTGGCGCAAATCTCATAATAACATTTGTCACCCAAAACATTGCATCTGCTGTACCTTGGAAAAAGGCAAGCACAGGTTTACCCTTCTCACCGATTGACGCGATTCCTAATCCAAATAATACGGAGAAGAAAATAATGGGAAGCATATCAGCTGAAGCCATTGAGTCAAATATATTACTTGGCACAATTCCTACAAGAACATCCATGACCCCTTCATTTTGTACACTTTCAGTAGTTTGAACATATTCATCGATATTGCCTTTTGAAAGAGATGACATATCGATGCCTTCACCAGGTTTGAAAATGTTCGCTGCACCTAAGCCTACAACGATGGCAACTAAAGAGACAACTTGAAAGTAAATCATTGTTTTGCCGCCAAGCTTACCTAATTGTTTGATGTCACCAGTACCTGCCACACCTACTATTAATGTAGAGATAATAATTGGTACAACAATCATTTTAATCATATTAATAAAAATCGTGCCTAGTGGCTGTAAATACGTTTCTACGGCAGGATTCCCATAAAAAACTGCACCGACGATAATTCCAAGAACCAAGCCGATAATAATTTGGTAAGCTAAAGGAATTTTAAATATCTTCTTCATCAATAAATCACCTCTTTTGTCGTTATTCCTTTCCTCAAAAAGACTATATGAAGGAATAAATAATCCACTCTTCTAATAAAACACATTAGAAGAGTGGATTTGCGGATTTAAATTAAATACATTGTAATTATAATACAAAATTCGTAGCTAAACAACATTTTTTCGCAGACTGTCATGATGAGTACGTTAAGCAATAAATCTCTGACAGATGATTTAATGGACTTATTAACATATTTATCGTTAAGATGATAGCAGACTACATTTTTTGAATTTGCCCATTTTCATATGTACAGCCATTTGAAAAGATAAAAGTATAGTCAAAAGATAAATAACACCTTTATTTAATTTTAATAATCACAGAGAGGAAGGAACATTCATGGGATGGATGTATGTTTTATGGGCCGCAATCATTGAAGTTATTTGGGTTCTTGGCTTAAAGTACTCTGATAATCTTTGGATGTGGACTGGTACAGTTATAGCGATTATTCTAAGTTTCTACTTTGTAATTAAAGCATGCGAAGTTCTCCCCTCTGGCTCTGTTTATGCGACATTTACAGGATCAGGTGCCGCAGCAATTGCGATTATCGATTTCACCTTTTTGGGAGAAGCATTTACTCTTCAAAAGGGATTATTTATTCTGCTCATCATTATCGGGGTCGTTGGTATTCAATTAACGACAGGAGAAAAAGCCGTTTCTGCAAAGGAAGGTGAACAATAAATGGCATGGGTTTATCTTGTCCTGGCAAGCTTTGGTGAAATATTTGGAGTTGCAAGTATTAATATGTATTTAAAAAGGAAATCCTGGATTTGGCTTATCACACTTGTCGCCGTCTTTTCGTTCGGATTTTACTTTCTCGGTTTAGCAATGCGTGATATTCCGCTCGGCACTGCATATGCAATTTGGACAGGGTTAGGTGCAACAGGTGCAGTCATAATGGGAGTAGTTTTCTTTAAAGAATCGATGAGTGTCGTCCGCGCACTGTTTTTAACTTGTATAATTTGCGGGGCTGTCGGGCTTCGTATCGTGTCTTAATACAAATGAACCAACTTTTATATATGAATAATAAGGGGAGCGTTTCCCCTGTTATTCAGTTGTTTGATCTTGCCTTCGAATAAAGATTTAATTTTATCCATTTCACTTTTTTTGTTTCACTCTTAGTTGGATGTTTCGGGGGATTTTATCATGATATATTGATTCCATTTCCTTTATAAACATATCACTGGAAATAGATTCACCAGAACTTTTATAGTTATCCATTTTCCCATAAATTATCTTCAGGAAACTCTTGGCATCCTCTTCGCTTAGTTGGTTTACAGTGTGTAAAACTGATTGGAAATACTTCCTTCCCCTCGAAGCTATCCCCCTTACTGCAAGCATTCATTTCTCGGAAACAAAGTTGTTACTCACTTGTCTTTTATTCATTACCCATCACAGCCGGATCCAATCAATTTTATCATTTATTCTTTTAGCAGTTCAAACAGTTAGAATATGTTCTTTCATACTCCCATATTTAAGAATAAAGCACATTAGTGATTTACTCATAGAGGCAGTATTAGAGATCTGTTTTACCTCTTTTTAAAAAACTTAATTAGATATTCTATCGACTTCAATCACTTTTCTAAGATTTTGTTTAGAAAGGCGACTTTTTTATCTGCATAATCCAATGTATATTTTGATTTAGTGTCCATAAAAACATGGCCTAAAGTTGCCTTGTCCCTATCAACGAGATAAAGGTAATTAGTTATTCCAAAATCATTTAATTTATCACTCAAATCCTTCGCTTGATCGGGATATGATCCAGTATTCCCGTCCGCTATAAATACCGGAGGGAAGTTTTCTGTTACATGATCAATAACATTCCCTTGTTTAGCGTATTGATCTGTACCATTGATGAAATGCTTCAACTGAAAATAAGTTCTGCTAAATTGAAAGAAGGTCCAATTAGAAAAGGCAGCTGGTGCCTTTGTTTTTCCCATCCTTTCTATATCAAGCGCTGCAGAGTCCAGAACACCGGCGGTTATATTGTCACGATAAATGACTGGCTCCATTCTCATTTCATCCGCATATGCCGGGTTCGTTTGAACGTTCAAAAACTGCCCAACAATCTGTCCTCCAGCACTGCTTCCTGCGAATATAACCTTTGACATATCGATTCCGTAATCCTCACCATGCTCTTGCATAAATGCGACAGCTTGAGAAAGCTGCACTAACGGAGCAGGATATCTATATTCTGGAGAAAGTGCATAGTTTATCGAAACAACATTATACCCGGCATCTAACATACTTTCATAATACGCTATATCTTCCATCTCTTTATCACCTTTAGTCCATCCGCCACCATGCACATAAAAGTATGTTGGCCTGTCAATATTGTTCTCATCATCCACAACATATGCATCCAGGTAACTGTTTGGATAATCTGAACCATATTCAATATCATTTATTCGCAGATACCCATTATCCAGAACAGTCTGCTCCATCTCCGGTGCATTGTAAGTATTGCCATCCCCTATTTGCCATTGGATAAAGCTCATTAACGGAACAGGTGTAATTGAATTTATAATCACTGCGATAGAAACCAGACTTAAAATTACAACACCTGCTAATTCGAGAAGACGGATTATAGGTCTCCATTCCTTCGTTTTCCCTGCCGAATGATTATGTTTTTCCGAAATACTTCTGCTCATATAAAAACAAGAGAACCCAATTATAATTGTAAATGCCTGAGCTATTACAAATCCAGGATACCAATCAGAAAAGAACCAAATCATTTCGAACAAAATCGCAATCCCACTGAAAGACAATGTAATTGTCCCTAAAGCCTTTTTATTCTTTTTAAGAATAATTCCAAATATAGCATTGCAAAGAAGTAAAACTAAAATTAATACACCGATAAATCTTGTTGAATTTATATAGAATCCCTCAAGCCAAGCCAGGAGGATTAATAATCCACCTATTCCTTTCCATAAATATTGATATAATTGCAGCTGTTTCTCTTTACTCATTATCTTATTCCACCTAACTTATCCTATTAAAATTCCTCTAATAACTATCCTTACTAAGATTTCCACTTATATGCTAAATAAAAACCTCTTATAAAAAAAGGATAGAGCATAAATCTGGAACAGCGCCAATTCATGCTCTATAAAATACTTCTTAAGTTATTCCGTTTCTTCAGAAATTCATTAGATGGAAATAAATCAGTTTGACGTAACTATTTTAAAGAAAGATTGATTCACCAATCTTTTTTACAGTGGTTTTTGCCCAGCAAATTGGATAACATGTGCCAGTCCATTATGGAGTTCCCCTTCATGGCGCACCACCTCACCCATAAAAAAGTGAATAATCCGCCAGTCATGGAAGACTTCCAAAAATTCTTCAGGTTTATATAGAAAGTCCGGTTCTTTTGGTCCTCCGCTATTATAAGGTATCTGATGCGGTGAGTAGACCTCTGTCACGAAATATCCACCTGGCTTAACAGCTTTTTTTATTCCTTGAAGCGTCTTTTGCCTAAGCTTTGACGGAAAATGACCAAAGATACATACAATTTCGTCCCACACAGCCTGACTCCAATCTGCTTCATTTAAATCCACCAGCTTTGTCGACACCTTAACCCCCTTTGCTTCTGCCAGCTTATTTGTTTTTTCAAGACCTGATGAAGCAAAATCCCATGTTGTCACATTCATCCCCTGTTCTGCCAAGTAGATAGCATTCCGTCCTTCGCCCTCAGCCACAGCTAGAGCATCTCCGGAAATATCTAACCGCTTCTGAATTTCAGCCAAAAATACGTTTGGATTTTTTCCATAAACATAGTTCTCTGTCTGAAAACGTTTATGCCAATGATTCACCACTTAATCATCCTTTCCAATTTGAAAAGCAGATAAATACCAGCTTTATCTGCTTTTCACAAGTAAGTTGACAGCTTCTTTAATTAATTCTTCTTCCTCTTTTCCGCTTGCCTCTACAGCTTGAACACATTCCACTAAATTTGAACTTACAATGACACCGACTGTTCTATCTACCGCTGAACGTACTGCCGATAACTGTGTAACGACTTCCTTACAATCTTTATTCTCTTCCATCATTCTTAAAATTCCCCGCAGCTGCCCTTCCATGCGCTTGACTCTATTTTTCATTTGATTATTGTATTCCATAAGTATATTCCCCTTCTCTACTTTAACGATAGTACCAGTTAGACATCATAATATGCCCTCATAGGTATACTGTCAATAGAAATCACCTTTTATGAATTATCATTTATTTTTCTTTTAACCAACGATTTATCTTTGTAATTTAGCACATCATGGTTGACTAATTACCTATGGGGGTATAACATAAGATGCATCATTCGGATTTTAGAAGAGATTACTATAAATTTAATGTACCCGTGCAGGCAAATAAACAAATAGAAAAATTTAAGATAAAAAGGAGTGTTACCTATGGGGAAAAAAGTATTAATCATAGGCGGTGTCGCTGGCGGCGCATCTGTTGCTGCAAGAGTGAGAAGATTAGATGAAAATGCGGAAATTATTATGTTTGAAAAAGGTCCACATGTATCTTTTTCTAATTGTTCTTTACCTTATCACTTAAGTGGCATTGTCGAAGATAGCAAGAAACTCGTTTTAATGGACCCTGACATATTTAAAAATCGTTACAACATTGAAGCACGCGTAAATCAAGAAGCAATAAAAATTAATCGGGATATAAAAACAATCACTGTCAGGGATGTAATCTCAGATAAAACTTACGAGGAAGCATATGATATATTGGTGCTTTCCCCTGGTGCAAAACCAATTCGCCCCAATCTGGAAGGCATTAATCAACCTAACGTATTTACAATCCGCAATGTCGCTGATATTGAGAGTGTGAATCATTACATCAAGCAAAATGAAATGAAAAACATCGCAGTAGTCGGCGGCGGCTTTATTGGCGTTGAGGTTGCTGAAAATCTTAAACTTGCTGGATACAATGTATCTTTAGTAGAGTTTGCTAACCAGATTATGGCACCATTTGATTACGATATGGCACAAATTCTCCATAAAGAAATGGTAGATCATGGTGTCGAGCTTATTTTAGACGATGGATTGGCAAAAATTTCAGATGGCTATATTGAAACAAATTCACATAAGAAGATAAAAGCGGATGCAGTCATTCTCGGTATTGGTGTTAAGCCTGAAACTCTTTTAGCCGAGGAAGCTGGCCTTGAAATTGGCGAGACTGGTGCAATTAAAGTTGATCGTAACTATCTGACAAGCGATAAAAGCATCTATGCTGTTGGAGATGCCATCGAAGTGTATCACAGGATTTTACACAAGCCGACAAGATTGGCACTGGCAGGACCAGCACAGAAACAAGCAAGAGCTGCAGCTGATCATATGTATGGCATTCCAAGCAGAAACCAAGGAGTTGTTGGTTCATCATCTATTCATCTTTTTGATTTGAATGCAGCTTCAACTGGTATAAATGCGAGAACTGCTGAACAAGCTGGCATTCCCTATGATTCTGTATATGTCATGCCTGGAGATAAAGTAGGTTTAATGCCTAATAGCAATCCGATGCATTTTAAATTAATATACGAATATCCTACAGGCAGAGTTCTCGGAGCACAAGCAATTGGAAAAGGGAATGTTGATAAACGGATTGATGTTATTGCAGCAATGATTATGATGAATGGTACAGTGGAGGACTTAAAGGAGCTTGAACTAACTTATTCCCCAATGCTGGGGACAGCAAAAGATGTTGTGAATCATGCGGCATTAGTAGCCCTCAATCAATTGGAGGGCCGATATCAAGAAGTAAAAGTCTCCGAGGTCCGCAAATTAGTTGAGAAACATGCATTCATTATTGATGCCCGGGAAAAAAGTGAATTTGAAAGCGGCCACTTGAAAAATGCAGTTAATATTCCGTTGAGCGAGTTCAGGGACAGATTAAATGAAATTCCAAAAGATGAACCTGTTTATGTTCACTGCCGCTCAGGTCAGCGAAGCTACAATATGGTTATGGCTTTAAATAATCTCGGCTACGGGAATGTTTATAATATCTCCGGTTCCTATCTAGGTATCAATCTATATGAATACTTTAATGATTTGGTTACTGGAAGAGAGAAGATTGTAACAGCATATAACTTTAAATAATGAGGGAAGAGCAATGAAACCAACAGCTACAATATATACTTCCGCTTTTTGCCCGGTGTGCGGCATGGTGAAAAGCTTTCTCGATTCCTTAGAGATACCATATAAAGAAGTGAATATAGATATGAATCCTATTGCAATGATTCAACTGATCACAAGGGCGAGAAGGTTATCTGTACCACAGACAAATATAAATGGCAAATTGATTTCGGGATTTAATCCAGAGAAAATAATGCAAGCATTAAATGACTAGTGGAAAAAGCCTTATTCAGCTTATTGTATATAAGAGCATTATTGAAGCTGAGACAAAAGAAATATAATTCAATAAAATCCGAACGGTACCTTAATTCGTTCGGATTTTAAGTGAACTCCCGATTATCTTAATTCAGAATAACTTTTGTTTTGCTCTTTTACTTCTCCGCTGTAGGTCCGCATTTCAAATGCCCCTTCGCTTTCCGCAGGCGGCTGATGAGCCCCTTCCGTGCTGACGCACTCCATGGTCTCATCTAGGCCTCTCCTCCTGCAGGAGTCTCGGGGCATTTGGAATGCTCCCAGAAAAAATAGAGATTTATCTCATTGAATTATATTAGAAGATATGCATGTTAATTATTTTAATGTTGCTTTTTAAAATACACACAGCCATATTTCACTTGAAGTCTAATAAGTATTGTTCTTCTTATTGTATCAATATAATAAGAACATAAAATAATATTTTCAACACTTAGCAGCCCGAATACACGAAGACTCCTAGGGGAGGAAAGGCCTCGGTGAGACTGCGAGTGCTTCAGCACGAGTGGCTCACCAGCCGCCCCTGGAAAGCGAAGTGTATTCGGGCTGCAATTTTCCAGGGGAGTATGCAATATACTGAATTAAGGTGATTAGCACTTTCTATCGACTATGAATCATTTTCCAATTATAAAAAGTTAACTTTAAAAGCTTTTTATTCGATAATATTCGTTTTTTAATTGGTTGGTATTAAATCTGTCCCAGTCTGTTTTTACTATAAAACCTTTTAAATAAAGCAGTTATATTTTCATCAAATTTTCATATTGGACAGCTATCATATTGAGGAGACACGAAACGGAGGAAACGCAACATGGCAATTGCAAGTAAATTAATGGACATTGGCATTATTGTAGTGAGTATAGCCGCCGGGTTTATTTCCTTCTACATAATAAGTAACCTTTCAAAGGGAACGAAGAAAAGAAATATCGAGGAATTGACTTCGCAATTTATCAACTTTGTAATCTTTATTTGGCTGGGGAAGATCATCATTCACTTTTCCACTTTTATCAAAGACCCCTTGGCAATATTAGCTTATCCCAGTGATTCAAGTGCATTCTATTTGGCCGTGCTCTTTATCGCAATCTTGCTTGCCTATAAAGCAAAGCGCAAAAAGCTGGATAGTGAGGCTTTTACGGAAGCATTCTTGCATGTATTTCTCGTTGCTTCGTTCAGCTTTGAATTTATCCAATTAGTATGGAATAATAATCCATTTGCTTTAGGCTACCTGATCTTACTTACGATTCTTTTAGTCTTATATTTTACGTTAAATGAGCGTATAACTGTTCACAGGCTTGTCATCATATTATTGATTGGCTGGTCTTCTGGAATGACCGGATTATTTTTCCTCCAGCCGATTGTAACTGTATTTGGCTATAACCTGACACGAGTTGCTGTCGCATTGTTTTTTGTCATATGTTTTCTGATTATCTTATTCATTCAAAGAAAGAGGGATAAATAATGGGTGGAATCGAAACAGATACAATATTAATTGGTGGTATGTTTTTAGCAATGGGAGCTGGGGCTTTATCCTTTCTATCTCCTTGTGTACTGCCAATTTTCCCAGCCTATCTGTCGTATATTACTGGAATAAGCGTAAAAGTATTACAAGGAAATCAAAACACTAAAATCCGCAGCCAATTATTAAGTCATTCTTTCTTCTTTTTATTGGCAGTATCACTCGTCTTTATTAGTTTAGGGGCAAGTGCTTCCCTCTTAGGACAATGGATGCAAAATCTCTTAATTGGCGACTCTGGGCTGCTCATACAGCGCATTGCTGGGATATTCATCATCGTCATGGGATTGTTTGTTGCGGGGTGGATAAACATCCCTGCTTTAATGAAGGAAAAACGATTCCATTATACGAAAAAGCGTGCTGGGTATTTGGGAACTTTCTTTATTGGACTCGGGTTTGCAGCTGGCTGGACCCCATGCATTGGTCCTATTTTCGGCTCTATTCTTCTAGTTGCAGCAAGTGATCCGGGTCAAGGAATATTTTACACCGTTATGTATGTTATGGGCTTTGCATTGCCATTTATTGTTTTAACTTTTTTCATAGGCTCGACAAGGTGGATTGTTCGCCATAGCCAAATAATAATGAAAACAGGTGGAATCATTATGGTCATCATGGGAATGATACTCTTTTTCGGATTAATGCCAGTTATCTCAGGATTCTTGCTTGACTTAGTGCAAGATACTTGGTTATCAAAACTTGGATAGGAACACGGAGGTATGAAATAATGAAAAAAGGGATTATTATCGTAATTATTTTAGGTATGCTCGGATGGGCGATTTTTGATTTTATCAGTTCAAAGTCAACAACAAATGAACCAAACATGGACAATGCTCCCATCGAGGATAAACAAGCAGATGAAAGAGAAATTGGTTTGGAAGTCGGCAATCAAGCCCCTGACTTCGAGCTGCAAACTCTGGACGGGGAACCAGCAAAGCTGTCAGATTACCGAGGAAGTCGCGTGATGCTCAATTTCTGGGCAACGTGGTGTCCACCATGCCGCACAGAAATGCCAGATATGGAAAAGTTTCACCAGGATACAGATATAACGATCCTGGCAGTTAATCTAACTGAAACAGAATCAAATATGCAGCAAATAGAAGATTTCACACAAGAATATGGTTTAACCTTTCCTATCCTGTTAGACGAACATATTGAAGTCGCTTCGCTTTATATGATTCAGCCTATACCAACGACTTATATGATCGATTCAAACGGCGTTATTCATTATAAAGCATTGGGCGCAATGAATTATCAGCTTATGGTCAATGAATTTGAAAAAATGGATTAATCCTCTAATATGGTAATAAAGAGGTGAATAATGTGAAGCAAACGATATTAGTTGTAGAAGATGACAAAATGATTCGTCAGCTTATCCGTATTTATCTTGAAAAACACGGCTATGAAGTTTTCGAGGCTGAAGATGGGGAAATGGCAAAAGAAATTTTCTTGTTGGAACAACCCTGTCTGATTATCCTTGATTTAATGCTTCCAAAACTAAGCGGCGAAACTTTCTGCAAATGGGTTCGGGAAGAAAGTCAACAGGAAGTATCCATTATCATGCTGTCAGCTAAATCAAGTACAGAAGATAAAATCAATGGTTTGAAAATGGGTGCAGATGGTTACCTTATAAAGCCGTTTGAACCAGAGGAACTGATTGCCCATATTGAGGCCGTACTGCGGCGCACGGGCCAGTTTTGTCAAAAGATTACCCATAAAGGTCTCTGCATCAAGCCTAGAAAAGGAGAGGTAAGCCTTTTTGATAAACAGGTCGACCTGACGAAACATGAATTTAATCTTCTATATTACTTTATGCAGAACCCAAATATTGTAATATCAAGGGAGAGTCTTATCGAGGAATTATACCCGTATGAGGATAAAAGTGTATTAGATCGCACCATCGATGCTCATATAAAAAAATTGCGAAAAAAGGTCGAAGAGGATCCCTCTTCACCAAAACGTATTCTGACTGTCAGGGGAATGGGGTATAAATTTTATGCGGAGTAAATCTGATAAATCAATTGTACCGAAACAATTTCTATTTCAGCTCACACTAGTTAACCTGATTATTATTGCCTCTTTTATCACCCTAAGCAGCTGGGCAATTTATAATACGGCATGTATGCTAGCGGACGGAATGATAACCGTAAGTGTCTTTAATCAAAAACAATTTGAGACAACACTCTTTCAGTATTTAATGATTTTTAGTATATCTGCTGTATTAATTGGAAGTTTGATTCACTTTTACTTAACAAAGAAATTAATCACTCCTTTACGGGAGTTAATTCAATCAACTAAACAAATGAGTGAAGGCAATTATCCTCGGCCGGTTAAGGTAAATACAAAGGATGAAATCGGGGAACTGTCGCTTCACTTTAATAATCTTGTCAACCAGCTGCAACGCAATGAACAATATCGAAAAAAAATCGTATCCGATTTATCTCATGAATTTCGCACCCCACTTGCTAACTTGAATGGTTATCTTAAAGCATTGAAAAGTGGTGTTATTGAGGCAGATGAACAATTATACCAATCGCTTTATGAAGAATCTAAACGGCTTATTCAACTTGTGGAACAGATGGAACAGCTGAAAGAATGGGATGATGCCTCTAAAAAAACACTTTCCGATAAAGAATCAATGGATATCCAACTAGCAGTTGAACAATGCGTGAGAATGTTTCACTGGACATTGGAGAAAACAGGTATAAAGATGAATGAGCAAATAGAATCTGGGTATGTAAATATCCATCATGGCGGTATTTCACAGGTTATCAGCAACCTGATTGATAATGCTGTACGCTATTACGACGGTGAAGAAGGAATTATAATTAAAGGTGAAAAGCTTCAATCTGAATATATGCTATCTGTTAGTGGTCCAAGTCAGCCAATTCCATGTTCAGAACGCGAGCGGCTATTCGATAGGTTTTACCGGTTGGATGATGCACGATCTCGTGAATTAGGCGGAACTGGACTAGGACTAGCTATTTCAAAAGAGATTATTGAACATCATAACGGGAGAATTGGTATTAAACCAGAGGAGAAGATCAATACATTTTGGTTTACCTTGCCACTTAACAGTAATTGAAAAGTATATAAAAGGCTGACTTCTCAAACGGAGATTCAACTTTTTATATACTTTGTGGAATAACAATGATTGAATGAAGTTAACAGTTTCAGCATTAAATGCAGCCGTAAAAGGATACTCTTTTACGGTGTTTCACTATCTCTTCAAGATTTCTTAGCTTGCATATAACTATGCCAATTCATAATAACTTAGTCTTGTTGTTCTGCAGTCTATCTATTCTTTTATACTCTCTAACTCCAAAGGTGATTCCCCTTTTTTATTCATTAACCGTATAGCAATAGGCTGAACCTCGAGTAACATATAATCAGGATCTTCAGGACCATCAAAATAAATATTCATTTTGTCATTCCAAAGTTCTTTTTTCAACTCATCCGAATGATTAAATGTCACTTTTCCCTGATACTCCACATATGCATCGCCAAATCCATCTCCTTCATATCCAATAATAATATGTGTGTATGGATTAGCTTCAATTTCCTCTGTTTTATCCGCATTCTTGTCTGTAGGTGTATATAAAACCAAATCTCTATTAAAAAAAGTCATATACCTGGAATGTGGCTTATTACCTTTTACTGTTGCCATTGTACCAATATGACTTTCATTAAGGATTCTCTTTATACTTTCTTTGATTTCTGCTTGGCTCAACCTCATGCACTCCTTTAGCAATAGTAATAATAGTATTTGTATACTGGCAAAAAATATGAATGGTTCAATCATATTGGCTGAAAAGTTTTATTATCTGACTACCATCCGGCATCCTCGCGTGCTTAGTAAAAAGGCTAAGGATATACCTAATCTCTTTAAGCTTAAAAAAATACATGTAAACGTCACCAGCCGTTAACTCTTTTCATATCCTATTGGGAGAGGTGATGACGCTTGAGCTTGATGGTGTTTTTTCAAGAAATGCTTGTATTATATGCGATTGGAATTATTGGATTCTTAATTAGAAAAAAAGAGATTCTTAACGAGCATTCCATTGAAGTTTTGACTCAACTTATATTATCTTTAACCTTGCCATTTTTAATTCTCTACTCCATGGATCAGCCTTCTAATATGAAAATGGATGGGCAGTTATTTTGGTTAATTCCTATATCTGCACTTATATTAATCCTTTCATGCGGACTCGCATTATTCATAAGAAACATGTTGCGTTTGCCTGAAAATCAACATAGTGTTTTTGAAGGTCTCATTATTTTCGGAAATCAAGGTTTTATGGGCTTTGCTTTAATATCCAGTCTTTTCCCAGATAAGGGAGCATTGTACGTCACCCTTTTTAATTTGCCTTATCTTATCTTAATTTGGACATATGGTATTTATCTCTTTGTCGGAAAAAAGGAATATGTTCAATGGAAAAAGATATTTTTCAATCCTGGCATACTTTCCACTCTCATTGGACTGTGTATCTTTATTCTCCCTATTCATTGGCCAGCCGTACTATCCGCTATTTTTCAAAGTGTTGGGAGCACAACTGTCCCGCTTTCTATGCTTCTGATAGGTGCATTAATTGCAAACATGAGCCTGACTAACTTTTCTCTTTTAAAGAATAAAACTTTGTGGCTAATTACAGTTGTTAAATTACTGCTCATCCCATTATTATTATTTCCGCTTATACTTTTTTCCTTGCCTTTTTCGATACTGGCAACCGCAGTGCTTGTTTCCGGGATGCCCTCTGCTTCAACAATTGCTCTATATGCACAAAAGTATGGTGGGGATATGAATTACGCTGCTATGGGCACCTTTTTGACGACTTTATTGTCTGTCTTGACAATACCAATTTTATACATAATTCTATATTTTATTTATCAGTATACTAGTCCCTCACTTTTATAAATAATTCGGGAAAATAGTTAGTATGGAATCCAGTTAAGTAAAAAAGAATCCATTAAATAAGATGGATTCTTTAGGTATAATGAAATCTTTAAATTTAATTTAATCCTTGCCTCATTAGTCTTTAACTGCCTATTGAAGGGTTATGTTTTGTGTTATTAAACCGATGAAATGATTTGGTTTTGGCATATGATTCAAATCCAAGAGACTTGTAAAACTCATATGTCTCCGGGGTAACACAAACTACAATTGCAGTTTCCGCCCCTTTTTCACGCAACGCATGGAGTGCCAGCTTACAAACAGAGCTGGCTAATCCCATCCTCCTATATCCCGGGGCTGTTCCTACAGGTTCCAATAATCCCACTTTATTTACTTCATCAAACCAAATTAAACAAAATGCTGCCAACTCACCATTTGGAGCTTCAATTACCCAATCTAAAGATGCATCATAAGGATACGTATTCATCACGTTTAAGTAACTTTCTTCTGTAACATTTGAAGGATGAAAGGCAGCTCGATGTACTGCGACCCGATTTGCTGCATCCTCAGAACCTTTGATATGTCGTCCTTTAAACTCATCTGGCAGCTCAACAGAGAAAGGAAAACTATCCAATGAAATCTTTGAGAGTACTTCAGGATTTTCTGCTAAGGGAGTGAATGATGCTTCTTCTAAAGCTGAAATAAGATGAGACTCCTTTTCCAAAACAGTTACTTTTTGTTCATTCGCTGCAGTCATTTTATCAAACCAATCAATGACATCCTTCGATAATTCAGAATAACTGGGATTAACTTGAAATGTTAAACTGCCAGGCAGTCTAATCCAGCCCCAAGCCACTGGTTGATTATCCACTTCCCAAATCGCAGTAATCCAATCACCCTCACGTCCAACATGTAAATGACGCTGCCAAGCCAAATCGCCTATGTGAAAGTTCGACTCCAGTGTCCATAAAATTTGTGTAAGCTTCTGCATGCGTTTTAAATCACTTGAATCTTTATACATTCGGATTGCAGGTTTCCCCATATATAACCTCCTATCTAGTCATCCTCATCCATTGCTGAAAATCCCGGGTTCTGTATAAAATGGATGCCTGGCATTTTAAAATTTAGTCTAACATAAATATTCTGAATTCCATAGTGCAGAATTTAAGTTTGCCAAATAAAAAATCAGCAACTCCCAAAAGTATTGGAAACTGCTGACTCTTCATTTAGATAATCCTATTTATAAAACGTTATTTACGCAAAATCTTCTCCATCGCTTTTCCTTTTGCTAACTCATCGATCAGCTTATCCAGATAACGTATTTCCTGCATTATTGGTTCCTCGATATCTTCTACCCTAACACCGCAGACTACACCTTTAATCAAGTTCCGTGAAGGATTCATGCGGGGAGCTTCCACAAAAAAGGTCTCAAAGTCTGTCTCATTCTCCAGTTGAACTTCTAACTTTTCCTGGCTGTATCCTGTTAACCAGCGAATAATTTCATCAACTTCTGACTTTGTGCGCCCTTTTTTCTCTGCTTTCGTAACATAATGCGGATATACTTTTGCAACACTCATTGTATAGATTCGATGTTTAGCCATGACTGCTGCTCCTCCTTTACATTTCAGCTAGTCGGACGCTATATGATTTTCTTATTAATGAATATCTTTTTTCCCAAAATTGCCACCTTTAACTTCTGCTACATCATACACGGCAATAAATGCATGTTTGTCAATTTCGGAAATGATTTCCTTCATTTTACTATCTTCTAAGCGATTAATGATACAGGTAATTTCTTTAAACTTTTCATTTGTATAGCCGCCTTCAACCAAATTATAAGTTGCGTTGCGGCCTAAACGATCACGAATTGTTTCCACCATTTTTTCCGGCTCGCTCGTTATTATTTTATATGTTTTAGAACCACTCAAACCTTCCTCAACAATATGAATTACCTTAGAAGCAATAAAATAAGCAATTCCTGATAAGAAAGCACCTTGCAGTCCAAAAACTGTTGAAACGACGATAAAAACGAATAAATTTAAAAATAAAATAAGGTCGCTTGTTCCAAAAGGCAATTTTCGGGCAAGTAATACTGCCAGCATGTCAATACCATCTAATGCTCCGCCATTTCGCAATGCCAGTCCCATCCCAAAGCCGATAATAATACCTCCGACAACGGTTATTAATAATGTATCTCCCTGAACAATAATTGGGATGTGATGCATAATGCTTGTAGCAAATGCCAGTGCAGCAATCCCAATTATAGAGTAAATCGCAAAGCTTTTACCGATCTGCTTATATCCCAGAAATACAAACGGGATATTTAACAGTGCAATTAAAACTCCTAGCGGCAGTCCGAACAGCTGTGAGCCAACAATACTGAGACCCGTCACTCCTCCGTCAGAAACATTGTTTGGGATAAGCACAGACTCCAGTCCATATGCTGTTATAAAAGCTCCAATAGCAACTGCTAATCCACGTAATATTTTTTTAGTTAGTATTATTCCTCTCTTACTTGTGCTAGTATTCATTTACTTTCCTTCTTCCAACCTTCTAGTTTGTATATACTGCATTTTCTTATTTAAACATAAAATTCATTTTTCGGGTAATATTTTATACATCAGGGTTTATGAAAAAACTAAAAAAACAGGATGGCTAACAAGCAATTAGCCCACCCCTTATCTTCTTCCTAACTTTAATGCTCCAATAATCAACGGAATCTGTAAAGGCAAACGCAGCCATAGTATCCAAGGATTCGCCTGTTTGCCCGGCTGAAATGAAATTTTATTCACAGCCATATACACATTTGCCGGAAAAACAGCGACCATAAAGAGAGCTAATAGTTTTCCCGTGATTTGCTGTCCTTTTTTAACCCAAAGCAAGACTGAAAAAATCATTTCAAAAATACCTGTAACGAGAACGATTGCTCGTTTGAAAGGCAATTGTTTTGGTACGGCTCTGCGGAACCCTCGTTCGCGGACGAAGTGTAAGATTCCAGCGCCAAATAAGAGAATCGAATATAGTGTTCGAAAAAATGATTTCATCGTATGCCGCCTTTCCCTATATTTAAAAGCTATCGATTTGTACTAATTCAGTGTAACATGTTATTTCTTATTTTATTAAATCTAAGCGTGAAAGTCAGCATTATTAATTATCACATTCGATTTGCAGGAGAAATCCCCCTTTAGATAAAACAAGTTATCCAAAAGGGGAAGCATGGGAGCTAACTAGCAACTTGCCTCCATTTACTTTTCCTGTAGACTCAGTTCAGCTTCTGTCACCCATTTATGGTTTTCTACTTCTTCGCCAGTCTCGGTATCCTTAAAATTCACCATATATACAGTTGTCTGTTCAGCCGAATCTATAGCAGCCGCAGCTCCATCCATTCCTTGCATATGGTCTGCATTTAATACCGCTTCCTCTCCTGGTTCAACTAGATCTTCTCCACTGTCTTCAATTTCCTCATGAATAACCCATTTATGATTCTCAACAGGCTCTCCACCATCCGTTGGTGTATAGGTAACAGAATAAACAGTTGTTTCGAAAGCGCCTGTTATTGTTGCTGTTGCACCCTCCATGCCTGGCATATGCTTGGCGTGCATGAGTGCTTGGCTTCCAACTGGATATGTCGGATTATCTGCCACAGCTAAATCCTCTGGCACTTCACCTGAACTTGAATGATTCATTTCTGAGTGATCCATTCCCTCTTCTGCGGTATCAGACTCTGCATCATTTATATCCTTATTTTCCTCTGAATCACTCTCTGTAACTGTATTGTCTTCAGGAACTGTCTCATTACTTTCAGCACAAGCTGATAATACAATTCCGAATATCAATATAAAAACACTTAATAAGAACTTCACTTTTTGCTCCACAGTTGAACATCCTTTCTTTTATCAAAACAGCCATAATTATGCCATCAGTTATGCTGTTTTCTATAAACCACTCTGTAAGCATCCATTCGCTCAGGGAACACTATTTTCATTCTTTCACATTCTATGACTTTTCATGCAGAAATACTCCTGCAATAACTTTTATGAGGCAGTCGTTCAAATTATCTGGACAACAGTTATCCAAGACGATTTAAGACCTTGAGAAAGCTGAATAAAAGCATCTTATTTCTTTAATTGGATACAGGACTATTTCTTTGTTATCACGAGCAGTTATATTGTAAACTTCCCTTCCCATCCTTCTCCTAAACACTGCGGACTACGCCGGAAAACAAATTGCATTTTTCCGTATTCATCCTTTGTTTATTTTTACTTCGAAGGTGAATAGTAGATGAGAGGGGCAAATTCCTTCTGTTTGACATTTAATACAGGAAACGTTAGCATATACATGAACATATACTCATATACTCACATACGATGTGTTGCAAGGGGGGAAAATAATGAGTGAAGAGAAAAAACTTGGAGAATTATTTAATGATACAGGACAAGATTTAGATGAAGAGACACTTTTCGTTGTTTCGCAAACATTTAAAGCATTAAGTGACCCAACAAGAATTCGCATTTTAAATTTACTTTGCACAGGGGAGCATCCCGTCAATGAAATAGCCGAGACGTTAAATTTAAGCCAATCGAGTGTCTCCCATCAGCTGCGTTTTTTGAAGAATTTAAGATTAGTCAAATACAGGAGAGCGGGAACAACGTTGTATTATTCAGAAGATGACGTTCACGTTATGAATCTGCTCAAGCAAGCAATCGAGCATGCTGCACATCATTAATTTAGGAGGGTACTCTAATTGGGACACGATCATGGACATGACCATACACATGGTGCAAATAAAAAGATACTAATGATAAGTTTTATTATTATTACAGGTTATATGTTCGTAGAGGCAATTGGAGGGTTCGTTACAAATAGCCTGGCATTATTATCTGATGCAGGACATATGTTAAGTGACTCCATATCGCTTGGGGTGGCAGTTTTAGCATTTACACTTGGGGAAAAGGCCGCTAACTATAGTAAAACATACGGATATAAACGATTTGAAATATTAGCGGCTGTCCTGAACGGTGTGACACTCGTATTAATTGCAATATACATCTTTTATGAGGCAATTCAGCGATTCCAAAATCCGCCTGAAGTTGCTTCAACAGGAATGCTGATCATTGCTTCCATTGGATTAGTAGTCAATATTATTGTTGCATGGATTATGATACGTGGCGGAGATGTAGAGGAAAATCTAAATATGCGTGGCGCCTATTTGCATGTGATTAGCGATATGCTTGGTTCTATTGGTGCCATTATCGCTGCACTGCTCATCTTATTCTTTGATTGGGGCTGGGCAGATCCACTTGCGAGTGTTATTGTGGCTGCACTCGTATTACGAAGCGGCTACTACGTTACGAAGTCTGGACTCCATATCCTAATGGAAGGGGCACCACAAAATGTCGATGTAGACAAAGTGATTCAGACGCTCCAAAACACACAAGGGATTCAGGCTGTTCATGATTTACACATCTGGTCGATTACAAGCGGACTAAATGCACTCTCTTGCCATGCTGTTGTCGCTGATCAAATGTCGATAGCTGAAAGTGAACAAATGCTTCGTCAAATTGAACATGACCTTGAACATCAAAACATTCACCATATGACGATTCAACTGGAAACATCTGCACACCTGCATGATAACTCAATCTTATGCAAGGTAAAAGGAGAAGCACCTGGACATCACCATCACCACTGATTGGTCTTGATACTCTGCAGCAAACATTTAAAAATGAATGATTCTCTCAAATGGACACTAATATTTGAGAGGATCATTCATATCATTTCCTGCACGTTCCTAATTGCTAATAGAAATTATAGAACCGCTGCTATCGGAAAAGCAATTAACATCCCTAATGGTATAGAAAGCCACATCATTTTTATCGATGTCTGATAACTTTTGAAAACAAGGAACAATACACCAGCCAGCCAAAACACAATAATCAGAAAAAATATTGGCGCTACAAAGATACTGTTTGTATAATTCTCTCCAATCGCTCCAGAAGCAAAAAATACTGTGACTAAAATTGCAATAATTCCACTGAGAACGAAATGAAAGATGACCACTGTCTTGCTAATTCTCAAGTTTTCCCCTCCTATCTATCTCTCTTTCTCCCTAAAATGGCCCGATTATCAATAATGTTTACACCATCCCCTTATACGACTTGGCCCTGCGGCCTGTACATGTAGTTTAATGTATCTCGGTTATAGATTCATTTTCATTTTGTATTTTTCGTGTCGGAGCGGAATTCTGGGGACTTGAATATTTTATCCTCTGAATAAATCTTACTCTCCAGCACAATCCCTGTGCCTTCCATTGGTATAACGTAAAGATGACCAAATTGAATTTCCCCGCCTGTTTTTATTCCCAAAATATCGCAGTACCATTCTCTCGCTTTCCCTATGTTACTCACGGGGATAAATACAATACCAATTTGTTTTAAAATTGGATTTTCCCTAAAAACTGGCCCTTTCAACAGCTTTATTACCTCTTCTCCGTCTTCCATATAAAATCCTGTTTCTTATTAATTAAGACTGTATATCGTTACCTGTATTTAAATGTTTTTATGATTCAATTCAACATGACTTTCTTTCAATTTAACAATTTTAATATCCTGATTTAATTCCTGAATTTTATTTGCCAGACTCTCCACACCGAAGATTTCTGTGAAAGTATGGCTGCCAGCTAAAAGGTTGATCCCTGCAAATTGAGCATATTGAATTGTATATAAAGTGGCTTCTCCTGTTATATAAGTATCACAACCATCGTCAACTGCCATTTTTATATAGTCAGTAGAATGTCCTGCACCAGTTAACACACCAATCTTCTTAACCTGTTTGTTATTGTTTTTCCAAAATCTTACTGGCTCCTCTAACGTATCTCTCAACCTTTGGACAAGAACATAAAAGTCAACGGCTTTGTTAAATCCACCCACACCAGGCTTTTCTCCATTATCAAAGACGGAGTACTTAATAACGCAATCAATACCAATAACATTCATAAGAGAAGTACAAGTACCAAACTCGATAAAGTCTAAAGGACCATGTATCCAAAAATGACTGATATTATATTCTTCTAATTTCTTTATGCATTCCTCTCTTAATCCATAAATAAAGTCCCAAGCATCATGGTGGGTAATCATCAAGTCAACATCGTTTTCTGCAGCTTTTTCAATTGTTTCGATAGATAAATTTGTTGCATATCCAATTGTTGAGATGGAAGAATTTGAGGTATACGTAAAACCGTAATCGTCCTCAAATTCTTCCAATAATTCTTGATTAAATAGTGTTTGGATATACCGTTCGAATTGTTCCAATCTCATCCCTTTTCACCCACTAATCCCTAAATTTATAAAGTGAAACTTCAATCAGTGGGAGCTTTTGCATTTCCCCCCACTGATTGTCAGTTGAACCAATCGAGCGATTAGTGGCAGTTGATCCCCCGCATAAAGTATTCATTTCTTCTCTATCTTTGACGTGGGGATTACTGCCACTTAACCTGCGATAAATTAAATCTTTCCGATATTAATTCAGCTGCTTCAGCCGCGCTTAAATCCGTATTATTTATTCTTATGTAATTTTCCCTATTAATTTCACCTTGGTAAGAGTTTAGTCTGTGTTTTTTCATTGTTGCTTTTAGTTCATTCTCAGACCACTCGACACTCCTCTTTGTAGGATTATGTTCCAATCTAAGCGGGCTTTTATTTCTTTTCAGTCTTTCGTCAATATCAGCTTCCAACTCAACAAAATAGATGGTTCCACCTTTGGACTCGAAGATTTCGCACACCCTATCTACATAGTCCCAATCCTCTTGTTGATCAAAAGCCCAAACGTAAGTAAATATTAATCCTTCCTGTTCACTATCAGCTACTGCCTTAAATATTACCTCCCGAAATCCATTCGAGAGCTTCCACATTTCCGGACTAAATCCAAGAAATGGTGCAAGCAACTCAATCGTCATATGGTTGTGGAAGAGTTTCAATCCTGTTATCTTTTCTAATTCCTGACCTACTGTCATTTTGCCAACTGCTTGCGGACCAAATAGGAGCACAAACTTCATAAGCTACCTCCATTATGTAAGTAAGGGCTAATAACAAGAATTAGCCCTTATTCCGATTCTGTTTATTTACTATTAAACTTTCTATTTCCTTAAGCATCTCATAAGCATCCTCTGATTTCCTCCTGAATGTGTTTTACGAACAAAATTTCATCTTTCTTTAACACATTCAATTAACCTCTTGACACTTGATGACGCGCATCATTTTGTTCTCCCCTTACCTTTTTCTGAGTATAACACCGAAAAGGAATTTTCACAATAATCGCCAGTTTTGATTTAAGTTGCCTCTCTTTCATTGTGATTGCTACATTTTGAGACTCACTTATAAGCGCCGCTATCCCCAAATCGGAACACAATATGTTGAAATCAATATACTGTTTAAAGAGCCCAATATCTCAGTATGCCTTAAGCACTCCTAACTTTGGATAGAAAAGAGGAATTATAATGTTTGTTTATACGGTTAATCCTGGCGATTCTTTGTTTACCATAAGTCAAAAATATGATGTTCCGGTTGAGGTCCTCCGCAGTGTAAATGGATTAGTTAATCCAAATATTGTTCCCGGTCAGGCTTTACTGATCAATACAAATATTTATACCGTTCAGCCAGGGGACAATTTCTATACGATTGCCCAAATGGCTTATGTTTCTATGGACATGTTAATTGCAGCTAATGCTGGGGTGAATCCAAATTCCTTACAGCCTGGAATGAAAATTATTCTCCCTAAACTGCCTGGTTATACTGCTACTACTTTTAATTATTTCTATATAACTGGAACCGAAAGTGACCAACATTTAATTAGAGACTTCGCTCCTTATACTACCTATTATTCATTTTTCGAATATCACTTCAATTCAGACGGTACGCTTAGCTCATTAAATGATTTGCCCTCCATAGAATTGGCTTGGAACAGTAACACAGCTCCATTAGCCACAATTACAAATTTAACTGTTGCTGGATTCAGTTCTGAATTAACAAGCCAAACACTAAATAATCCTTCGACTAGACAACATTTAGTTAATAATATTTTCACCCTTGTTTCTCAACGAGGATATGCAGGTGTGAATATCGACTTTGAAGGTACGTTGCCAGAAGATCGTGATATTTTTTCTGCATTTCTAAGGGAACTAGGAGAACTGCTTCATGGTGCCGGATTGTTGTTAACGATTGCTGTTCCGCCAAAAACGAGCGATGATACCCCATGGAATGAAGGTTATGATTACGGAGCGATTGGATCTGTAGTAGATTTGATGTTTATTATGGCCTATGATTGGCATCATATGGCAAGTGAACCCGGACCAGTTGCACCAATAAGTGCTGTGAGGGATACAATTGAATTTGCTTTGAACAAGATGAATAGCAGCAAGGTCATTCTTGGCGTGCCATTATATGGTTATGACTGGACATTGCCGTATAATCCAGACATTCCGGCAACTGCAATCTCAAACCACAATGCAATTGAACTCGCAATGAACTTTCGGGTACCGATCAATTACTCGAAAGAGGATGAGGCACCCTACTTTTACTATGTCGATGAGGCGGGACAAAATCATGTTGTCTGGTTTGAAGACACCCGAAGCATCGCTGCAAAAATGCAGTTAGTACGTGAATACCAACTTCAGGGGATCGGAGCCTGGCAGGTTGGCCTTGGTTTCTATCAGGGTCCATGGCTCTTAACAAACTTTTTTAATATCGAAAAGGTAACTTGAGCTATTCTTCACTACAATCATGGATTATTTTCAGCTAAATGATAAGCTGTAAATGAATCGTACACAAATGAAAAAGCTTGGATATTTTCCAAACGTTTCTATTACATTATTAATTGTCATTCTGATTAACTGCTAGTTGCAATGCTTCGATTGGAACAGTTTTTTGCTAGCTGTTTGATTATCTGAATCAGCTTCTTCTGTGTTTGGCTGATTAGATTGATCGGTACTCCCCTTCAATTCTGTCTGGCCATCCTCCTGGCAAGCGGCTAGCATTAGCACTAAGAAAGTGACCAAAATAATAGCAACCTTTTCCACATTTTTTACCTCCTGTAAACTGGACCCCAAATAAAGTACAGCAAGGATATTTGTAAAACGTATTCTGCCTTTTTTACAGCCGATAAAATCTTTAGTAAATCAGCTAGTAATTACTGGTGAATGTCAATCTTTTTACTGCTGGAGCGTTTCCTTACAAGATTGTAAGAGATATGAAAGATAAATCGATGGGAACATGGATAAAATCTTATTATAATAAAAATAGTTAAAAATTAATTACAGGAGTGATCCTATATGAAATCGACCAATAAAGCGTTTCTTCTATATATGTTTGTTCTAATTTTCATTGTTACAGGATTTGGGTATTTGTATATGGCAAATGCCTAGGAGGTATATACTTGTGAATCGTACAAATTATAATGCTTCGAATTCAAGAATACAAAAACGGAAGCAAGTAAAGAGTAAAAGTAAGTTTAGGACGATAAGACGTTTTATCAAGCTTATTTGTATTATTCTTATATTGAATATTGCGGGATTTGCTTCCGCTATTGTAGCGGGACAATTAATGATTGATGAAAAAGAGATTGAAAGGCTGCAATCCCCTGACGTCACTATCAGTACACAAGAGTACGTAAAGATTAGCGACATGCCAGATTATATTTGGAAGGCATTCATCGCCATTGAAGATCATCGCTTTATGTCCCATCCCGGAGTGGATCCAGCTGGATTTTCACGCGCTATGTGGGAGAATCTCAAGGCCTGGGATTTCGTGGAGGGCGGCAGCACGATTACGATGCAGCTGTCCCGTAGCCTGTTTTTAACACAGGATAAAGAAGTCGGCAGGAAGCTGAAAGAAATGATCATCGCCGTGAATTTGGAGCTTGAATATTCGAAAGAAGAATTACTTGAAATGTATGTAAATGGCATTTATTTTGGCCATGGGGAATTTGGGATTGAACAAGCAGCGAACTTTTATTTTGGCAAAACTGTACGTGCCGATGATCCGAAGAAAGACACAATTAATCTAAGTGAGGCAGCAATGCTGGCTGGCTTATTGAAGGCACCTGAATACTATTCTCCCAAGAAATATCCGGAAAAAGCAAAGCAGCGGCAAGAAATCGTTTTACTCCGGATGAATGAACTCGGGATGATTTCTGAGGATGAAATGGAAATGGCTGTGGATTTATAAACTTTCCCATGTCTAAAGCTGTAATCGGTAAGTTCATAAGTGTCAGTGTTCAGACATTATTTCACCCCTATTTAATTGTATTATCCTAGAAAATAGAAAAACTACTGACCATAAAAATATTTTCTAATATTGACATACTTCATCAACTTCAGTAAGATATTCTGCATATTAGAGTAAATTAAATTAGGGAAGGTTTTTTGGGAAAGTTACTTGTTGCTTTAACTAGTTTAATCGTATTATTGTGTTCCATTTCTCTACCCGCAAGTGCGGAAGTTCTGTCAAAACCTATACTTAATCCTGATTTAAACAATCTATCCTTAGTAAGAAGTATCCTGTGGCACAAGTTGACATTACTTACCACAAAAAGTACTAGAGCAGTTTACCTGATGCCAAAAAGGTGGTAATCGTTTTGCCCCTACAGGTTACTGCCATACGAGATAAGGAGCTAAAATGGAACGTACAATCTTTGTAACATTCATGTTTTATACCATGTTCGGCGAAGATGAATCTCGAACGTATAAACATTTTAACCCAAATGAGATAACTAAAAAATTAAAAACCATCCCAATACATATACAAAATTATGAACCAAATTATACAGGAAATGTTCGGTCAAGGATTCCATCTAATGCTGAAATCGCATCTTGGATTTATCGTGTAGGCAGTTCTGAAGTAATCCACGACGAAGATTTATATCCGCAAGTATATGTTGAAGAATTACTGAAAGTACTGGATAAGCAATTGTTTAACGAATCTAATAAAGAAGCAATCAAAGATATCCTGTCTGAATATGACGCTTACTGCTCTTTAGAAATCTATACTTTTGGTTTTGGAAACTTAATAGAATCAATAACTGCCCCATCTAGTATATTACTGACATTAGGAGAGCTAGGGGCAGATTTAGAAGTGAACACTCATAGTGAGCCATTAAGTTACTATTTAGAGACAGCATATAAATATAAACGCCTTTTTCAAAGCTAGTGATTTTTATAAGCTGAGCTGGATAAAACACCTCGAAATGTTAGACAAGTTTAGTATTAGGAATAATTTTGAGGTGTTCTTCCATGCTTTGTTTATCCTACTCACTAGATGGTTTCTAACTAGTGCTTTAGTTAATTAAGAATAAATAAAAAGGATCTCAATATAGAGGTCCTTTTTCAATTTGGCAAGTTACCACGTAAAAAAACGTTATCTATTAATCCAAACGGCGTTGTAGACATACACCCTTCACACCCAGATTATAAATATCGGCTAGAGGATGACAAATGAAAGTAGGTCATCTCTACGACTTTTATTTTCCATCCGAATAAGGACAGGGCGGAAAACAGCATCCTGTCCTTATTCTTATAATTAACAATGAGCGCGACATAGCCATCGAATTAAAGATAGCGAGGACGGGTCCGACTTATAAACATCCTCAACGGATAAAGATTGATGACAGTCCAAATGATAATTTTTCTCAAGACTCACACGTTCAATACGATACATACTCATATTACGAAGTAGTGCAGCTACGTTCCAGAGGTTATTTAAGTGAACACAATTTTAGTAGAGTCGCTAGTAAGTTTAAGCAATATTATGGTCTGTAATAATCTAAGCATTCTTCACATCACATGAGGTGTGCTTATTTTTATTAGTTAAATCTCCATACTAAGAATTCTTTTTTTGACGTTTGATTAGGTATATTAGGTTCCACACAATACCAACGACAATCAGAAAAAATGATAAATATATAAAAAAATGTAATGACTTCCAGCAATAACATCTTCAGCTAAAATAAAAATAATAATACAAAAAAATAAGTACAAGTGAGGTAATATATATCTATTCAAGTTATATCTCCTTCCCATATCTAGAATATTATTAATGTGTAAAACTGTTCTGAACTCTAATAGTTGATCTGAGAAGAGTTCTATATATATCTTATTTTTTAACGCCTTGTTATTCTAGTGTTATCTATTAATTTGAACATGAGTCTTGGGGTGATTAAAAATAAACTCTTACAGGATTAAGCCTGCGGATCTTCGTATGGCCCTTCACACCGACAGTTGGGCCCAATTACGGAAGATACTTACTTTTCACCTTAAGATCCCTTTGGTTCTGAAGCAATGTTTTCTAGTTGTGTTTTAACTTTTTGAGGGTCTTCGGTAGACAATCTCATTAACAATCTTAATATTAAAATTGAAAACACTACAGCGTATTGGGGAAATTTGTTCCTTTCCTTTAGATATAAAAACACCCCTTTAGATGATCATATCCAAAGGGGTTAAACGATTGTATAGTGCAAAATAAAAGTTAAGAGTATTGCAACCGAAATGTTAGAAGGTTGCAGAAAAAGAAAAGGCTTGCCAGCCCCTTCAAAATACCCTACCGTTATTGGTGTCTAATCAATTAATGGTGGAGAGTGAAAGGATGCTAGCAATGCCTAAAATCAATCATATCAAAAAATTAAGAAATGATAAATCGTTATCAATCAATGAAATTTCAAAACGTACTGGTTTTAGTTGGGTAACTGTTAAAAAGTATGCGGATGGAGATCAATTACCTGAAGAAAAGATAGCTGAAAAAAGGGGATGATGTACGAAGAACAATGGGGAGAAATAGTAATTGATTGGCTAGTAGAGGATTATGCGTTAAAAAAGAAATCTAGAAGGAACAATAAAAATATATTTGAAGGATTACAGAAATTAGGATTTTCCGGTTCTTATCGAACCGTTTGTAATTTTATCCAAGAAGAATGGAAAGAAAAGATGTTGAATGAGACGGACGAGTTGAAAGAAGAATACGAAAGACTAACTCATCCACCAGCCGAAGCTCAGGTAGATTTTGGTATTACGGAAGCGATTGAAGATGGAAAAGCAAAAGATATCCATTGTTTGGTGATGAGTTTTCCTTATAGTAACGCAGGCTTTACGGTTCCCTTACCTGCGGAAAACCAGGAATGCTTTTTAGAAGGCCTTAAAGTAATCTTTAATCAATCTGGATTTGTTCCTAGGAAACTTCGCTTGGATAATCTCTCAGCAGCAGTGGTTAAGGCAAGAGGGCGTAATCAGGAAACAGTCTTCACAGAGGAATTTCAACGCTTTGCGAGTCACTATGGATTTGAAGCGCAAGCTTGTAACCCAAGAAAGGGAAACGAAAAGGGACATGTAGAAAATAAAGTGGGATATGTGCGTTACAATTTTTTCACACCATCTCCTGTCATAAGAGATTTAGCACACTTACGTGATTTATTATTCGAACAGTGTAGGAAAGATCATGAACGGTCTCATTATAAAAAGGGCGAAGTTATTGTAGATTTGTTGGAAGAAGAGAAAAAATACGGTCTGGCTTTACCAGAATCTAATTATCCGGTATTTAAACAATCGATGGTGACCGCTAATAAATATGGCGAGGTGCGTATAGATCGAGCACTAATTCACGTGCCTAAGAGTTATCATTACAATAAATTATATTTAATTCAATACTGGGATTACTATAAAGTTGTTTCTGCAAATGGAGAAATTCTATCTAAAGGGCCTAGATATTTTAACAGGTGCACCAGGAACGGGAAAATCACATCTGGCCACGGCATTAGGCCGTAAGGCTTGTAGAAACGGATATGAGGTCCGTTTCTACCGGGTCGCTGATTTAATAGAGTTATTGGAAAAGTCATGGACTGACGGACGCTATCAGCTATTGAGGAACCGATTTAACAAAGTAGATTTAATTATTCTCGATGAGATGGGATACGTCCCATTTAGCAAGGATGGAGCCGAATTACTATTTCAATTAATCTCAGACTGGTATGAACGAAAGAGTCTTATCATCACGTCAAATCTAGAGTTTAGTCAGTGGAATAAAATATTTGTGGATGCGCGTTTAACCGCTGCCTTGGTGGATCGAGTTATTCACCATGCCCATATCTTAAGTTTCACTGGTGATAGTTACCGCGTAAAATACGCTTTATCGAATCGTTAATTACAAAGGAAAAAACGGGCTGGCAAAGTTCTAAACTTTTCGTTGCATTCTTCTAAACTTTTTGCTTGCAAAACACAATAGTGTTCTAAAATTAAAAAAGATACAAGAATGATTGACCTCGTATCTTTTTACTTTATATATTTTCAATTGTTAATTTTATATTATCCGAATGACATTGCCATAATAAAAAGAGACCACCAAGAAACATAAAGACCAATTATAATGGTTATCAATAATACGACCGTTAAAATCATACTAAATACTCGCGATTTTATTTCTCCTGAAATCAATATCATAAACTCTAAAAC